>JAUXWY010000017.1 GCA_030681235.1 Pirellulaceae bacterium | reverse complement strand
TACACCAGCGTTCGCTAAAGAGCTCTCGGCGCCAGGTTGCGGTGGTTTCACTGAGCGCAACGTGCCCTCGGGAAAACTGCTAGCGACCGTAGACTCTTTCGCCAGCGGTAAACGGCCGGAGTTTCAATAACCCAGAAAATGTAGGACCAGAATGATTCGTCTGGGAACGCGAAATAGTCAACTTGCGTTGTGGCAATCCAATTGGGTGGCGGACCAATTGCGGGCTCGGGGCGGTTTAGTCGAATTGGTTCCGATCACGACCCAGGGTGATGTCGCGACTGGATCGTTGCGACAACTTGGCGGCGACGGACTCTTTACCAAGCGATTGCAGGTTGCGTTATTGGAGAACGAAATCGATTTAGCCGTCCATAGTCTGAAGGACCTGCCGACCGACCCGGTCGACGGTTTGACGTTGGCGGCCGTCCCAGATCGCGAGGACGTTCGCGATGCATTTGTCTCGAATCGTTTTTTGACTTGGAGTGAATTGCCGACGGGAGCGACCGTGGGTACCGGCAGCTTGCGACGAGCGGCCCAGTTGAAATGGCTTCGGCCCGATTTAGCTATTGCCGACTTGCGTGGCAATGTCGATACACGATTGCGGAAATTGGACGAGGGGCATTATGACGCGATTGTATTGGCTTGTGCCGGTCTGCGTCGTTTGGGGCTGGAGCAGCGAATCACGCAAGCCATGGATTTATCGACCATGCTTTCGGCTGTCGGCCAAGGTGCGTTGGGCTTGGAAACTCGGCGCGATGACGCCGCGACCATTCAGCAGGTGCAAGCCTTGAACGACTTCAATACGATGGCCTGCGTTACGGCCGAAAGAGCGTTCTTGAACGAGACTCGCGCGGGTTGCACGGCGCCGGTCGCCGGGCACGCGGTGGTACGTGAGAGTCAGCTATACATGCAAGCGGCCATTCTCAGCGAAGCGGGCGACCAACGCTTGGATTGGCAAATTGGCGGTTCGGCCGCATCCGCGACGGTTTTGGGTCGCGAATTGGCTCGACAGTTGTTGAACATGGGTGGGCGAGAAATTTTATCCAAGCGGAGTACAAACGCGTGAGCTGCATTTTGAGTCGATCCCGACCGAAGTCTTGTTGGATGAACACCGCCATCAAGGCCAGTTTGATATGGCTCAGCCTCACCGCTGTGACTCTCGCACAAGAAGAAAGTGTCCGGCCAGGGATCAACGACGATTTCTTAAACGCGGATCCGGCTCGCTACGTTGAACGTTTCGAAAAGGAAGGCCGCGAAGTCTATGACCAACGAAACGTCATTGTTGCGGCCCTCGATTTGAAGCCGGGGATGGTCGTGGCGGATGTGGGTGCCGGCACGGGACTGTTCACTCGTTTGATAGCTCGGCAAGTCGGGGCCGAAGGCCGAGTCTACGCGGTGGATATCGCCCCGAACTTTGTTTACGAATTGGTACGCGACTGTCGCCGCCAAGGTTTTGACAACGTGATCGGCGTGATCTGCGACGCTCGCCAAAGCACTTTGCCTCCTAATTCGGTGGACTTGGTCTACATCTGCGACACGTATCATCACTTCGAGTTTCCGTACTCGACGTTGGAGTCGATCCATACCGCCCTGCGCGAAGGCGGGCGGATGGTGGTCGTAGACTTCGAGCGAGAAGAAGGGGTTAGCAGTGATTGGATCTTGAACCATGTTCGCGCGGGCAAGAGCGTGTTTCGTACGGAGATTGAAAAAGCCGGTTTTGAACTGGTGGAGGAAGTCGACTTCCTCAAAGACAATTACGGTCTGATCTTTCGGAAGCGATAAGAAACGCGGTGGAGTTTATAAACATGCGAAACCGGATTGTTTTTGGTCGACGGTGGTTAAAGTCTGTGTTGTGGCTTAACGTGGTGCTCCTGGCGGTCATTGGCGGATGGATCGCCTATCGAATGATCCCCGCCGGACCGTTGGTCGTGGTCCCCTATTTGGGATCGCCGCCCATGCCCGATCAAGTCCCGCGTCTGGGGTGGCGGGATTCACCGACTGATGTGCAATCTGGGGTGCCAGCCGAATCGGAAGTGCTTGATCGGATGGACATCGAAACGATCGATGCCAAGCCTTGGTCGGCGGACGGTCTTCAGCCCACCACCGTCACGTTTGATACACTGGTGGTCTGTCCGGAACAGTGGCAACCGACGTTGGAGCCGTGGTTGCAATATCGTACCAACCAAGGATATCGCATCGGCTTGGTGGACTCGCCACAAACTCCCGAGCAACTGAAGGACCTGCTGCGACAGATGCATCCAACGGGATTGCGGTTTGTGTTGCTGATTGGGGATGTGCCGACGCTGTTGGATCTTCAGGGGACTGGCGTGCCAACTCAATATGTTGATTCGATCGTGAGCCAGCGATTTGGAGGGCGCCCTCGTGTCGCTTCCGATCATTGGTACGCGGATTTGGATGACGATGGTGCCCCAGAATTGGCGATTGGGCGGTGGTCCGTTCACAACACCGATCAATTGACCGTATTGATTGACAAAACGATTCGCTTCGAGAACGATCCGGACATCGAATTCGCCAAGCGACGAATTGAATTTGTCGCCGGTCTGGGCGGGTTTGGTGCCTTGGAAGACAAGGTGATCGAGAGCACCGCAACTCGCATGTTGTCGGAGTTAATCCCCGGAAAGTTTTCGGTGGGCATGACTCACGCCAGTTGGCGGAGTGTCTATTGCCCAGGGCCCGACCAATATTGCGACAAGGTCTTTGAGAGCTTGAATCGCGGTGCTTTGTTTTGGGTGTACATGGGACATGGCTCGTGGAACTCCTTGGATTCGGCCAGATTCCCGGACCGAATCGTGCCCACGATCACGACGGGCAACTCCCAGAAGATTTCCAGTTCAACGTCGCCAATTGCCTTGTTGCTGGCCTGCTCGACCGGACAATTCGACATGCGGCAAGACTGTTTGGCGGAGTCCATGTTGCGAGCTCCCCACGGTCCGGTTTCCGTAGTGGCTGGAACTGGAGTAACGGCTCCGTACGGATTGGCGAATTTTGGGTTGGAATTGTTGACACTTTATGGCGAGGATTCCTGCATCGAAGTTGGAGCTTGGTTCCAACAAGCCAAACGCCGCATGGTCTTGGCGGCTCGCGAGCGGATGCAGGCCCAAAACCAAGCTCGGTCCGAGGAAACCGCTGAATCAGATCCGGATCAAGACGCTTCGATGGATACCGCTTCATTGACAGCGATGATGGAAAGCGTCGGCACCCAAAAAATCGATTACCGCCAAGTTCTGCATCAATTCGCCTGGCTGTTGAGTCCAACCAGCGACATTTTGGAACAAGAGATCTTGGAACATGCCGACATGATGACCTACTTCGGTGATCCGTTGTTGCGTTTCCCCAAGTTCGCCTCGATTGAACTCGAAACGGAACTATCCGGCGGCCAATTCGGCGTGGTGGGACATGTTCCGGGTGCGCCCCACGGACCCTTTGATGTCGAAGTCGAAGTCGGCTACCCGCTCGACCAATTGAAATTCAAACCAACGTCACGACGAAAGTACGAGAGCAGCGAGTCGTTTTCTCAACAATTGGCCGACGATTATGTTCAAGCCAATGATCGTGTCTTCCATCGCGCGATCGTCTCGGCGACCGGAGGACGTTTCGTGTTGCCATTAGCGAACTTGGGTCCGTTGCCCAATCGTTTTTGGGTGCGAGCGGTCGCCAGCGACTCCGATACAAAAGCGTTGGGGTATTCTGAAGTCGACCAGCGCCACGCTGCGGTGCAGGCGATTTCCGTGACTACCGCACCAGATGAGAGCACGGACAACCATGGATTGCCAGTTATCATTCTGCCGGACACGGGAGAACAAGACACCGTCAAACAGGAAACGGTCAAACAGGAGCCCAAACAGGAAGGGTCAACGGCCCCCGGAGAGGAAAAACAACGAGTCATCGATTTGTTCGATGGAAAATCGATGTCCGGTTGGAAACAAACCAAGTTTGGTGGCGAGGGTGAATTTCTGTTGGAAGAGAATACTCTGGTTTTGGAAATGGGACAAGTTCTCTCCGGAATCACCTTCACGGGTCAAGAGTCGCTGAAGCGAAGCGATGTCCCACGAGAAGACTATGAATTGCGAATTCGCGCGAAGCGAATCGATGGCAACGATATGTTTTGCGGGGTGACTTTCCCGGTTGGTGACGCCTATTGTTCGTTCATTGTGGGTGGTTGGGGTGGTATGACGGTCGGGCTTTCCAGTGTCGATGAGAAAGACGCCGCCAGAAATGAAACTCGCACGGTTCATCGCTTCGAGATCAACCAATGGTACGACGTACGGATCAAGGTTTCCGCGGAGCGGATCGAGTGTTGGATCGATGAACAGCAAGTTGTCAACCAAGTTCGCGCGGGCCACCAATTTTCGATCCGACAAGACGTCGGTTTATCCGAGCCGCTCGGGTTGTTCTGTTTTCAGACGACGGCGGCTTACGAGAAGATACAATTGGTTATCCCAAAAGAGTGAGTTGCGCGTGATTCAGGAAGCCAATCCCGACGATGTCGATCATCAACTGTTCATGACGCGCGCGATCCAACAGGCGTTGTTGGCCTACGAAGCCGACGAGGTCCCGGTGGGCGCCGTGATCGTCAGCCCTGATCAAAAGGTCATCGCGGCCGCTTATAACCAAAAGATCCAGTTGAAAGATCCAACCGCCCACGCCGAGATTCTGGCAATCACGCAAGCAGCGGCCGCGTTGGAAGATTGGCGTCTCAACGGTTGCACCTTGTACGTCACGTTGGAGCCGTGTGCGATGTGTGCCGGTGCGATTTTGCAAGCTCGGATCGATACCGTTGTGTTTGGGGCTTACGATCCAAAAGCCGGCGCGGTCCAGTCCTTGTTTCAATTATTGAACGATCCGCGACTCAATCATCGCTGCCACGTCATTGAAGGACTGATGGCCGACGAGTGTGGCCAAATACTGACGGCGTTTTTTCAAGAAAAACGTGCCCAGGGCAAGAAGTAGCCGTTCACGTCCAGACCGCAGGGCGTTGGTTAACCGCGTGGCCAGAGCAAATTTGGCGATTTCCAACTTCGGCCAAGAAATATTTTTAACTGCCAAAATTGCGGCGGCCCGCGTTTGGGTTGTGAACGGCTAACTTATTGGGGTAGCGTTCGGGAGTACGGCGGCGAACAGGACTCTGGTAGAACACTTTCCGGGTTAAACTCCTGCCATACTTGGCGTTCTTCTTCGGTCGCGTAATACTTGAGCCATAGTTCCGGCTCGCTGGATTCGTCCACGCATCGCCAGACGAAGCGGTTGTCGGGTAGGTTGACCTTCTTTTCGCGACTGGACAGAATGTCGCGCGCGATCAATTGGTAAAGCTCGCGGTCGGACAAATGGTCCGTCATCTGCAGAACGATCTGTTTTTCGAATAACTGATGGATCACTTCGTGCAATTGCAGATGCAGTTCCAGATCATCCAATTGTCCTGCCGGTTGTAGCAATAATGTGGGTTGAAACCATTGCGAGATCGGCAGGATCGGGGCGGATTCCCAAGCCAACAACGACTCGAGAAATTGATTTTCTGCGGTCGTGGGCATTTGATTGGTGTCAACGACCAACAGGGCCTCGTCCAAGAACGGCTCCAATTCCGAGCGGAGCCGTGCGTTTTGCAGCAGGCATTCCACGTCGTCCGTCAATCGATCAGCATTGTCCATTGCAAATCAAACCGCAAATACGAGGCCCAGACCAGAACCATCTGGCCTATTCAGAATCACTACTCGTGATCACCCACCGGCCACGAAGCCGATGACGATTCCGCTATGAATGGTATCCGGTTCGAAATACGCCTACAAGATTTGCTTGAGGAAAAACGAACAATTGGTGAAAAATTGAAGTGCTGGCTCCGGACCAATCGACACGACCGAAATAGCTTGACATGATCCGACACAAGTTTTTGCAAGATAGACGCGGCAGCGGGCCGCAGCAGCCAAGAAACGGGCCCGACACAGGTCAGATACGCTAGGTGGGACGAATTGATCCAGCGTCTGTTCTTGTGATCACGCGGTAATCCGGATAACCTACCTTAGAAAGCAGAAGATGGTCAGGTTTTGCGGATTGGGCGAGATACGCCGACCCCATCGATTCGGACTGGGAACGAATTGGTCCCCGAGGAAAAAAGGAACAGCACCATGAACATGAATAGGCGATCCCATCGGCGAGATTTTCTCATGTGGTCCGGCGCGGCCGCTGGGTTGATCCCCTTGAGCCAAGCCGTATCTCAGGCCAACGATGGCTGGGCCAACGATGGCTGGGCCAACGATGGCCGGTCTGCCGTTGGTCCGCGGCAGACGCACCCGATTCTGCTGTCCACCTATTCGCTTTGGAGGTTTCGCAATGACGCACTCCGCGACTTCGACAAGTGCTTGGATTTGGCCGATCATTTTGGCTTCGATGGCGTGGAACTGTTGCTCTACCAGTTGGAGCAAAACGAACTACTGAGCCATAGCAAGATCATGTCGTACAAGCGGCGCGCGCTAGCCCTTGGCTTGCCCTTGATCGGCATGTCGACGCACCAAGGTTTTCTGACGCCCGATCGCGAGGTTCGTCAACAGAACATCGATCGGACGATTGGCCAAATCGAGTTGGCCTACAAGTTGGGAATCCCAACGATGCGTGTCAACACGGGACGGTGGGGGACGGCGGCCAATTTTGATGTATTGATGGAGAATCGCGGGATCGAACCACCACTGCCGGGCTACACGGACGAAGATGGATTTCCCTGGGTGATTGATGCGTTGGCCGAATGCGTGCGCGTTGCCGAAAAATGCGGCATTGTGTTGGGACTGGAAAATCACTGGGGGTTGGGCTTGACCCCCGAGGGTGTGCTACGGATCGTCGATGCGGTCGATTCTCCTTGGTTGCAAATCACTACCGACACCGGCAACTTTTTGGAAGAGCCGTACGAACGATTGGATAAACTAGCGCCACGGACCATTTTGGTTCAAGCCAAGACCTACTACGGCGGCGGCCAATGGTACACGTTGGATCTCGACTACAAACGCATTGGCCAGATCTTACAACAGCATCAGTATCGCGGGTTTATTTCGTTGGAGTTCGAAGGCATGGAAGACTTTCGCACGGCGATCCCGACGAGTCTCGAGTTGATGCGTTCGGTGTTTCCACGCGCTAAGCGGGCGGATGCGGCGAAATTGATGGAATGATGGAATGATGGAATGATGGAATAAGGACGGCGAGTCATACATTTGCGGGAAAAAATAGCCGAAGCATGGACGTGGGCGTTGAAGTTTGGCTTTGAGTTTCTTCAGCCGCTCTGGGGCAGTTTGCGCGATTTGTTGCCGATCGTGATCACGGTTGTGGTCTTCCAACTATTTGTTTTCCAGCAACCGATGGCCAATGTTGGATCGTTGATTTTGGGCCTCGTTTTTGTTTTGCTCGGCTTGACGTTTTTCCTTATTGGATTGGAAATGGGCCTATTTCCTTTGGGCGAGCAGTTGGCCCGCGATTTGGCCAAGAAGGGCAGTGTTCCTTGGTTACTGGCCTTTGCCTTTGCCTTGGGCTTTGGGACAACCTTTGCCGAACCTGCGTTGATTGCTATTGGGGATAAGGCGGCTGGATTGGCCAGTCAAGCGAGGTTGGATCGTTTCGAAAATTCGGAACAGGCCACGTTCTTTCAAGTTCGTTATAGTCTTGTGTTACGTACCGTGGTGGCAGTGTCGGTGGGTGTCTCTTTGATGTTTGGAGTGCTGCGAATTTTGCGCGGCTGGCCGGTCCAGTACCTGATCATGGTGGGATATGGGTTGGTGATGATTCTGACTCCAATGGCCCCCAGGGAAATTGTGGGAATTGCCTATGATTCGGGCGGCGTCACGACTTCGACCATCACCGTTCCGCTAACGACGGCCTTGGGTGTTGGACTAGCCAATTGTATCAAAGGCAGGAATCCTCTGTTCGACGGCTTTGGTTTGATTGCCTTCGCGTCGCTGTTGCCCATTGTGTTTGTCCTGTTGCTGGGGATTGTGTGGCGATGAACGTCGTGTGGCAACTGGGTGAAAATCTGTTGAGTACGATTCGGGATCTGCTCCCGATCTTAGGCGTTGTCCTGACGTTTCAATTGTTGGTGCTGCGGCGACCTATTCATCAGGCAGCAAAGTTGGCGTGGGGTTTCTTTTTTGTGCTGTTGGGATTGACCTTCTTTTTGACGGGACTCAGTCTCTCGCTATTTCCTTTGGGCGAAGCGATGGCCCAGCAATTGACTCGACCTGGGTTTTTGGGACTGGTCGATGGCGTGAACGTTGGCGAGGAGATGGCCGTACTGCCTTGGTACCGGTATTACTGGACGTATTTGTTTGCGTTTTGTGTTGGAGCCAGTACGGCGATTGCCGAACCGGCGTTGATGGCCGTTGCCGGTAAAGCTCAAGAGGTCTCGGGTGGGGCAGTTGACGCTTGGGGTTTGCGTTTGGTTGTGGCTTTGGGTGTGGGCATAGGCGTTGCTGTGGGTACGTTTAGAATTATCGTTGGCGTGCCTTTGCCGTGGTTTATAATCACGGGGTATGTCATCATCGTGGTGCAGACGTACTTGGCACCCAAGGAGATTGTGCCGTTGGCTTTCGATTCTGGGGGCGTCACGACGTCGACCGTGACGGTCCCCTTGGTGGCGGCTTTGGGGTTGGGATTGTCTAGCCAAATTCCGGGACGTGATCCCTTGATTGATGGTTTCGGGTTGATTGCGTTTGCCGCGGGTTGCCCGTTGATTTCCGTGATGGCGTATGCGCAAATAGCGGCGTGGATGCAGAACCGACGGCGACGCATGGAGATCCAAGCATGAGAAACGGGCAAGTTTGTAGGAGTTGTATTGATGCACTTTAAACTGATCATTGCGTTCGTCGACGATCATCGCACCGAAGCGGTCATGCGGGCGGCTCGAGAGGCCGGGGCCACCGGTGCGACCATCATTGGCAACGCTCGCGGCGAAGGGGTCAAACCCACCAAAACCTTTTTTGGATTGGCATTGGAGTCACAACGGGATGTGGTCATTTTTCTGGTCGAGCGACACTTGAGTCGAACGATTCTGGAAACAATCGCGGAAACCGCAAAATTCGATTGCGCGTCGGGTGCGGGAATCGCCATCCAATTGGACGTCGAAGATGCCGTGGGAGTGAGCCACCAAATCGAAAAACTTACTAAGATTGTCGAGGAACAATTATGAATGGAAATCTGGAACTCTGCGTGAACGACGTGATGAAAACGCAGTTTGATTTGTTCGACGGCAAGTTGACTGTCAAACAAGCCTTGTTGGCGATGAAATTCCCCGAAACGAGAGCTTTGATCATCGACAAACGCTGCCCAACTGACGAGTATGGCTTGGTGCTGATTTCGGACATTGGCAAGAAAGTTCTCGCGGCAGATCGCTCGGCGGATCGAGTCAATCTGTACGAGATCATGGCCAAGCCGGTGCTTAGCGTGAATCCAAACATGTCCATCGCGAACTGCGCAAAATTGTTGGAACGGTTTTCGATCATGCGGGCCCCAGTGATCGACCCTCAAGGATTGGTGGTCGGAGTGGTCAGTTTTCATGACCTTGTGCTGCGTGGTCTGATGGAAACCATCACATCCCGGTAGGATGTTGCGGTTCGACAGCGGTTTAAGGTTCGATTGAGTCGGAGTCCTTCATGCCAATCCGTTACTTGGTTCCGTTCCATCCCAAAAACACTTCCCATCTGGTGACCGATGTTTTGATCGTTGGCGGTGGTTTGGCCGGATTGCGCGCAGCTTTGGAAATCGAGCCATCACTTCATGTGACCATTTTGACCAAGGGCGAGTTGGTCCAATCGAACAGCTCCTATGCCCAGGGCGGCATTGCGGGAGTGCTCGATGCTGAAGATCACTTTCAATCGCACGTCAACGATACATTGATCGCTGGCGGGCGGCTTTGCGATCGCCAAGTCGTCCAAACCGTCGTCGAACAGGCACCGCAACGAATCCAAGAGCTGATCAACTGGGGAACACAATTTGATCGCACGCCCAGCGGATTGAATCTGGGCCGCGAAGGTGGCCATTCGCACCACCGCATCGTCCATGCTTTAGGGGACAGTACCGGGCGGGAAGTCATGCGAGCCGTCATCGACCAAGTCCGGCAACGCCCGCAAACCCGCATCATCGAAAAGAGCTTCTCGGTGGACTTGCTGACCGATGACGGCGGTTGTCGTGGCGCCATTGCGCGGATCAATACTCAACTCTACATGATTTGGGCGAAGGAAACGATTCTCTGTACCGGCGGGGCAGGGCAAGTCTTTCGCGAAACGACCAACCCTGCGATCGCGACCGGCGATGGACATGCGATGGCGTGGCGAGCCGGCGTGCGCATGCGCGACATGGAGTTCATGCAGTTTCACCCGACCGTGCTTTACATTGCCGGTGGTGGGCGTTGTTTGATTACCGAAGCGGTTCGCGGGGAAGGCGCCTACCTAACCGATCGAGAAGGTCGTCGCTTCATGCCGGACTATGACGAACGAGCGGAACTGGCCCCGCGCGATATTGTCTCGCAAGCGATCGAAAGTCAGATCGCCAAGTCTCGCGACACATGCGTCTACTTGGACCTCGGTCACTTGGATCCCGAACTGGTAAAGCAGCGATTTCCCGGCATGACTTCCCTGTGCGCTCAGTTCAATATGGACGTTACCAAAGATCTGATCCCCGTTCGTCCCGGCGCTCATTATATGATTGGCGGTGTCGAAGTGGACGAAACAGGTCGCTCCTCGCTACCCCACTTGTGGGCTGCCGGTGAAGTCACGAGCAGCGGGCTACACGGCGCCAATCGCTTGGCCTCCAACAGTTTGTTGGAAGGATTGGTCTATGGCGTTCGTGCTGGACAAGGTGCTTCCCAGGCCGCTTTGACAGCACGCGACAATGTCGTCATGACCGGCATTGTTAATCAACCCATCGATAACGGACAATTCCAACTGGATTTGGTGGACGTCAATAATTCGCTTCGCAGCCTCATGTGGCGGGCCGCCGGAGTGAGACGCGATGGAGACGGTTTGCAAGAAGCCCTGGAACAGATCGAACGTTGGGTTCACTACATCGACAAGCACCAGTTCCAACAACCGAAGGGTTGGGAACTCCAAAACTTACTCCAAGTTTCTCGGATGATCGTTCAAGCCGCTCTCCTCCGAAACGAAAGCCGAGGGGTTCACCTCCGCAGCGACTTCCCAACGGCGGACGATCAAAACTGGTTGGGACACTTGTGTGTGCAGTCAGAGCAAATCTGGTTTCAACCACTGAGATAGATTTAGCTTGATGCGCCACGCATTTTCGCAACCGGGCTTCGAGCGGTGGTACGCGATCCCTACTGGTCGCTCATCGGGAAGCAGGACCAGGACCTCTTTGTTCGACTTTGATTGGCTCGAGTTCTGTTCGTGTTGCTGCCAGATTTCGTCCAGCTTCACATCTAAAGTTTGTGCGATCAATCCGTGACGAAAACGCCTGGCTGTCTCCAGATCGACGGTGACTCGCGGCAGGTCGTGCAATGCGTTTGCCACACTCACCAATTGCCTCGTCCAATCGCTACTGGATGTAATGTCGTTCCAGCTCCACGCGTCCCGCAATTCAAAGCCACTGGCCGCCGTGCGCCGCAGCTCGGTCATGACCGCTCGGGTGCCAAATTCTCGAGCCAAGTCGTCGCCGAGCGTGCGAATGTACGTTCCGCCACTACAGAGAACATCAATGGTGAACCAAGGCCATTCGAATTCCAGTAAGCTCAATTGATGAATCGTGATCTCGCGAGGAGGCAGTTCGAATTGAAGCCCGTTTCGAGCCAGTTCATAGGCTCGCTTTCCCATGACATGAATCGCGGAGTATTTGGGCGGAATTTGCGATCGGCGACCGACAAACCGCGAGCAAGTCGCGCGGACGACTTCAACCTCGGGTATCTCGCAGGGCGGTGCCGCGACCAACGGAGTCTCCAGATCCAGCGACTCGCTGTGAACTCCTAATTGAAAGCGAGCTTCATAGCGTTTGTTTCCACTTTGCAGC
>JAUXWY010000015.1 GCA_030681235.1 Pirellulaceae bacterium | reverse complement strand
TCTGCAACCACTGGTTCACGGACGCTGCGACGGTGACGAACCGGAATGGCCGCCATCGCCGCTGCGATTCTTTCAGGCGTTGGTGGCCGCAGCCGCCGCGCGATCAAACGAACGAGAGCGAATCGAGAGCGCCGTTCCCGCTTTGCGCTGGCTTCAGGAATTGCCGAGTCCCGAGATCGTCGCCTGTGCGGGCGTCGCTTCGGAAGTTCCGACGCAGTTCTACGTTCCCGACAACACGGCTGATCTACTCGTGCCGTCTTGGAAGCGCGGTGAGACTGCCAAAGGTCCGAAGCGGACAGAAAAAGTCGTGCTGCCAACGCATCTCGACGGAGAGGCCGTTCATTACCTGTTTCGGTCGTCGAATGCTGATCTACGGAACCTGGATGTTCTCAAGTCGGCAGCTCGCAGCATCACGCATCTTGGTTGGGGGATCGACATGGTCGCGGCGGATGCGGAAGTGATCTCGGAAGCCGAGGCACAGCGGCTTTCCGGTGAACGCTGGCAAGTGGCTCGGTCTGGCGGTGTGGCTCTGCGAGTTCCCAGGGCGGGAACGCTCGATGACCTCATGCGAAAGCACGACGACTTTCTGAATAGGCTCACCGACGAAGGTTTCAAGCCGGTGCCGCCGCTGCGGGAATTCACTGTGCGTCACTATCGTCGCTCGACCGACCCAGAACCGCGTCCGAACTGCGTTTTCACGATTCTGAAACCTGATGCGTCCGGCAATCGAGCGTTCAGCACCGCGCGGAGGACTCGTGACGTGGCGGCGTGGATACGGCACGCTGTTGCCGAAGTTTGCCAACCAGCCGGATGGCCCGACTTCCTCCCTTTCGTGCATGGGCACGGCGCCGACGGGCAACCGAACCGCAGCGAGAACTCCTGCCACCGGTTTCAATATCTGCCATTGCCGACGATCAACTCGCACCTGCATCGCGTGGAATCGATCCGTCGAGTCATGGTCGCTGCACCGCCCGGATGTCAGGACCGCATCGACTTCATTCGCCGCCGATTGTTGGGTCATGCGTTGAAGTGGCGCGACGACGAAATCGGTGTACTGAATGTTCAACTCGGCAAGGACTGGGTCAGCGAACAATACACCGGTTTATCAACCTCCTGGACCAGCGTCACGCCGGTAATTCTCGATGGTTACGACGACCGAAACGCAGCCAAAACGGAAAAGCTTCTTCGTAAAGCTCTGGCTAACGCGGGCATCACGAATGAATGCGAATTCGATTGGCAGCCGTTTGGATTCATCGCCGGAGTCGAACCGGCTCGTGCCTTCGTACGCCCGGAAAAGCTCCACGGAACGATGCTTCATGTGCGATTACGGTTCCAACACGAAGTTCCAGGCCCACTGGCAATCGGAGCCGGACGGTATCGTGGGTTTGGGTTGATGGTAATGGATAAGGATTAATTCGAGCGTCCGATGCTACAACACTGGAGATTTGCGAAGTCGATAAAATCATGTGCTTGGAATCTTTCGATTAGTTTAGTACTGTGTCGTTGAGGAAATGGACTTATGAGTGAAATCAAACTACTTATACGGGATTTGGATGTGGAGCTTTTTGGGGTGGTGCATGGGTCGGTGGGGGATCGGGTGGTGGCGGCGCTTAGTGCTGATCCGGAGACGATCGATGAATTGGAACTGGCGTTTGTGCGTTTTCTCCGAAGTGACGAACGGGATCCCGAAAAATGTCCCGATGCCGAACCGCGACTACGCCGTTGGCTAACTTCGCACAGCAACGTGAATTCACGCGGCGAACCAACCTCGCACGGTGACTATGAACCCTACGATGCGGGGCTGGTGGTGATTGATCTGGCGGCACGGCTTGTGGTTATCAATTCCACCTACTCGTCACCCGAACACCGCGGGATCGTCTTTGATCCATCGAATCAACATGACGGTGGCTTGGGCCCGCCGAATTACTATCACTTGGCCGACGACTGGGACTTTGTCTATGACCTTGACGTGTGGCGGTCGTTGGCCAATTCTCGCCGAAAAAAGCGTGCCAGCCTACCGCCCATGGATGTCCGTTCGGTTCTGTTCGGCGAACCGCTGCTCGAGTGCATTGTTCAACATTGTTGGGATGCCTTTCAATGTCCGCCAGATGGACCGTCGGACTCGGATCAAGGCCCGCCCACGCGGGAGTGCATCTCCTTAACCTTGGCCATGCAGCATCCCGAAGTGGAAAGGAACTACCGCGCTATCGAATGGTACGATGAGCTGTTTCGCCAGCTTCACGAGCACTGGCTGCTGTCACCGCGCTGTGATTTGCAGCATCGCTCGCCACGGGATGTGATTGTGGAAAAACGCGAACATATCGATCAGGATTTGCACGATCGCTACCAACAATGGGCCGATCTCGGGCGATGCCCGGCGCCCATCTCGATCGATTCACACGCTTGGCGGTTTGCGGGACTGGGGACGGCTGAAATCGTTATCTACTACGACTTGGTGCGATTCTTATTGCAGAAGTGTTGGGAAGATTTAGAACGGGAAGCCGAAACAGCGGGGACGTATCTGGTGCCAGAAAGCTTTCTCCGCGAGGAAATAGCCACACTGGTTTTGGCTCGTGACGAATGGCTGGCTTGGCCCAATCCCGATTGTTACGGCCAAGCACCGCATTGGTTTCTCCAACGCGAACGAAAGCGAATTCCTTTGACGGCCTCCGCCGACGAAATGGTGCCTGTTTGCGATTGTCCTACGTGCCAGATATTGCTCGAAAAAGGGGTGCCCATGCTGATCGACCTGGATGGCAGCAACATGGACGAAGGGTTTGCCTTTGACTACCGTTGCCGGGATTTGGAAGAATGGGAAGAAGCAGAAGCCCGTTACGTCGCCACGGCGGATAAAGAGGCAATACTCGATGAGGTCGAAGAGGAACTGGGGCTGCCAGATTTGGATTTCGCCACGTTGGATGATGACTCTTGGACCGATGCGGAAGATGATTGGGGCGACAATGCTAGTGTTGAAGAGTTCATTTGGACGGAGCCATCTTCGGTCTCGTCGTGGCTCCTGGATGTTGGCACGGACCTAGCGGACGTCATTGTCTTGTTGCGTGGACCGGGTAACGAATATCTAAAATCGCGTGGGCCGCAAATTCAACAAGTGAGCCAACATTTCGCGAATCTGCGAGCCGCATTGGTTGTCTCGGCAGAACTCGTTTCCAATGAAATGTTGGCGATCATCAAAAAACAGTTTCAGGACGCGTTGAATCGCGTGGCAGCCGAGGTCCCCGAGACCGCATCGGCGTGTCAAATAGTCTTGGATCGATTGGACAGGTTGACCGTTCAGAATAAGCAAGGGTTCTAATCACAAGCGGGACGCTGTAATTGGATTCGATAGCGGGGATTGGCGTATGGGCTCGGCATCAGAACATAAAACGACCGCGAGCCAACCGATACCTTACGTCGCTACGGCGGAAAGAGGGAAAGGCCGTTGTGGAAGTTGTGACGTTGGCACGACGGTGTGTTGGCAAATCTGCAACTGCGATCATCCGTTGCCGTTTTCCCCGGATCTTCATGTCACTCGCACATTACCCATTGCGGAATCGGTGCATCGGGCGTTGGTGGGGTTGGCGGGCAATGGGCAGCTTGTGGATTGTCCGGAATTGATCGGGCAAGATCGATTCGGACAGCCGATGGGCGGTGGGCATGAACATGCCAAAATCTTGCCGCTGGATTTGGACGGCGATCTGGTGATTGATCATGTATTGCTGCACTCGCCGATGGGGCTGGGCGAAGTAGCGTGGTCCGCGATTCGTGCGCTTCGCATGTTGCGACTTGGATCGAGAGGTTGTGTGGGACTGCGGCTGGTGGCTAGTGATCAGACGGAGCGGGCGTTTGTCCCCGAGTTATTTCCTGCGTTCCAAGGTGCGACGTCTTGGACCAGTGTCACGCCCTACGTTCCACCGCGATATCTTAAAAAGTCGGGAAAGAACTCGTTGGTGGGTCAAATCCAAACCGAGTTAGCGACGCGGAGCTTGCCGGCGGCGTTGTTGTGTGAAGTGGTGCCGGAAGTCTCGATGGCGATGCGGCGTTTCGTACGGACGCGACGTGAGGGAAAGTTGTCGCCGCCGCAGGATGTTGGTTTTGGTTTGCGATTGGAATTCGCCCAGCCCGTCTCAGGGCCGGTGGCACTGGGCTATGCCTCGCATTTTGGGCTGGGATGGTTTGCGGCAATACAGCACCAACCCGTGCGGCCCGTTGCTTGAAGTACCCTGCGACCACGGCGCCTCGATTGTATTGGTCGGGGCAAATTGAGACGCGTGGCGAGTGAACGCTATCGCGCACCAGTTGTTGAAACGACTGTGGATGACCAACGAAACAAGGGAAGTGATGCTTGCGCGTCACTTCCCTTGTTTGTTTTAGGCCGCGGACAATCGCTTGGTCCACAACCGTCGCGGGCGGATCACTGGTCGGCGGATTGCTCCGCGGAACTTGTGATGGAACGCCTTTCGCTCCGTTCGTCATTCGGCACCTTGTGTCCTCAGCGAACTACAGCCCTGGTGGAGGCGGTGGTGGCGGAGGTGGCGGCGGCGGCGGAGGCGGTGGTGGAGGTGGCGGCGGAGGTGGTGGTGGCGGTGGTCCTGGTGGAGGAGGTGGAGGAGGAGGTGGTGGTGGTGGTGGTGGGGGTGGTGGTGGAGGTGGAGGTCCCGTAGGGGGCGGTGGTGGCGGTGGTGGTGGTGGCGGGGGAGGAGGGGGTGGCGGGG
>JAUXWY010000012.1 GCA_030681235.1 Pirellulaceae bacterium | reverse complement strand
TCCTTCGATAAATGTGGAAACAAAAAAAGCCCGGCCTGACGCTCCTCCTTGCGGGAAGAACGCCAGACCGGGCTATTTAAAATCTGGAATTAAACAGTCGCTGAGTGTTAAATTCCTCTCACGGTATTATGACACCAAAATGGGAGTAATTTATCTGTTTCATGGAAGCGACCATTCGCGGAAGTGAATCAGGGACAACAACAGCGTCCATGTAATGATCGACGGCGTATTTTGGGGTAATTATCGGGGATTGAATGGCTTGGCGGTTGAACATGGGGCGATCCTCAAACTGAACATGGGAGTCGCCAAGATAGCCACCCCGTGCGATGGCCAAGTGGCCATCTTGACCATCTTGTGTTGGGTGTCGCGAAATTAAGCGGGAAACGTAAGTTGTTTCGAATCGGGTCAAGATGGTCACCAACAAGTGGCACTCAATAACCGTTTCGGTCTCCCTACCTTTGACCTATGCTATAGGAAGGGTATCAGGCGTTGGGCTTCGCTACCTCGGCAGCGGTAAGAGCCTGAGCCTGTCGAAGTAGGGATTGTTGGTTTGTCGGCTTGAGCGATGGCCACAGAGCCAAGAGCGAGGCAAGCGTTTTATCCTGCTTTCCGGCACCTTCCGCACGTGATGTCCCCACCCCTTGCCCCACCGGTTGCGATTGGCTCTGCTTTTTTCGAGGTGGTGCGACCCCTGCTCGGGGTATCTTGCTTGTTTCAAATTCCTTGGGACAATCGGCTTCGTTCCTTGGGAGTTTTTTTGACATCAGTGACTTCAGTGACTTCAGTGACATCGTTGACTTCTGGGACGTCGATGACATCGTTGACTTCTGGGACGTCGATGACGTCAGTGAGTTGGTTGCGAGCTCCTTGGATGCTGTTGATGAGATTGTTAATTTCCGTGTTTTTCTGTCGGCCTGGTTCCCTTGCATTCCGGGAATGCCGAACACCCCCAAAAATCGCCTTTCGCCGACCTGCGGCGGCGCATGGATTTTCCGCATTGTGGACAATCGGGCGAATCAGCCGCTTGCTGTTGATCACGCACCTCGATGCGCCGGGTCGTGAGCCTTTCGCTAAAACCACCGGTCTCTTCAAAGGCCTTGCCCTGCGCTTCAATCTGGCTTTTCAACATATTCAGTGCGCGGCCGATGATGATGAGCATGGCGTTGGCCACGACCACCGCGTCATCGGCATCCAACCATGGCGAATATTTTCGTCGCTGTTCGATCGCATGTTTTGCCGACTCGTGGACCAAGTCGTCGGAGAAAGGCGCGGGATCGAGCGAGATGGCGTTGACGGCCTTTGCCTCGGGTGAGTGTACCGACCACGGCAACTGGTTCCGATCAAGAATGAAGACCTCAAAATCACCTCGCAATTCACTCAGACTCGCTCGCGCCACGTCCGTCAGTTTCATTTCGGTGTCTTTAGAGGTCGACGAGCGTTCTGAACCTTCGATAATATTCTGGCGTCCGCTGCGGGCGGCCTGGGCCATCTGATCGTACTGCCGCCCCTTCGGGTCGTAGAACTTCGTGCCCGTCTCGCGATGATCGAAGGTCAGGAAGCGGCGGCAAAAACGTAGTGTCTCGATCTGGACGATCGTCGCCAGAGTGAAGGAGTGCAGCCGACGAAACCCACCGTGTTTATCGAACAACGGAGGCATGGGGTGCTCCTTGCGCGTGGGGTGACCGGTTTGACCTTGATGACCACCAATCGCATCGAGGTCAGCAAGTTCAAGGTAACTTATCCGTCAACAACGTCAATCCAGTCATCCCCCTTCCCGTTCGGTCGCCTCGATTTCGGAGGCCGAAAAACAGACCATTGGTGCTGATCCCAAGCCAAACAAGATCGTGAGAAACTTGACCAGGGCGAGGCGTCGCCGTCGGATGGAACCCAACCAAGAGGGCAGGGCGGTCCGGGCTCGAATGGCCCGGGTGGTCAGCCGCCCGCGTTCGGTCCGCCGCCTGGATTTCCGGGTCTGGGTGGTCAGCCTCCGGGTTTTGGCGGGCAGGGTTTTGGCGGGCAAGGTGGGGGACGGCCAACGAACACTCCACCATCGTTCCCGACTCCCGCGATGGGCACCACCGTTACGATTCGCATCACTGGTCCGGCGAACATGGATGTCGGTTCCTACCTAACCTAGAGAAACTCAAGGCGGCGCTGAAGACCGGCAACTACCAGACGGGACATAGCGGTCAAGAAGCCACAATCACGTTGGGCTACGCGGGCGACGTTCAAACCGTTATCGATGCCATCGATTTCGGCACGGTTGAATGTTCCGATGTGCAGAAACGTGAAATACGAGTCAAAGTCCAGTAACAAGCAAATCGGATAGGTGTTACTCTAATGGGCGCCAAGGTCGTCCAACCGACCACGCGCCCCGTGTCCGACCCTTTACAAATAGAGTCTATCCCAAAAGGGGTCAGACCCACTCCGGCGAGTCCCCAATAGCCCCTTTGGGGAGAGGCTCTTAGAAAGCTTGTACCATGCGATTTGTGTTCTTCATGCTATCGGCAACCATGATCGTCATCCTGCCTTCGACATCAACACGGGCCCAACTAGGGCACTCCACCGCCTACAACTACGTCCACGGTGACGCCGAAGACAGACTCAAAGACCAACCTTTAAGCGACGAACCATGGGAACCGTTGTTTCCGATGAACGGCAAACCGGTGGGCTGGCGAGTGACCGAGTGGTCGGATGTAGGAAAGGATGTCGCCGGCCATGATTGGGAGATCACGGACGGCACTCTGCGATCAGGAGACAATCGAGGAACATGGCTGGTATCCGAAGCCGTTTACGACGACTTTGAACTGCAATTTGAAATCAAACTTACCGAACGCGGCAACAGCGGAGTCGCGCTGCGTTCGCCGCCAGCCGGTGATCCCGCCTTCGATGGCTTAGAGTTTCAAGTCGCCGACTTTCGTTACAACACCAGTGCCACGGAATCGGAGTTGACGGGCGGACTCTACCGCGCGGTCGCTCCTTCGGCACAAGTTTATAAACCAACCGAATGGAATCAAGTCATGATTCGCCTTGACGGAAGCAAGTTCAAAGCCACACTCAACGAACAAGTGATCCAAGACATCGACTTGAACGAGCATGACCAACCGGTCTTGAGACACGATGGCACTCAAGCCAGTCCCATCAAAGATCGGCCGACATCGGGCCACATCGGCTTCCAACACCTCAGTCGCGAAGGCCGAGTGGAAATCCGGGCCGCGAGGATTCGCAAACTGTCCAAGTAGCCCCAGACGCCACGATGTCGGGTTGTATCCGAAAATCCAACCCAACCAGCACGCTTCAACGAGCCCACGAAAACTGTTTTCGAATTTGGCGAACTTCCAGCACTCGCGTCCGCTTCCCATCAAACTCTCGTCGAGACTCAAGCACTTTTTGGCCTACCTTCCGTACCATAGACTTTTAGTTGACCATTGATGGCGAAAAATGTAGGTCGAAAAATGACTAACAAGCTAGCGAGCGCGACGTAATCGCTCATGATGGGCCAACCATTCCCCTGGCATCCATTCCCCTGCCATCCATTTGGTTAAGCCTTTGTTTTCCAGAAGCGGCGAAAGCACAAAAGCCACGCCAGGTACAGACCGATTAGCCAAAACGCCAGTACAAGTCCATTTCCGACAAACCAAACCACAACGTTCTCGAAGGTGGTCCGGGCTCGCTCTAACGATACTTGCCATTCCCGCGAGATTCGCTCGGAAAATGATTTCGCTTGCTCGGGGGTAAACGTTGTCTGTTCGCTGGCGTAGACCGTGATCGTGGATAGAGCAACTTGTTGAAGATCAAATTGGAATTGTTCTCGGCCTTGTCAACGTGTGCTTATCACGGCTGCTTCGCTGATCAGACGCTACCGACTCCGCAGCCAAGGTGCTACGGTTGAAGACCAATTTGAGTACGATTCCCGCTCCTTGACCCATTTTTGCTCGGCTTCGACGTTCTCGGTCAACTGATACAAGGAAATCAGCCGGTCGAGGGCTTCGGGTAGGCGGATCATGCCCTGTACGGGAATGGTCGGCGCGCGGGCCTTCATCCCTTCGTATCCCTTCAATAGCAGCGGTTCGGCCTCGGC
>JAUXWY010000008.1 GCA_030681235.1 Pirellulaceae bacterium | reverse complement strand
ACTGCACCCGCCGGCTGAAGCCGGTACACCAGCGCTCGCTAAACTACCTTTGTATTGGTAGAGCCATCGAAATCCGGAACTTATTTCGGGACAAATCCTAAGTTGTCCGCTAATCAAAGGCACTCCATTCGACTCGTCGTTCGCTGCCCCCGTTCCACCGGTCCAAAACGAGCGATTTGCGACCGACTTCCACCAACGACTGGTGACGACGGTTAGCCCCAAAAGATACGCAAAAAAAGCGGGGCCCAAACAACCGTGAATTCTGGCAATTTCACGATCCACATTCAGGACTCGAACGCCTCCCATGACGCCTTGCAGAATAACGAGCGTTAGCGCGCCCAACGCCAAGGCTCGGACGCGTGTCGTTGTCGGTCGCAGCCAAGTCGCGCCAACGAGCAACAGGCACCAAATTCCGGCCAACGACCCAAGGAGCCGATGTCCATGTTCGATAAACAAATCCCACGGTCCAAAGAACCATGTGGTCCACGGGTACAGGAACATGTTGTACCCGTAGGTTCCTGGCCAGTCGGGAACGGCCATACCGGCTTTGGTTGTTGTCACCAGCCCACCCGCCCAAATCAACGGGAACACCGTCGCGGCGGTCAGCCAAACCAAGCGATTAACCAGCCGCGAATCTTCACTCGTCGCCGGCGAACGGTCGTTGATATTCGTCCGAAGATCAATGGGCGATGTGGCCATCGGCGTCCTCCGGATCCGTTTGCATCCAAAAATCCTGGGTTCGACCCGGCACGCTGTATTCGTAAGGACCTCGGTATACGACAAGCGGAGAAGTAAAGTTGCCATGGGGTGGCGGAGAAGTCGCGACCCACTCCAACGTGTTGGCGTTCCAAGGGTTATTTCCCGCGCGTCGACCAAAAATCATGCTGCCAAAAAAATTCACGATGAAGAAAACCTGCACCGCTACCAAGGCAAACGCGCTGTAAGTGATGAATTCGTTGATGGGCTGCAAGTGAGCAAAGCTGTCGGTGTGAGTGAAGTCCGCGTAGCGGCGTGGCAACCCCTGCGCGCCCAAAAAGTGCATGGGAAAGAACACACAATTGATGAGGACAAAAGTCGTAAAGAAGTGGATCTTGCCCAAGGTCTCGCTCATCATCCGGCCGAACATTTTCGGATACCAATGATAGATCGAGCCAATCACGATCAAGCTGGTGCCGCCAAACAGGACGTAGTGAAAGTGCGCGACAATATAATACGTGTCATGGATGAATATCGTCACCGGCGCCACGGCCATCAAAACACCGGACAGGCCGCCGATCACAAACATGGCGATAAAGCCCATGCAAAACAACATTCCGGTTGTCAATTGCAGGCGACCGCCCCATAACGTGGCCAACCAATTGAAGGTTTTGATCCCGCTGGGAAGGGCGATCAAAATCGTCGTCAGCATAAACGCCGCGCCGACCAAAGGTTGCATTCCGGAGACAAACATGTGGTGTCCCCAAACGATGAACCCCAACCCGCCGATCGACAAAATCGAATAGACCATCGGTCGATAGCCAAACAGCGGCTTGCGCGACATGGAACTCAGGATGTCGCTGGCCATACCCATGGCGGGTAACAACATGATGTAGACGGCTGGATGCGAGTAGAACCAAAACAGGTGTTGCCACAACAGGGCCTGCCCGCCACCGCCTTTGACCAAGGAATCGCCTACCAGGGCTCCCTCGGGTATGAAGAAACAAGTGCCCAACAAACGATCGGCAATCTGCATCAAAACAGCCGCCGTTAGGACTGGCAGCGCAAAGGCCTGCAAGATCGCAGTGACCAACATCGCCCAGATCGTCATTGGCAAACGAAAGAATGTCATGCCCGGAGCTCGCATTTGCACAATCGTGGTGATGTAGTTGATGGAACCCATCATCGAAGAAAGTCCGACAAACGTGAGGCCCGTCAACCAGAGGGTTTGTGCCAAGCCACTCCCCGGCGCTGCTTCCTCGAACACTGCCAAGGGCGGATACGATGTCCAACCAGCGGCGGGTCCAAAACCAGGCGACGCAAATGATAACAACAAACACGCAAACGCGGGCCACATGAACCAATAGCTCATCATGTTGAGCCTGGGAAAGGCCATGTCGTCCGCGCCGATCATCAAGGGAATCAAGAAGTTTCCAAAGGCGCCCGCCAGAATCGGTATGACCACAAAGAACACCATCACGGTGCCGTGCATTGTCAGCAGCATCGTGTAGTATTCGGGCGAGATCTGCCCTCCCTCGGCTTCAAATAACCACGAACCCAAGATCGGCATATCGCTCCACGGCCACGCCAATTGCCAACGCATCGCCGCAGCCATCAAGCCACCGACCAAGAACCAAATCAGCGACGAAATCAGGAACTGAATTCCGATGACTTTATGATCCGAGCTGAATACGTACTTCGTTAAGAAACTCAATCTTTGACCTCTTCGTCTGCGACGGGGGTTGCAGTGGATGATGGCTCGGTGGATGACCCATTCGCAATACCATCCAGTGGCTCCGCGACAGCTTTCATCCGGGCTCGCATTTTGTAATGGCCCCAACCGCACAATTCCATGCAGAGAATTTCGTACGTGCCAGGCTTATCGACTTGGAACCAAACCAACTGAGTCATGCCCGGAACAACGTCCTGCTTGACTCGAAGGCCCGGGATCGCAAAGCTGTGGAGGACATCCTGTGCTTCGACGCGCAGCACGACAGGGCGCCCCACTGGAACCGTTAAATCGTTTTCGATCCGTAGATCATCGGAGGTGCCCAACCGGCCGTCGGGACCAGGGTAATAAACTTCCCAGCCAAATTGCTTGCCCACGACCAACGCCATCGGTTCGATCGCCTGTATGTTCCCGTCGATTGTTTGCATCGGCCGATTCATTTTATTGTCAGCCCAAACTTGCAGCTGATAAAAGCCTAAGAAAACAAGGATCGCACCTGGGATCACCGTCCAGATCCATTCCAACAGGGCGTGATGCGTCACATACTGCGCCGCTTCATTCTTACGCCCGGCGTGGTCGGCATAACGCCAGATGACATAAGCCAAAACGGAGGTCGTGATGCCCAGTACCACGCCACAAATGATGTGGACCAAGTCGAACAAATGATCGATCGTTGTGGTGTATGGATTGGCGTTTTCCGGAAGCCACAGCCCAGCCAAAGAAAAACCGCCGATCGAACCCTTGCCAACCACGGCCAGGACATAAAGTCCAATCCCCAGCACGGGAACCAACGAAAATAGAACCGCCCAAAATCGATGCATCATGCGTCCGCTGCACTTTCTACCGAGTGGGTCGTTGGTTTTCAGACTTGGGAGCGGTCGCGGGACGACTCAATGGCTCGTACGGCATTTGCCGAACATAAACCACCAACGCCCAAACCTGATCATCCGTCAACGTGAGGCTGGCGGGCATGGGCGTTCCTTCGATCCCGTTGCGAATTCTTCGAAACAGATCGATCGGCAGGTCGCCGCCTCGATAAACTCCTTGTCGCAAATTTCGCGGCAAAATCGGACGAGGTGGATTAGCTCCCGCGTTCACATAACCGGCCCAAGCTTCGGGTTTGTTCGGATCGAGCCCCTCGACTTTCAACCAATCGTTTGTCCAATCGTCGTAGTTGTTCGTTTGTCCATCACCGACCCCGGTCTCCCCATGACATTGGACGCAGTTGGCGGCCCCATAATAGAGTTTGTGTCCGGCTTCAACTTGTGCCGAATAATCGGAGTGACCTCGGTCCGCAACCCACTCCGGAACTTCGATGTCTTGAGGTTCGTTGTCCAATATGCCGAGCCACTTCTCCGAAATTGGCAGTAACTGCTCTTCCACCAAATAAAGCAAGTCTTCTTCCACCTTCGCGGGATCGAACGCCGTTTGCAGCGCGGTTGACACCGTTTCTACCACGCTGTCCGCATTCGGTTCGGCCGCTTCGGTGGCTCTTGACGTCGGATCCCCAGCGTCGACCGGCTCCGCCTCGGTTGTGTCCGATGCCGATTTTAGCAGTGACGATATCGGCGTGCCGATTTCCAACTTGGCCTTGCTGGGAAGCTCCGCAAATCGCATGCCGTTGGGCAGGTTGACCAATCGCTGGTCATCATCCAAGTCTCGAACAGCCGCGACCAGGAATCGCTCGACCATGCCGCGCATCGAAAGGTAGATCACATAGTCGACCAACGCATCAAGTTCTTCATCCTTCAAAAGTCGGAAAGACGCCATCGACGTCCCTGGGACGCCGTTTTGCAGCAGCCGTTTCAGGTCCTCTTTCGACGGAGGCGTTCCGGTGGTTGAACTCTTGAACTTGAATCGTCCCAGTCGGAAGTCACGAGGATAAGGCGAAAGAAATGAAGCGGTCGGCCCCATGCCATCGCCGGTCACTCCATGGCAATGAGCACAGTGTCGCCGATACAAGCCCACGCTGCTGTTCTTGTCTCGGCTTACGACCGGACCCGCCGCGCGTTTCAGGTTTTCGGCGTTGAACAACTGGGCCAACGGGTCCTCGGCTCCTTCGACCAATGGCAACGACGGATCGTCGGGCGTCCCAAACCAATCCGACACAATGTCCGACACGTCATGGCGGTGGTGAGCCGCAAAGGTTTGACCCGGCTCCAACCGAGCGGTTCGTTCTTGTTTGTGCCATTCCAAGGCATTCTCGCGGAACTGAGGCGGCGGAGTGCAGCCCAAAGCCGCAGCCAAAACGACCAGCAAAGCCAACCGCCCGACGACTTCGCGATCATTTGGTTCAACAGCGTCGTCCCAGCCGGCTTGAGCTTCCGAACGTGTTCGCAGCAAAATATCACCTTACTATCTGCAGTAAATTCTCCCCGCCCTGCCCAGAGGTCGAAGTTTTCACTTGTCCTCCGCCAGGGAGGTCCTAAGATAACGAAAACTTGTTTGAATCGCGGGTTGGTTGCGTCATTTTGCCGCACAAACTCGCCGCGGGGGTGAACTGGGCCGAGTCGGTGAAACTAGCAATATGGTCGATTTCCGCAGATTGTTTTTGGAAGCCTTGGCTTTGCCTATTCGAATACGTTCGGGGTGGAGTATCGTTGGTGGTTATCGGCTTGACGACTTGGTTTGCTCGGTCCGGCTGATTTTCATTGGAATCCGAGTGTTGATTGTTGAGGACTTGAAAATGCGATTCGTTTTTCTGGTGGGACTCGTGGTTTGGCTAAGCCCGGTCGCAATGCTTTCCGCTCAGTCAAGTGATGACCCGGTTTGGGAGCTGATGCACCAAGAGCCCAACGCCAGTCTACGCGGGCTGTTTGTTCTCGATGCCAACGTGGTTTGGGCCAGCGGGACCAACGGCACGGTCATCCATACCGTCGATCAAGGCCAGACTTGGAAGGTCCAACGTCTCGCTGGTGCGGAAAAGCTCGATATTCGCGACCTCCATGTGTTTGACGAAGAAAACATCTTGGCCATGACATCGGGCACGCCAGCTCGACTTTATCGCTCGGCAGACACCGGCGCCACTTGGAAGATCGTCTACGAATCAACGGATCCCCAAGTGTTTTTGGATTCGGTGTCTTTCTTGAACGATGCCACGGGATTGGTCATGGGCGATCCGATCAACGGCCAACTCTTCTTGCTTCACACGAACGACTCGGGCTGGACTTGGGAACAAGTTCTGGCGACTCCCAAGTTGGAATCAGGCGAAGCGGGGTTCGCTGCTAGTGGCACCAACATGACGACCCTTGGTGGCGATCATTGGGCGATTGGATTGGGCGGCGACCTACCGGCCGAGCAAACTGACCAAGCCAATTCAGAAGGCGGTTTGGATCAGAACATAGAAAATCGTCCGCTGCGTTATTCCCGCGTTGTGATCGTGGATTCGCAGTTGAAAGATTGGCGAATCAGCAAGACACCCGTGCGGCGACACGAATCGGGCGGTATTTTCTCGCTGGTCTTTCTGGATTCGAAGGTGGGTGTGGCGGTCGGCGGCGATTACAAGCAGCCGGACGTATCGCAAGATCATATCTCCGTGACCAACGATGGCGGCGAGACCTGGACGGTGCCAAACTCGGAGCATAGCCCCAGCGGTTTTCGCAGCTGCGTCGCGATCTGGAAGCCCGAGAATTCCAAGCCGCAGCTGATTGCGGTAGGGACAAACGGAACCGACCGCTCGACCGACTTGGGCCAGACGTGGCTTCGCGTGTCCGACCTCGGATTCAACGCCGTTCAATTCTCGCCCGACGGCCGCATCGGATGGGCCGCAAGTAGTGACGGCCGCATCGCCAAGTGGCGCAAAACTGGCGACTGACGAGGTTATCTGGCTTAGCCACGACGAATCGGGGACGAGGACGAGTGAATTTGGGACAAGTGAATTTGGGACAAAGGAATTCGATTGCGGTTAAGAAATTAAACGACTTCACAGTGGACCAAGGAATTAAGAGTAAGTCTGTGTTTCGCAACATCGCCGAGCCAATTCC
>JAUXWY010000006.1 GCA_030681235.1 Pirellulaceae bacterium | reverse complement strand
ACTGCACCCGCCGGCTGAAGCCGGTACACCAGCGCTCGCTAAACTACCTTTGTATTGGTAGAGCCATCGAAATCCGGAACTTATTTCGGGACAAATCCTTAGTCTGATTTTTTTCGCGAGGATGAAGACCAATTAATGCGTCCGCAGGCGACCGTTATCGCCCAAACGCGGGCCGCCGCAACTTTGGCGATTGGAGCTATTGTTTGTTGCCAAGTTGGAATTCGCCAAGTTTGCTCTGGCCACGCGGTTACTCAACTCTCCTGGCACTAGGCGTGAACGGTTACAAAAAAAGAGCCACTTATGGACAAGTGGCTCTGGGTTCGAGCGATGCTCGACCGGTCGGCTGGTGGAAACTGGACCTATTGATCGTCTTGTTGATCGTCACCGGATTTTTCTCCTGCGAGACGTTCCAACAGGGCCTCGATTCGTTCCAGACGCGATTCGAGTTTCTCCATTCGTTGCGCCGTTGCGTTGTCGGTCGCTTGTTCTTGTTTCTGTACGGAAAATAAGTCTTTCATTATCCTGGTCGCGGCGGCCGCGCGGGTCTCCTCATCAGCCGACTTGACTCGGGCCACTTCGCCTTGGATTTGTTCACGTAGCTCGTCCGATTTAGCGGCCAGTTTGGCTTTTTCAGCCATTAGTCGTTCGATCGCCATAACTTCGCGTTGGGCCTGGTGCGTAGCAAGTGGCGACTCGGATTTTTGCTGGGCCGATTGTGCGCGGATAAGTGCCTGCAAAAGTTCTGTTTGAATCACGTCTGGGCGTAGGTAAGTCGGCGGAATGTCGTACGTCGGTCGGACGATGACGTTGGGGTACGTTGTTTCGTCAACCGCATTGTGCAGCTTGGCCAACGACTCCAGTTGGGACAACGCCACCACACTTGGTTTGGCAATGGACTCCGACGCTTCTTTTAACGCCTGCAAGTGTTCTTTTGCTGCTTGGCCAAACGCTTCGGCGGCCGCGTGCAATTTGGCTTTGGTCGGCAACTCAGTAGAAAGCGTCGTGTTTTCTAACTTTTCCAAGCTTTCCAACTGGCGAGAAAGTGACTGCATGGTGACCGAAAATTGTTGAATCTGTTGTTGCAATTGCAACCCTGCCCGTACGTCTCGGGCGACAATCCGCAAAACACCGTCTTGAAGCAAGGCGGATAGATGCAATTCGGCCCCCGCTTCCACAGGTACTACTTTCGCCACCTCGGTATCGCTTTGTGCCTGCACTTCTGTTTGCCCCAACACGGTTTGCCCCGACCACACCATGAGTAAAATCGCGATACTGCTTGACCAATACTTCAAGTTCATAAGGAATCTCCTTGAGCTAACAGAACGGAACTGAACTTCTCGACCTCGATCGCCACCACCGGTCGCCTCAGCGAATTCCATAGCGGTGTTTCGATTTCGGGACGATACGGTTGAACGCGGACTTGCCCCAATTGCACCAAACCTCGCAGCAAATCTTCAGGAACCGGGCCGTCCGCGAGATAGACGACTCGATCATTCGTGTTTTCGATCTCGATCAAACACGGTCGGTCCGGAAAAACACCAGCCAACGAGCGGAACGTCGATTGCTCGGCCAATAACGTACCGGTTACAACATCCGCGTAATGCCGAGTCAATTGCAACTCGGTTTCCAGAACATCTACCTTGCCATTCGCTTGAGTTGTGCCGAACCACCATCCGCTCCACGTTGAGACCAGCAGCAAGGCAGCCGTCACGGTCAACGTCAACCAAGTACCTGACCATCGACGCCGCGCCGATGCAGAAGGGGGAGCTTGATTCGTTTCTGATTGCCCAAGTTCATGGCGCGAAATCGCTAGTTGATTACTCTGGCCAAGTAAAGTTGGCTCGGCAATGGCCGTCCGAACCACTTCGTTGTATCGAACGGCAGCGATCGAGCTGCCGACGCTGCTGCTCAACAGTTGTCCATCCCACAACGCCAGTGCACAGGTGCGCCAATGTTGTGGATGAGCCTCTAAATATTGGAGCAAGTCTTGACGTTGCGCCGGATCCAGTTCCCCGTCGCTTAACGCCGCCATCCAATCCTCGAGAGATTGTTCGTCCAGTTCCGGCCAAAAATTATCATTCATGAACCGCTCCTTTGCGTTTCTGCCGAATTTATTTCTGCAGGTGTGTTGCCCAAATAATCGTCAGCAAGCGAAGAGTTGAGTAGCGCTAGTTTTAGTCGCTGTCGCGCAAGCCGGAGGCGATTGGTGACTTGATGAATGGTCAAGCCCAGGTGCTCACCGATTTGTGTGTAGTTCCAGCCATGCGCGTATTTCAGGTACAGCACCTCTTGGTCGTCGGCCGCCAATTGCGCCATGGTCCGAGCCAATTCGGCGCGCTGTTCGATGCCCAACAGGATCTGCAGCGGCGGCAGGTCTGTCGAGGGCAACAGATCACTCGCTAATAATTCGCCACCCGACGATGCATGTAGCTGAGCGTCCCGTTGCCGGCGCCGAATCCAATCCGCTGCTTTGTTGCACGCCAGTCGATACAGCCAGGGACGCAGTTGCGAGACCTCAGCCAATCGTTCCGGCTGTTCGACCAGCCACGACACGATGTCCGCCCAAAGATCCTCGGCCACATCCCAGCGACCTCCCGTCCGGGCCGCCAGGACCGAAAGAATCCAATCCCGCTGCGGTAGGACATGAGCGATTTCCGACAATAGTGACTCCTCCGAGTCGATTTTGGCGGCAATACCATTGAACTGGGATCCGTTCCCACCCATCATGAACTTTCACTTGGGCCGCTCGCCGTAACCTCCAGCGACTCCGAGACATCGCAACCGAATCGCCTCGGCCATCAATATAGTCGTTTCAACCCGCAAAGTTTGCGCGAAAAAATTTACACCGGGTTGTTGCTATTCAATCGACCGTCCACAGCCAAAATCCGGGCCGCCACAGATTTGGCGGATGAAACTGTTTTTTAGCATCAAAAACGACCACTAAAGACAGTTTTGTGTTCGAGCCAAGGTAATTTGCGGTATAATTCCAACGGGGCTCGTGGGGGCGCGGCAGAGAATTCAAAATCCAATCAACCTTTCATCCGAACCAATGGGAGTTCAACCATGTCACGGAAACTAATTGCTGCTTTGACGTTCTTGATGTTTCTCTCGGTCGTGTATTCGGAGAGTTTACACGCCCAAGTTTACCAAACTCAGGGGACTCGGCGCGGAGCCGTCGTCGGTGGAATCATTGGCGGGGTGATTGGTGCCAGAAACGATCGCCCGGTGGCAGGCATTGTGGCCGGTGCCGTGGTCGGTGGATTGTTGGGTCGCGAGGTCGGGCGGCAACGGGACGGGCAATTCTTTCAACAACAATATCAACAGCCCTACTATCAAGGCTCGAATTGGCAGTCGCAGTCCATGTACTCCAATCCTCAATTTCAAAACCATCCAACCTACAATGTCCCTCGGCAAAACTTCTACGGGCCGCAGCAATACTACGTTCCGCCACAACAACCCCGAAACATTCGTTACGGTTGGTAGCACGATTGTTCGAGTAGCAACACTCGAGCGAACTGACCTTATGTAGCCACGCTCGCTTCGAGCGTGGACGATAGATTGTGTAACCACGATGGCTCAGAGCGTGGCCGATCCCTAAACTCGTTCACCGTCCCCGACGACACGATCGTCTTGCCCCGCCACTTTGCTCCATAACCAACGCAAGGCGACGCTACTGGCAACCGTGATGAAGACGGCGACAAACGCTCGGAACCATTGTCCATACAAGACAAAGCCAGTTAAAAACAAAGTACTGTAGATCGCCACGCACCCGGCAACGACAAATCCGATTTCCGCTGGCAAGTTCCACGTCAAACGACAGTCACTCAACTCGCCCTCTTTTTGAGCAGCGACCACGACCGCTCGCCAACCGGGTCCTCCCGGTCGAACTTGCCGATAGAACCGGCGCAAAGTCGCGGGCTTTTCGCTGGGCAACCACAACGCGGCGGCCACCCAACCCATCGTCGTGACTCCCACGATAACCAAGAATTGTTGCCAGTCCGGCAATTGGTCGTCGGGATACGCTTTGCCATAATAAAAGAAACCGGCCGCCAACAGAAACGACAGCAACATCGCCACGATTTCGGCATAGGCGTTGATTCGCCACCAAAACCAACGCAGGATGTACAGCAATCCCGTTCCGGCACCCACCTTCAAGAGAATCAAAAATCCATCGTAGACGCTGCCAAGTTCCAACGCCAACAACGCGGCCAGTACCATGAGCAGTACCGTCGTGACGCGTCCGACCACGATCAATTCGCGCTCACTGGCCTTGGGTCGCAGGAATCGCAGCCAAAGATCGTTGACGATGTACGATGAACCCCAATTCAAATGCGTGGACAGCGTCGACATGTAGGCCGCGATCAGCGAGGTCGTGACCAATCCCAATAACCCCATCGGCAGTCGTTGCATCATCGCGGGATATGCCAAGTCATCTCGAACCAATTCCGGAGCCACATCCGGTAATTGCGTTTGTAGACTGTCCAGGTTTGGGAAAATTACCAACGACGCCAGTCCGATCAGGATCCATGGCCAAGGTCGAATCGCATAGTGAGCGGCGTTGAACAACAGCGTCGCGCCGGTCGCGTGTCGTTCGTCTTTAGCGGCCAACATTCGCTGGGCGACGTATCCGCCACCGCCCGGTTCGGCGCCAGGGTACCAGGCCGCCCACCACTGGACGGCCAACGGAATGATCAAGATGGTCATCGCTAGGTTCAAGCCATTGGTCGTCGAAAAATCCAGGACGGGCCAAATATCCATCCGCTCTTGAACCGCCGGGTTGCTCCACAGACCCGCCAAGCCACCCACTTCCGGTTGATTTACCAACACATAAGCTGCACCGATCGAGCCAATCATGGCGACAATAAACATCACGAAGTCCGTAATCAGGACACTGGTCAAACCTCCCAGAGTACTAAAGATCACGGTCACGGTGGCGGCGACCAAGATGGTTTGCAGCGGTGTGAACCCAAACATCACTTGCCCAATTTTGATGGCCGCTAAAGTGACGTTGGCCATGACCAATACATTAAAAACCAATCCCAAATAACACGCGCGAAATCCTCGCAGAAAGGCCGCTGGGGAACCGCCGTAACGCAGTTCGTAAAATTCAACGTCGGTCACGACCCCCGATCGTCGCCACAATTTCGCATACACGGCCACGGTCAACATGCCTGTCAACAGAAACGACCACCATTGCCAGTTTCCCGCTACGCCGTGTTCTCGAACGATGCTGGTGACCAACAACGGCGTGTCGGCGGCAAATGTCGTGGCCACCATGCTGGTTCCCAACAGCCACCAAGGTTGGCTTCGTCCGGAGAGAAAGAAATCCTGGCGAGATTTTCCGACCCGCCGAGCGACCAAAACTCCAACGATCAGCGAAAATGCAAAAAAGCCACCGATGATCACCCAATCCAACCATTGAAGCTGCACGGTATGGGCCTTTCACAACAAGTCACGCAAAGAAACTGCTCACCACCACTCGAAGATGCACATGTTAATCAAGCCAGACGCTCGCTACAATCACTGAGGGTTCAAACACCATCCTTGACTAAGCTAAGCGCCTATCCCAAAAGGGGTCTGACCCTTTGGAGGCGAGTCGCTTTTCTAACCAATTTACGAGACTCGCCGGAGAGGGTCAGACCCCTTTGGGGATATAAGGACGCAACGTGTCGGCAATCATTGAACTGTTGATCGCAATCGTGATCGAGCCACTGATGTTGGTGCTCAAGTTCGTTGCAGCCTGCATTCAATTCCTTATCGAGTTATCGTGGGTTATCGTTCGTTCGGTGTGGTTGAGGTTGCGCCGTGGTCGTTCGGAAGCAGCGGCCTATTATCGCGAACACAAGCCTAGATTGGCTCGGCTCGATTCATCCGCCACCGACTCGCAGTCGATTCGTTCGCCCGCCGGCGGCAATCGTGCGAAGCTCAAGTCACTCTGGGCGTTCGGCGCGATGGTCGTGCTCGTGATTCTTTGGAGCAGCATTCAATGGCTTAACGAACGCATTCAAACGGATCGCGTGGATTCAACGCGGCAACAAATTCAACAATTGGCAGACAATATTGGGGTCGAAGTTCGAGATCGACAAGGCAACGCTGCCGTTTGGGAAACCGGTCAGCCTATTGGACATGACGCATGGCA
>JAUXWY010000001.1 GCA_030681235.1 Pirellulaceae bacterium | reverse complement strand
AAGCCTGGCGGAAGTAGCCATTGAAAATTTCTGGGGTGGTATTTTCCACGTACACGTGAGCGACGATTTCGGTTAGAATGGAAGTCCTGCCTAGGAACGACTCCCCATCCTAAACCCTACATCACCGGGTTCCCGCCTATGTTTACGCCCTTGTTCGGTTTGAATCGCCGTGGCTTTTTAAGCGCCGCGGCTGCGGGTGTTGTGGGAACAACACTTCCGCGAGTTTCGCTGGCAAGCGACTTGGGATCGGACAAACCAATTGGTTTCGGTAAAGCCAAGTCGGTATTGATCGTGCTGCTCAGCGGCGGTCCGAGCCAGCTGGATACTTTAGATCCAAAGCCAGACGCACCGGCAGAAGTTCGCGGTGAATTCAAGACGATCTCGACCACGATTCCCGGAGTGGCAGTCTGTGAGCACTTGCCTAAGCTTGCTCAGCAGACGGATCGGTGGGCGATTGTGCGGACGCTGGCACATCGAGAGCACAATCACTTGCTGGCGACGCACGTGGCGCTCACCGGTCGACCGACACCGCTGCCTCGCGGTGGTTCAGACTTGGATCGTGTCGAGACTCGTAACGATTTTCCAAACTACGCCGCAGCGCTCGATTTTCTCCGACCGCGCACTGATGGTCTGCCTTCTGGTGTCTCGCTGCCGAATTATTTCATCGAAGGCCCGTTGACTTGGCCAGGCCAACATTCGGGCTTCCTGGGAGCGAAATATGATCCATGGCAGATCAATGGCGATCCGAACGACAAGAATTTTCGGATTCAGGCACTTGCGATGCGAGACGGTGTTTCAACGGATCGAATTCAGTCGCGTCGGCAGTTGCTGGATACCCTCAACAGCGGACGTGGTTTGCTTAGCGGTTTAGAGACGGAGTCGCTGCGAGAACACCAGAGACTCGCTTACGGTTTGCTTACGTCTGGAAAATTGACGCAAGCGTTTGAGATCAACCGCGAGTCCGACGAAACTCGCGATCGTTATGGACGCAACAAGTTTGGTCAGTCATTGTTGTTGTCCAAACGCATGATTGAAGCGGGCGTACCCGTCGTGCAAGCAGCGATGGGGATTGTACAGACTTGGGACACACATACCGACAATTGGGGAAAACTCAAGAACACACTGTTGCCCCAGTTGGATCAAGGCTTGGCGGCACTGACCGATGACCTGCAAGCAAGCGGCTTGATGGATGAGACGCTTTTGATCGTCATGGGCGAGTTCGGAAGAACGCCGAAGGTGACGACCTTGCCCGGACAAACGATCCCCGGTCGCGACCATTGGGCTCATGCTTATTCTGGATTATTCGCGGGAGCTGGAATTCTGGGCGGTCAAGTACTCGGCCAGACCGATGCGCAAGCCGCCTATCCCGTCACGAATTCGTGGTCGCCCGCGGATATTTGTAGCACGATTTTTAATGCGCTGGGTGTGGACTCCGGTGCAACCATTTACGATCCGCTCAATCGCCCCCATCACTTAATCAATGGTAACGTGATCTCGAATCTCTACACGGGTGCCCCAGCATGAGTGCAAATCGAGCTCAGGGTTCTGTATCTCGCTGGCAACATGCAAGGTGTTCGCGTCGTGCGGCATTGCAAGTGGGCGCAATTGGAATTCTTGGGCTCGGCACGAATCATCTGGCTGGTCTGCGTCAAACCCATGCGTCGGACGGGCGAAGTCCAAGCGGCAAAGCCAAATCATGCATTTTTATCTTCCTTTCCGGTGGCCTGTCCCAACACGATAGCTTCGATATGAAGCCAAACGCGCCGGACAACATACGTGGTGAATTCCAGCCGCGCGCGACGAAGACGCCGGGGCTGCAGATTTGCGAACACCTGCCAAAGCTGGCCCAACGCAGCGAAATGTGGTCGCTCTGCCGATCGCTCACCCACGGCTCCAACGAGCACTCCGCCGGTCACCACATCATGTTGACGGGACGATCGGATTTGCCCACGGGCTTCTCGCCGAACAGTCCCAGTCGGTCGGACTATGCGTCGATCGCATCCGTCGCCGGCTATGCGATGCGAACAAAACAGACCAACAATTTGCCGACTGCGGTCGTGTTGCCGGAACGACTAGTTCATAACAGCGGTCGCGTGATTCCTGGACAACATGCGGGCGTCATGGGTCCTCAACATGATCCGTGGATGATCGAAGCGTCACCGTTTCATACCACATCCTATGGCGCGTTTCCGGAGTACGCGTTCGACCATCAAGATCGAGGGACGCCAGACGAAAGATTGTTTCAAGCTCCTCAGCTCTCGTTGCCGGAAGGACTTGGCATGCAGTCGGTTGCCGGACGAATGGCGCTGTTGAAATCGCTGAATCGTCAACGTAAACATCTCGCCACTTGTGCTGAAGTGGAGAGTTTTGACCGATTGAGACAAGGAGCTGTCTCGTTGCTGACGGATTCATCGGTGCATCAGGCATTAGATGTGACCAACGCGGAAGACAATCATCTTGATCGCTACGGTCGAAACTCCTTCGGTTGGTCGCTGCTCATGGCAAGACGCCTCGTCGGTGCTGGAGTTACCCTTGTTCAAGTCAACCTCGGAAACGACGAAACTTGGGATACGCACGGCAACGCCTTTCCACACCTCAAAAACAATTTGTTTCCGCCGACCGATCAAGCGGTTTCAGCTCTCTTAGATGATCTGGCTTCGACGGGTGAGTTAGATGAGACGTTGATCGTGATGGCAGGTGAGTTTGGCCGAACGCCGCTAATCACGCTTCTGGAGAAACACTACAAGTTGCCTGGTCGTGACCACTGGGGCGCTGTCCAGTCCGTGTTCTTTGCAGGCGGCGGCATAGGTGGCGGCAACGTTGTGGGCAAGTCGGATGCAAAGGGCGCTTATCCCGACGAACATCCCGTCAAGCCGGAGAACTTCGCAGCCACTATCTACGACGCGCTTGGAATCCCAGCGACCGCCGCTTGGCATGACGCTGAGAATCGACCCCACCACATTTATCAAGGCGAGCCCATCGCCGGATTGTGTTAGCAGGCATGAACATCCGCGAATCCAATCGACCTTTAGCGTGTCGTGAATTCCGACACGCGAACTCATTGAGTCGACGGCACGTGTTGCAAGCCGGTGCGATATCGGCGCTTGGGCTTGGATTAGGCAATTTGAATTCGCGGCTGGCCTTTGCACAGGAGCAAGAAGCGAATGCGACACAAAAGCGTGCCAAGGCATGCATTTTTCTCTTCATGTGGGGCGGACCAAGCCAGCTCGAAACTTTTGACTTGAAGCCAGACGCGCCTGCGGAAATCCGTGGCGAGTTTAACCCGATTTCGACCAAGGTGCCTGGCATTCAAATCTGCGAACATTTTTCTGGGCTCGCTTCGCTAACCGACAAGTTTTCGATCATTCGCTCGCTAACACACGATGACCCCGCGCATCTCTCCAGTGGACATGCGACGCTCACTGGCCAGCTCGCTCCGGTGCTCAAAAGCGATGATGATCCGCCAAGTGCCAAGGACTCGCCACATCTGGGGTCACTGGTGTCGAAGTTTCGAACTCGCTCCAGCGGCATGCCATCGTTCGTTGCGATGCCGTGGAAGGCATTTCATCCGGCTGCACCCGGCGGCGAAGCTCCGGGTCAACATGGCGGTTGGCTCGGTGCTGCGTACGACGGCATGTTGCTCACTGGCGATTTGAATGACCCGACGTGGCACCCGCAAGGACTTTCGCTGCCGTCAGACATTAGTTTGGGTCGTTTGGAGTCGCGTAGGGAGTTGTTGAAGCTCTTGGATGCTCAGCGAATGAAAGTGCATCGTTCACTGGAGACAACCTCGTTCGGCAACCATCAATCGCTTGCACTCGAGATGATCGGTTCTGGTAGCGTTCGATCCGCGTTCGACTTGTCATGCGAGAGCGAGGCGACTCGCGAGCGTTATGGTCGCAACATTCATGGACAGTGCGTATTGATGGCTCGTCGCTTAGTTGAGCACGGTGTGCCGTTAGTCTCTGTGAACTGGCACAACGATGGCCAAAATTTCTGGGATACGCATGGGAATAACTTCCATCGACTTAAGAACGATTTGATACCACCGGCCGACAAGGCGCTCTCGGCGCTCCTGTCGGACCTTGATGAACGCGGAATGTTGGACGAGACCATTGTTGCTTGGGTTGGTGAGTTTGGTCGCAAGCCACAGATCACGGCCAATAATGCTGGGCGAGAACATTGGCCGTTCTGTTATAGCGGCCTGCTTGCTGGTGGCGGGATTCGATCGGGCACCGTGTACGGTTCAAGCGACAAACATGCTGCCTATCCCACGTCCAATCCTGTTTCGCCCCAGGATTTCGCCACCACGATCATGCATGCGATGGGCCTGCCAACGGAGTCCACTTTGCTCGATCAAGAAGATCGGCCTCATCGAATCACTTCTGGGAGAGTCTTACATGAACTACTCGCTTGAACTTATCCGAATCGAGGTGCGAACGCGATTCTTGGCATCCTGGCTAGCGAGCTTGGCGTTGCTGTCCCTGTGGCTCCCGGTCTCTGCCCAAACCATCACTTCGGTCCAGCCGCGTACTGCAAAGCCGGGCCAGACTACCCAATTGGTCGTGGTCGGGACTGACTTGAACGACTCGTTAAAACTTGCTTCGAACGACAAGTCCGTTGTTTGGAAAATCGACAAAATTGAAACGACGCAAGCCACGCTGGCCGTCACGCTACCAAGTGATTCGCGAATGGGACCATTGAGTCTTTGGCTGACAACCGCGACAGGCGTCATCAAACCTCACGCGTTGTTTGTTGATGATTTGGAAGCTGTGATCGACAATAGCAACAATCACTCCCAGGAAACGGCTCAGCCAGTATCGACTCGATCAACCATCGAAGGGATCTGTGACGCATCGGCTAGCGACTTCTATCGCATTCATGCCGCAACTGGTGAGCGAATTGCCATCGAAGTCCACACACAGCAGCTTCGCTCAGCGATGGACCCCGTACTTCGACTAATCAGTGCTGATGGAAAGACGCTGGCCGGCGCCGACGATAGTCTCGTGGGGCCTGATTGCCGATTCAGTTATGAATTCGCCGAAGAAGGCGACTATTGGATCGAGGTTCGAGATAGTCGCAACGCTGCCGGAGCCAGTCCGTATCAATTGCGCATAGGTGACTTTCCGATCTTGAACCAGTGTTATCCACTTGCGGTTTCCTGTGGCGAGAAAGCCAGAGTGTCTTTTGCTGGACCCGATGCATCACGAGTGATTCCCGTTGAAATCGAAATTCCCGCAGACGCTCGCGGAACGATGCCGATTCGAGCACGAATCGAAAATGGACAGTCAGCCAGTTGGTTGCCAATTCATTGCAGCCCTTACAAACAGGTGCTCGAGCCTACGTCTGCGGAAGGTCTTGCGCTGCCGATCGGCATCAACGGACGATTGCAGCAACCAAAGGAAGTCGACAACTATCTCATTCGAGGCACAAAAGGGCAGCTGGTTCGCTTTGCCGCGAAGACACGAAGCCTTGGCAGTCCCACGCTTCTGCAAATGCAGCTGTTTACATCTGCGGGAGCCAAAGTTGCTGGAACGACCGTCACGGATACCGACGAATGGAGTTTTGATGCCACGTTCCCAGAAGACGGTGATTATCGACTGGAGGTAACGGATCTATTGAAGCGTGGAGGCGACGAGTTCACGTACTACATTGAATGCGCTCCGGCGGGGACGTTTGCGGTTGCTCTCAAAGCCGTCGCAGCGACGCGCGAGGAGTTTATGATTGAGCCAGGAAACGGTGCCTGTGCGATTGATCTTCAAATCTCGCGTTTTGGTTACGATGGGGAGATCGATCTTGCGATTGTCGATTCCGAGTCCGGATTGCAGATTCTGAATCCTCGTATTCCCGCGAAAGCGGCCGAGGCCAAGATCTACGTGCGTGCTGACGCCGCTTGGAAACCAGACAGCTTGAAGGTTGTGCAATTCAGTGCCGTAGCCGTCGACAATCCAGAAACTCGCTGCGTCGTTGACAGCGTCGCGATCCGACGTGTCAAGGAGCCGCACGTGATTGCTCCGACAACTCTGTTTGACGGTTCGGTCGTGCTCGCGGCGACGACGAAGACGGAGTCGCCCTTTTCGATGGAGCCAATAGCGCCAGTCCAATTCGCTCGACCGATTCGATCACACTCGGTGGCTCTCACTCCAAAACGATTGCAGGCCGAGTTCAAGGCCGGCGTCGATGTGCTGCCGTATGGACTGGTAAGTGGCTGGAGTCTCAATACAAACGTTGACAACGAAAATTACGCGTTAACTCTCTCGCGCAGCGATCAAGTCACAGATGAACCTAAAGAGATTCCGCTGATGGTGTTCGGTGATTGGAATGGCCATGGGCGCATTGAAACGTACAACCTGCCAATCCAGTGGATCGATCCCCTGCGCGTTGAGATGACCTTCTCGGAGCCGTTCGTTCGTGGTGGTCGCGTACGAGGAACGGTGAACGTGCTGCGTCAAGGAAGTGACCCGCAACCGGTGAGCGCGGCGATTACCAGTTATCCTGTTGGCATAAGCGGCCCGGCAACGATTGCGATTGCAGCCGATCAAGCCAGCGCCGACATTGAATTGCAGATCGCTGCCGATGCGGGTTTCGATGCGGCTCGCGAAATCTCGATCAATGCTTCTAGCAAATATACGGGCCAGGATTACACGGTGACATCGACGCATGCGTTACCAGTGATGCTCGAGAGTCCATCGAAGCTGAACGTGTACCCGAGCGAAATCGTGCTTGCGGATTCCCGAAGCAGGCAACAACTGGTTGTGAACGGCAGCAATGATAGCTCGCTGCCTCGCGACTGGACGCGTCAAGCTCGAATGAGTTCGGCAAACCCACAAATCGCTGAGGTGCGAAATGGCGTCGTCTACCCCATTGCCGATGGCAAGACAGAAGTGATTGTCGAAGTGGGCGGCAATCGACAAGTTATCCCGGTGCAAGTTGCGAATACGGCAACATCGCGGAAAGTGGACTTCGAATCGGAAGTCTTAGTCGCACTCTCCAAGCACGGTTGTAACACAGGCGCATGTCACGGTTCGCCAAGTGGCAAAGGCGGCTTTCGGTTGTCTCTACGCGCGTTTGATATGAAGCTTGATGAATTGACATTGATCCGTGAAGACTTCGGTCGCCGCACCAACTCGCTCGATCCTGAGAAGAGCCTGCTGCTGCTTAAACCGCTGATGAAGGTGTCGCACGGCGGTGGCAAGCAAATCCGAAAAGAAGACTCGGCTTACACGATACTGAAAGATTGGATTGCTGGCGGCGGTGCGATCGATCCGCCAAATACGCCACGCGTGACGAAGTTGGAAGTTTATCCGAATCAAAAGCAAATCTTGTCGGTCAAAGATGGCGGCCAACAACTGGCTGTGACGGCCCATTTTGCCGATGGCCGAAAACGGGATGTTACTCATCTAGCGGCCTATGAAACGTCTGACACTGCTGTTGCGACGGTTGATGTGAATGGATTTGTGACACCACATGGCCGTGGTGAAGTCGCGATTCTAGTTCGCATGCTTGAGTACATCGAATCCGTGCCGCTGATGTTCGTTGAGTATGCGGACAAGTTCCAGTGGAAAGCGCCCGCGCCGAAGAATTACGTTGACGAACTGGTCAACGCCAAACTGCAACAACTCCAATACTTGCCAGCCGAGACATGCAGTGACGACGAGTTTCTGAGACGTGTTAACTTAGATCTGCTTGGGATTCTTCCAACCGTCGATGAAACGACTGCTTTTTTGGCTGACACGAGCGAGAATAAACGTGAGCAACTTGTCGATACACTGCTCCAGCGAGAAGAGTACGCCAAGTTCTGGGCGTTGAAGTGGGGCGACCTGCTGAAGATGACCATCAAGTTGGTTGGTGATGAAGGAGTGTACAAATACCATCGCTGGGTTGAACAGTCCTTGCACGAGAACATGCCTTACGACGAGTTCGCGAAGCGACTGTTGACCGGTGCAGGTAGTACCTTGGCAAATCCGCCAGCAAACTTCTATCGCACGTCCACTGACATGAATGAATGTGTGGAGACGATTTCGCAAGTATTCTTGGGTGCGAGGTTACAATGTGCCAAGTGTCACAATCATCCGTTTGAACGCTGGACCCAAGACAATTATTACGGACTGGGCGCTTTCTTCAATCGTGTGCAGCGACGAAAGACGGACCGGCCTGGCGAGATGTTTGTTTACTCCAGTTTTTCGGGTGATGTCACGCAGCCGAGGACCGGTCAGGTGATGGCTCCTTGGTTGCCACAGGTCGGTAGCATTGATTCTGCTGAAGACACAGATCGCCGCGACGCATTTGCAGATTGGTTAGTGAAGCCCGACAATCCGTACTTCGCTCGCATCGAAGCGAATCGTATTTGGAGCCAACTCTTCGCCAGAGGCATTGTTGATCCGATCGACGATTTCCGTGATTCGAATCCGCCATCGAATTCAGAGTTGCTGGATGCACTTGCGAAAGACTTCGTGGAAAGTGGTTATGACCGCAAGCACTTGCTCCGAGTGATCCTCAATAGCCGGACTTATCAGGCGAGTTACCATACGAACGAGTTTAACCACAACGATTCGAAGTACTTCTCGCACCAGGAGCCACGCATGCTGGGCGCGGAACAATTGCTTGATGCAATCAATCGCACGTTAGCTCTTGAACAGAAGTTCGGCAGTCTTCCTGCGGGAACGCTAGCGACCCAGTTGCCAGCTCCAGATGTTGTCAAAGTAGATTTCTTGAAGGTGTTTGGTCAACCAGAACGCAGCACGGTGTGCGCGTGCGAGCGAGTCGACGCCTCGAATCTCGGGATGGCGATTGAACTTTTTAACGGCCCGATGATCCACGAGAAGTTGCGCGACGGCAACAATCGTTTTCGCAAGTTGTTGGCTGCTGGAGGAAAGGTTGAAGATGTCGTTCGAGAGATCTATATGGCAGCCGTTTGTCGTCCACCTTCAGAGATCGAATTGAAAGCCGCAATGGACCATTGCAGCAAGAACCCCGATCCCGTCGTCGGAGTCGAAGACGTCTGCTGGGCATTGTTCAACACCGATGAATTTTTGTTCCAGCATTAAACGATCCAATTCCACAAAGTTGGGAACGCCATCAATGGTACGTCATCCAATCGTCATCATTCTCGTGAATTGCGCATGTCGTCGCGTTGCGACTGGTTTGTTGTGTTTGACGATGATGATCTGCACACGGGCATGGGGGGACGACGTTGCGGTTAGCTTCCGCACGAGCATTGCTCCGATCTTGCTCGACCACTGTTTGGCTTGCCATGGTCCGAAGAAGGCTGAGGGGGGCTATCGTGTGGACACTTACGATGAGTTACTCAAGGCAGGTGATTCAGGCGAAGTGCCCATCGCAACCGCACCGGACCAGACCAGCGAATTGCTTCGCCGAATCACCTGCGATGACGAATCCGAACGTATGCCGCCAGAAAGCGAACCACTCACGCCAGAGCAGATTGAGCAGGTTAGAAAATGGATTACGGCAGGCGGTAAGTTCGATGGTGAGAACCCGAGCCAAAACCTCGCGTTTGTTATTCCACCGGTGCAGTACGCTGCACCTCCAGAAACATACAGCCAGTCCGTTCCGATTACTGCAATTGCCTATTCGCCTGATGGCAAGGCGATTGCCACAAGCGGCTATCATGAAATCGCAGTCTGGAACTCGGAGGACGCGAAGCTCGCGCGGCGTATCAAGAACATCGGGCAACGCGTGTTCGCCCTATCGTTTTCGCCCGACGGGCAAACGCTCGCCGTCGCTTGCGGTGAGCCTGGACGAAGCGGTGAAGTACGATTGGTTGACTTCAATTCAGGCGAAATGAAAGGCGTTGTCGCTCGCTCGAGCGATGTCGCGCTTGATTTGGCCTACCGGCCTGGATCGGCTGAGCTGGCGATCGCGTCGGCCGATAGCATGATCCGAATTATCAACACGGAGACTCTCGCGGAAGTTCGAACGATCGCAAGTCATGCGGATTGGGTCACCGCGATCGCATACAGCGATGATGGTACACGTTTTGTTTCAGCCAGTCGCGATAGCTCAGCCAAAGTCTACGACGGTGCAACCGGTGAATTACTTTCGAGCTACCTCGGGCATGGTGCGGCCGTACGCGGCGTATCGATTCTTCCTGACAACAAACAAGTTGTTTCAGTTGGCGCTGACAACAAACTTCATCGCTGGGACATCGAAGGGGCCAACAAAGTCGCGGAGGTCGCCGTAGGCGGTGAGGGTTACAAACTAGTTCGAAAGGGAACCCATGTTCTTGTTCCCAACTCGGACAAGCGACTGCTACGGATTGACTTAAGCAACAACACCATTGCCCAGGAGTTCAAGGGACACAACGACTGGGTGTTGTCCGCTTGTTACCAGCCGACCACGACCGATGAAGCTGCGGGTCAAATGATTGCGACGGGTTCGTTTGACGGCGAAGTCCGAATTTGGAATTTGGCTGACGCAGCATTAGTTCGGCAATGGATCGCCAAGCCATAATCGTCTTAGCCAAACAACGCTTTGATCGGTTCGCCTTCTTCGAGCAGGTTGTATGGACGGCCTTGGGAATCCTCGGCTTGAAGATCGTCAATACCAGCGGCATAGTAAACCGTTTTGGCAATGTCGGCGGGCGTGAGCGGATGCTCGGACGGATACGCTGCCCATCGATCGCTCGTTCCGAACGTCTGGCCGCCTCGGATGCCGCCGCCAGCCATGAGGATGCTTTGGCAATGTGTCCAGTGGTCTCGGCCGGCACCACTTGCACCGCCAGATCGTGGATCGCCAATCTTGGGCTGTCTCCCCATTTCGCTGTTAACGAGCAGCAACGTTTGACCGAGCAAATTGCGTTGATCCAGATCCTCGATGAGTGCTGAGAACGCACGATCGAACTCTGGCAGTAAATGCGTTTTTAAGCATTCGAAATTGTTGCCGTGTGTATCCCAACCGCCAGCACTCTTGCACTGGTTGGCGATCGCTTCATTTTCTTTCCAGAACACAGTCACAAACGGAGTACCGGCTTCAACAAGACGCCGAGCGAGTAACAAACTGGTTCCATTGATGGTTGAGCCGTATCTCGCACGCGTCGCTTCGCTCTCGCTTTCCAAGTCGAACACTTTCGTCGCGTTGGACGACAACAACAGGTCGAGTGTCCGCTGTTGATGATCTTTCCAAGTTCTCTCCATCGCTGAGTTTTCAAACTGGCTGCGAGCGACGTCCAATTGCTTTAACAATTGTTGCCTTGATTTGAGATGTTCCGCAGTTACGTCGCCTGAGAGGACAAGCGATGGCACATGAAACTTAAGCGGCTCATCGAACGAGCCTTGAACATAAAGTGGATCAAACGCCACTCCTAATCGAGCTGCAAATTGACCAGGTCGTGTATAGGGCAGTTTGCTGGGCTTGTGCGGCAGCGTGATGGCATTTGGAAGTCCGTTTTGAATGGGTCGTCGGGAACCCACCACGGAGCCCATGAATGGCCAATCGTCTGCATAGGGTCGACGATCATTTCCTTGTGTCTTGAACGTCGTGTCGGGAACGTGTCCTGTGAGGTTGAAGTAGTAACCGGCATGATGATCGTTCGTGTTGACCGTTCCACACACTGAACGAATGACCGCCAGATGATGAGCTTGCTTGGCGAGCAACGGCAGATGCTCACAGCACTGTATCTCCGGCGCGGACGTTGAAATGGGCTGAAATGGCCCACGATACTCGCTCGGTGCATCAGGCTTCATGTCCCAGGTATCGATATGCGATGCGCCGCCGCAGAGAAAGAACAAGATCACGGATTTAGCCCGCCCGCCGCGAGCGTTCCCTAGATCAAGCGTTGCCGGAAGTTCATTTGCTTGAACCCTCGCAGGCGTACCAAAATGAAGCCCGGCGAAACCGCTAGCGGAAGCGACCAGAAATGCGCGACGATGGTGAGCACTGTTCATTGATTTCATACCTACAGAATGGCTTGAATGGGCGTTCCAGTGGAAATCGCCATGGGTCGGTCAAACGGGTCCTTGATCATCGTATCGGGATGGAAGCCTAAGCAGTGATACACTGTGGCCATAAGATCCTGGGGCTCGACTCGACCGTCCAGCGGATAACCGCCCTGTCGATCCGATACACCATGCACGCATCCTCCACGCACACCGCCGCCAGCCAGCGCGACGGAGAACACGTGTCCCCAATGATCTCGCCCGCCAGCCGCATTGATCTTGGGTGACCTTCCGAACTCGCCCATCCAAACGACGAGCGTGTCCTCGAGCATTCCCCGTTGTTCTAAGTCCTCGAGCAGCGCCGAGTACGCTTGGTCCATCGGCGGCATGAGCGCCTTCTTAAGTCGCTCACTGTTCTTGGCATGTGTGTCCCAAGCTGGAGCTACGTCTTCATCGTCATCCCAACGAGTCCAATTCACTTGCACCAGTGAAACGTTCGATTCCATCAACCGTCGCGCGAGCAGAACACTTTGACCAAACCGATTTCGTCCGTAACGATCTCGTAGCGACTCAGGCTCTTTGTCTAACTCAAAGGCGGCTTTCGTTTCTGCGGTCTGCAATAGGTCGATGGCCTTGGTTTGCCAGTTTGTCCAGCGATCGACCGGCGCACCTCCCGACGTGCCGAACTGGTCATTCATCAGCGAACGCAAAGCACTGCGCTGTGAGAACCTCTCGGGTGTGATCTCGACGGGCAAGCCGATGTCAGGCACGCGAAAGTCAGCCTTGCTTGGATCGCAAGTTAACAGCCAGGGATCGGCATGATCGCCAAGCCAACCAGCGTCTTGGCCAGGCCACAGGATATGCCCGGTATTCCAAATCTCTTCGGGCAAACGGACTGCTCCCGGGAGACTGGATTGATCACCTTTCAGATGCCGCACAACCGACGCCATCGATGGCCAATGATTGGGTGCCCCCGGCAACGCATTCTCTTGGCCTTTGGGGGAATGCGGGCGACCTGTCAGCATCCAATAACCGCTAGAAGAATGAGCATTATCATCCGTGGCCATCGCGCGCAGCACAGCAATTCGCTCAGTCAGTCGCGCTGTCAGCGGCATCAGTTCGCCGACGTGATAACCTGGCGTTGCCGTCGGGATCGTACCAAAGTCGCCACGGATCTCGCTTGGCGCATTCGGTTTCGGATCCCAGGTTTCATGTTGTGGTGGGCCACCAAGCATGAACAATACGATGCAGCGTTTCGCTTTCCCAAATGAGTTTCCAAGCCCAGACGGAGCAATCGGATTCGTATGTGCGGTCTGCAATTGCGCAAGGCTCAAGCCAAACGCACTCAGTCCGCCCACACGCAACCATTCGCGACGCGATAATCCATCACATAGTTTTGTTTTCTGACCAAGAAATGAAATCATTTGCTATCCCGATCCGTAGAGTCTGTGTAAACGATGGGCCATGGCAAGGTTCGCGACTGGCCAAATAGACAACACCATTGCGATGATTCTCACAACCGAAGCGTTTGGCGATCGGTCTCGAATCATCGTTGCAGCTCGCAGTTTGGTCACGTCCCGTCCTAACTTAGTAACTCGGTTAACTCGCCCGTACTGTCGGCAAAGGTGGGACAGTCGATACCGGCTCGATTCAACATCGTCACGAACAGATTCGACATCGGTACTTGATCGCTAAACTTTAGAAAGCGCCCATGCTTCAATCCCATTTCGGAGCCGCCGGCCAGGATAAGCGGGTAATTGTTGTTGTCGTGAGTCACGCTGTTGCTACTGCCGTACAGCACCAAGGAATGATCCAGCAATGTGCCTTGTTGTTCCGGCGCGGAATCCAGTCGATTGAGAAAGTAGGCGAACTGCTCGGCCATGAAGCGGTCCCATTGTCCCAGCCGTTCGGAACCACCCGGTTTGTCCCAGTCATGCGCCAGCGTGTGCAGCGAGTCTTTGAAGCCTTGCAATTGAGGGAACTTCGCCGCTTTCGAAGAGCAGTCGGCCATGTTCGTGATCTGGTACGTCGCGACGCGGGTCGAATCGCTTCGAAACGCCAAATAAATCAAGTCGTACATCGTGCGGATGAACTGCAACGGGGCTTCGTCGTCCGAATCCAGTTGCAAGATCTTGCGATCTTCGTCCCGCAATTCCGGTCGCGGAACCTCCAACCAACTTTGCGATCGTTCCACACCTTGTTCGATCTGTCGTACAGCCGCCAGATACTCGTCCAACTTTTCACGATCCTGGTTGCCCAACCGATTTCGCAGCGAATGAGAATCCTCCAGGACTCGATCCAGCATACTGGCCGCACTCTTGAGCCGACGCCGCTGGGCGATCGTATCAGAATCGCCCGCGCCAAAGAAACGATCAAAAATTTGCCGCGGTTGATGCAGGGCCGGCAATGGACGACCTTTGTCGTCATACGAAAGGGTACTCGACCGAGTCGGTTCGCCCACACCGCCGTCAGTCGACATCACCAGCGACGAGAATCGCGTTTGATCGCCTATCGATCGAGCCGCAAACTGATCGACCGAGACGGTGTTGACCAAGTTCTTGTTGTTCAAATACGCGCCGGTTAGAAAGGTATCGGCCGTATCGTGGGCACCCATCCGACGTCCATGGGGATGCGAGAGACCGCCCAGGATCGTCAGCTTCTTCCGTTGGCCTTCCAGTGGTTTTAACGTTTCCGTGAATTGGTACTCGCTGCCTTCTCCTTGAGGAAACCATCGCCAATGAGCGTGTTCGTGATTCTCGGGAGGTAGCGCCACACCAAATCCAAAATACAACGCACAGATTCGACGCGGCGGTTGCTCAACACGTAACGCCGGTTCGCTCCCTTTCGCCATGCACTCCAGCCACGGTAGACCCAGCGACACACCCGTCCCCATGAGAAACGTACGACGATCCAAGTGCCAGGATTTTTTCGTCATGTTATGGTCTCTTTCGTCTAAAGGTCGTTTTGGTTCGACTGGCTAACTCACTTTGTCTGAAACGGTTCGCTGGCTACGACTTTGTGAATCAACTCCTGCAGTCGATAGTCGTCTTCGGCAAACTGCTCCAGGACATGATCGACCGCCGCTTCATCCGTCAACTCCAAGGATCGGCCCAACGCATAGGTTAGCAGACGCGACACAAGCGATCGAGCAAATTCCTGTTTTCGTTCCCCCGCCAAATACTGGCGGAGGCCATCGGCACCGGCGACCTCGCGTCCATCCGGCAGAACCACTGTCGCAGCGACCGCCTGCGTGTGTGTGGCGTCGCCCGCGTGCGTCGGCAGGTCCGTCCGCCATTTCCCCACAGCATCAAAGTTCTCCAACGCAATGCCCCAGGGGTCGAGTGACCGATGGCATTGATTGCAGGATTCCACCGAACGATGAATCTCTAATTGTTCGCGAACCGAAAGCTTGTGAAACTCGGGGTTGGCCTCTTCCAACGAGGGCACGTTGGGAGGTGGCGGTGCCGGCGGGTCGTTCAACAGTCGATCGCGGATCCAAACCGCTCGGCGGATGGGATGCGAATCGGCTCCGGTGGAATTGCTCAACAGAATACTGGCGTGACTCAAAAGACTGCCACGATGCAACTCGGGAGATAAAGCGACGCGCCGGAACGCGAGACCAAAAACGCCGTCGATGCCATAATGTTTGGCCAGTGATTCGTTCAACATCGTGAAATCGGAAGATAGAAGTTGAATGGCGCTGGCGTTCTCCTTCAATATTTCAGCGAAGACGGCGTGTGTCTCGGCAGTCATGTCCCGCTTCAGCCGATCGTCAAAACCAGGGAAACGGTCGCGATTGACGGCCACGTTTTCGACGAAGTTTAGTTCTAGCCACTGATCCGTGAAATGCTTTACAAATCGTTGGGCTCGTGGGTCAGCGACCATGCGTTCGACTTCAGCTTCCAAGTTGGCCCGCAGCGTTCCGGCGGTTGCAAGTTCAATCAATCGTTCGTCCGGCATCGTGTTCCATAGAAAGTACGACAGACGCGCAGCAAGTTCGAATTCATCGACCAACCGCTTCTCCTCCCCCGCAGGCTCCAACAGGAACAAGAAGTCCGGTTGAATCAGAACCAGGGCCAGCGTTTCGCGGATGGTTTCCTCGAACGAGGGAAACTCCGGACGAATTTCTTGATAGAACGCGACGAACTTGCCGACTTCCGTTTCGGTGACTTTTCGGCGATACGCGCGGGCCATGAACCGCTGCAACACCTGAGAGAGGTACGCGGTTGATTCGAGCTCAGTGTCAGTCGAGCCCAATAAAATTTGACGATGCGAGACCGGCGGCCATTGTTCGTAATGGTTTCCGTGGAACTCGACCGATTGGATGTTCAAAGTCGGCAGATGATCTTCATTGGGGTAGGTTATTTTGCCGTGTTCGTCTTTTTGCGGTTCCGGCCGGGGCGACTTGTCGTCGTAGACATTGCGGACGCGGACCACCAGTCCCGGAAATTTGCCCTGGCCGCGGACGGGCAACGGGAAATTCTCCTGTCGGCCGCGGAATTCAAAAGTCTGCGAATCGGGCGATGTCACTTCCACCAAGTCGAACTCGCGCATGAGGATCTCGGTATCGATCTGATAACCGACCGAGACCTCCAATAGTGGGTAACCGGTCGCTGGCTTGAGATCGGCCGTCAATTGCACTCGCACGAGAAAGTCGCCGTCGTCTGGATAGTTGTCGACCATCTTGACCAGGAACTCTTGACGCCGTCCCAAGCGATTGGAGCGTTCGGCTTCGCCTAACCAATTGTCGATGCTGGTGGTCGTGAAGGAGTGATGGATGGCAGGTGGCTGTTCGCCTTGGACGATCACACGGTCCATGGCACGGCGAGCGGTCGCCAAATAATATTCAAGCTGAAGGGAAGACATTTGCAACGACCGGCCATTGTTGTGAAAGCCATCGGCGGACACCGCATCAGGTGGCAAGTCGCGGGCGTAGTCCATCTCCAGTCCCAACAGATCTTGCATCGTGTGTTGGTACTCGACGCGATTCAGTCGCCGGACGACGACGCGTCCATCGGTTTTGCGGCGTTCCGCCAAAGCGGCCTGGATCGAGTTGGACACCCATTGGGTGACGGTGGTTAACTGTTCGCTGGAGAGTGGCTCTTCGTCCGGAGGCGGCATTTTGTTGGCTTGGATCGCGTTCAGCACCTCGTGCCAGGACTCCGTCGCAGCGCGGTCTTCGTTCAAGTGGATTGAAAGGTTGTCCAAGCGGAGGTTTGCTTCTTGAACATCAGGGCCATGACAACGAATGCAATGCGTTTGCAGGATGGGCAGGACATCGCGCTCGAATTGGATATCGTCTTGACCAGCATCCGCGTTTAGCAAAGCACCGACGCTGGAAAGGCAGCCCAAGCCAAGGGAATAAGCAAACCACAGGAAGATGGTGTGGGTAGGCATTGGTGGTGGGATTGGAAATTCGGTTGGCGGGGGAGGGCAGGGCGGGGTGGCATCGAATCCAAGGCTCCTAGTCTAACCGATTTTGTAGTCGGCAACCACATTGAATCTCTCTCGCCGGCTTCGAATTCCTTTGTCCAGATTCATTTGCCTTCGATTGGCGTGAGTAGCGGATGGGAGGCAAGGGAATTTGGGCAGGGGAATTGGAGAGATGAATTCTATTCCGCAGCCTTTCGCGTACGGACGGCGGTGGCAATGGCTTCGGACATTTGTTCGGCGATCAGGCGGTTGCCGGCGTCGCTCATGTGGACCCCGTCGTAGGTCAGGATGCCGTGATGTTGGTGCTCGGGGTTGTGGGCCTGCAAGTGCTCGACAAAGGCTTGACGCAAATCACATAACGCGGCGGATTGGGTCTCGGCGACTTGGCGACAGATTTTGGCATAGTCGTCCAACTTCTGTTGGTCGGCCGATTCGGGATCGATGTTTTCGCCATTGACGGCGGGAGTGGCCAGGACCACGACGGCCCCGGTCTGCTGGGCTGCTTTGACCAATTCCGTGAGGCCTTGTTCGAACTCTGCGGGGGACGTCCCCGGCGAGTGCATGACGTCGTTGATGCCTAAGTAGAGAATCAGAACGGTCGGTTTTTCTTCGCTCAGGATTTCGGCGAACGGTTTCATTTCGCCCCAAGGGGTTTTGCCGGCCATCATGTCGGGGACGCGTCCGCCGTTGAGGCCGTGCCGCGTGACCTTCACTTCGAGTTCGGATTGTTTATCGCGCACGGCTTGGTCGATCAACTCGACAAAGCCGCCTTGCATGGTGATCGAATCGCCAACGAACACGATTCGTTCGTTCTTCTGCAACGGCGAGTCCGCACCGACCAAGGCGTCCAAGTCGGCGGGTTTGGTGGCTTCCTCTTGCGCGATCACGGCCGACAGAAGTGGCAGTAGGAACACGATTCCAACAAGATACTGCAACACTTAGATTCTCCCGCTCGATAAAAACAAACGATCGGCCTCGCCCTCGCTCGAATTGTACGAGAAGATCCGCCACGCGTCAGCCATGTCGATCCACCGCTGGGTTTTCCGCGAAGCCTGGGGGCTAATGAAAATTTGGCTTCCTGCCGGTCAAGCCGGCGAGGGGAGCGGGGAAACTGGAAGGCAAGCGGTCGCGGGCTAACCTCAAAGCTTGGCTTCCTGCCGGTCGAGCGGTCTGTTGATTTAGTCGTTTAACAGTCAGCCGCAGGCGTACTCGCCACCGTACGAGTACGCCTGCGGCTGACTGTTAAACACTAATGTCGCCAACAGATCCTAAATCAACAGTCCGCGAGCCGGACAGGGGAGCTAGGAAACTGGAGGGCAAACGGCTCGGCTGCTAACGGAAAAACTTGGGCTACCTGCCGGGCGAGTCGACCAGGGTAGCTCTTTACCAGATGCGTTCCTAAAATCAAATGGTGACAATGCACGACGGGGCGACTATTTGGGAAGTCTGGAATGGTGGTGGTCATGCTCAAACGAATGGTTTGGTCTTTGGTGTTGCTTGGGATCATTACTCGGTGGGGGGCATTACTTGCTCACGAGCCGAAATCGGACGGCCCATCAAACGAGGGCATCGACCAGCCGTTGCATTTCCACTTGATGCATCCGGGCGAAGAAAGTATGCCGGGCGATCCAAACGCCGCGTTTTATTTGGATGGCACTTATCACCTGCACTATATCTTGCGGCATCCGTGGCAGGGGCGGCAATCGTTTTCGTTCGTCCACGTGACCAGCCCTGATCTGCTGCATTGGACATGGCAAAAAACCAAACTGCAACCAAGCTTGACGGGGCATGGCATGTTCAGTGGCACGGGGTTCTTGACCAAAGACAACCGGCCGGCCGTGATCTATCACGGCGAGAGTTCAGGTCGCAATCAGATCGCAATTGCCGAAAATCGACAATTGTCCGCGTGGCAGAAGCCGTTTCCCGTCGATGTGCGCGACAAGGATGGCGTGCCGGCAAACATCAATCATTGGGACCCCGACTGTTTTCGCATCGGCGATACCTATTACGCGATTTCAGGTGGGCCGAATCCACCGCTCTTCAAGTCCGACGATTTGCAGACGTGGACATTGGTCGGCGACTTTATGGCCCACGAGTTGCCCAACGTGACGATCGGCGAAGATGTCTCGTGCCCGAACTTCTTTCCGATCGGGGACAAATGGATGTTGCTCTGCATTAGCCATCCCTTGGGGTGTCGTTACTACTTGGGCGATTGGGATGCCGAGCGACAACAGTTCGTGCCGGAAGTTCATCAGCGGATGAATTGGAAGCGAGATGAACAAGTGGTCTGGGGTTTGTTTCAACGAACAGATTTTTTTGCCCCTGAGAGTGTGCTGACTCCGGACGGTCGCCGCGTGATGTGGGCTTGGTTGACGACCGCTGGGCCAAAAGGTGAATTGCTGAACAAGACGGTTCAGTCGCTGCCGCGCGAGTTGAGCTTGCGGGACGATGGTACATTGCGGATCGCTCCGGTTCGCGAACTAGAGTCTCTGCGTGGGGAGTCGATAGTCATGGAGAACATTGTTCTGGCCCAGCCGTTGACGGGTCACGGTGGTCACGCCCCACCGAATCAGCGGCCGCTGCTGCAAGCGATCGGGACGTTGCCCAGTGAGGCGTGTGAACTTCGTGTGACCGTAAATCGTCGTGAAGCGAATCGCAAGTTATTTGGCTTGGTGTTGTTCGCTGACGAGCATGGCAACGGGCTGCCGATTTTGTTTCGTCCGGAAACCGGAACGATCCGGGTGGGTTCGACAGAAGCCCCGTTTGCAGTGTCCGACTTACCGGAGGGCGAAGATATCGAGCTGCGAATTTTCGTCGATCGGTACCTGGTCGAAGTGTTCGTGAACGATCGGCAGACCTTGGTGGCCGCGTTTCCGAGTTATGGCAATCGCCGCGAGGTCAACGCGTTTACTGTCGGAGCCCCGACCACGATCCAACGATTGGAAGCATGGCCGCTACAGCCCACCAACGCAGGCTATCTGCACGCCAAAGAAAACAGAGTCTGGGAACCGCAGGCGGAATAGCAAACAACATCGCCCCATTCGCCAAGACTTTCGATTGAATCCATAGTGAAATTCGCCGAGAATTTCGGCTGCTTCATACAGAACGCCATTTAGCAGGCGCTGGTGTACCGGCTTTAGCCGGCAGGTAGTTGAAAAAGAGCTTTTTCCGCCTCCCGCCGGCTAAAGCCTAATGCCACCTACTTTGAAAATACTTTAAAAATCACGGAAAAACACGGCAGTTTGGCACGGGATTTGCGCTTTTGCGCCGATGTCCGTTTCTCCTGCCAGGATGTCGTGTTATGCCGGAAATCGATTCTGAGTCGTCTACACAAGCCAAGTTCTCCAAAGCAACGGCGCTGTTAAAACAGCTACTCGAGGTGCCGTCGCTTCGAGCGGTTCTGGAACTAGACGAATGCTCTAATGCTGCGCAGGTCTACACGCACCTTCCCACTCTTTGGCTGCTGGTGGTTCAGCGTCTGGGCGGTGGACTTACTCTCGATCAAGCGGTGTGCGAGCTTTTACGGCATCATCGAGACCTGCTGCCCAACAACAAGCGAGTTCGGGAAGGCAAGCTTTCGGAAAACAACTCGGGCTATAGCCGTTCGCGACAGAACCTGGCACTTGCGAGGATCCAAGCGTTCTCCACGGCTGTATCCAATCACCTAGCCAGCCTTTCACCGCCCGCATTTTTGGATCGCCAGGTCCATATCATTGATGGAACGACGATTACCTTTCGGCCAACGCCTGAACTCAAAAAACGTTTTCCTCCCGCAACCAATCAGCATGGCGAAAGTGTGTGGCCGGTCGCCTATCTCGCGGTCACTCACGAATTGCGCAGTGGCTGTGCGGCTGTGCCTCAAGTGGCGCCCATGTATGGCCCAGAGAAACGTAGCGAGCTCTCATTGGCCAAGGACGCCGTCGATTTGTTGCCACCCAATAGCATCCTGCTTGCCGACAGCGCCTATGGTATCTTTTCGTTCGCCTATCACTGCGTTCAGCGGAAAACGCCATTTCTGTTTCGCTTGACCCAGCAACGGTTCAAGGCTCTCGTGAAATCAGCGAATCTTGTCGAGCAATCCGGAGAAAATCGCACCTACCACCTCGTTTGGAATCCCAGCCGGAAAGACCGAAAGAAAAACCCAACGCTCCCTGAAGCGGCTAAGATAGAAGTCTTCCTGCATCAAGCATATTTGCCCAACGGCAACGACATCAATTTAGTTACAACACTCGAAGTCGACTTGGCGTCAGCGGTCAATCTCTACCAGGAACGTTATAAAGTAGAATTCGATATTCGCGATCTAAAGGTCACGATGGCTACCGAGAAAATACTGGCGAAATCGTACGATACGGTGATGAAGGAGTTGTTAGGTTCGGTATTGGCGTACAACTTGGTCGTACAATTTCGCCGACAAGCGGCCACGCGTGTCAACTTACAGCCCCGCGAACTGAGCTTTCAGGGAGTCTGGACGACCTTTCAATATTTTCTGCTCCAAAGAGACGTCATGAGCTACCAACAGTGGGTCGCAACCTACGAGGACGCTTTGAAAATGGCCTCGCGTCGCAAGCTTCCCCAACGCAAGAGTCCACGGAGCTCCCCGCGTGTTGCCCACCAACGTAGCCCAAAATCTGCGAGTTTTAAGCCAACATCGAAGAAAAAAAAGGCCGAACCATCTGGCGAGAAAGAAGATTCATCCTAAAGTAGGTGGCATTAGGCT
>JAUXWY010000520.1 GCA_030681235.1 Pirellulaceae bacterium | reverse complement strand
TACTCGGCGGATTGTTTCGGTTTCTCGCTACAACAGCGGACCGGGTTTTAGGGGCCGTAGGACCGATCTTGCTTCAGACAGGTCCGCAAGTAGGCCGATCGGGAAAATCCCGCCGATTTACTCGGCGGATTGTTTCGGTTTCTCGCTACAACAGCGGACCGGGTTTTAGGGGCCGTAGGACCGAGCTTGCTTCGGACACGTCTGCAAGTAGGCCGATCGGGTTTGATCTTGGGTACAGAGCGTCCGGACTTGCGAGCGTAAGCCGTTGCGGTCTCGGTGGAGTTGGTTTGCTCAACAAGTTTGTTCCTCGACCGCTTCTCTGCGCGGGGCGTCTTTGCTAACCTCAAAGCTTCCGCTCCGACCGGATGAACCGGTCGGGGGCGACTCGTCCTCGTGCTCTTGCTAACCACAAAGCTTCCGCTCCGACCGGATAAACCGGTCGGGGGCGGCGCTCGTTTGTGGTTGGATCTTCACCGCGAATCACCAGAGCGACCGGTTACATTTCACTTAACGTCTGTAGCAACAGCGACACTTCTTCGATCGTGTTGTAATGCATAAACCCAATTCGCAACATGCCTTCGGGCTCGTATCCAAGTTGTTCGCTCAGTTCTAAAGCGTAATAGTTACCGTTCCAAGCAAACATTCCCCGCCGGCCTAAGGCTTCCGCCAATTGTTGCGATGTCTTTGTTCGATGCCGAATCGAAAACGTGCTTACCCGTCGGCCTTGGTATTCCGGCCGTTCCAGATGCCGACGACCTAGCCCCACCAATTGGTAGTCGTCCATAGCTTCCAAACCAGTTAAGAAGTGTTGGGTCAACCGATCTTCATACGCTTCGATTGCGGCAAAGGCGGTCGTTAGATGTTCGCGCGGTCCGCCAGCGACTCCTTGCGATAATGACTTCCCCAACTCCTGTAAATATTCGACAGCGGCAGCTGCCCCGCAGATCCCCTCGTGGTTCTGCGTCCCCTGCATCCACTTGTCGGGAATTGCATTGCTGGCTGGACGAACTTTGTAGGCCTCGACGCGTTCCAGCAATTCGCGACGCGCCCACAAGATCCCCACATGTGGCCCAAAAAACTTGTAAGCCGAACAAATCACAAAGTCGGCGTCCCAGACTTTCGCTTGAATTTGCCGATGCGGTCCCAAATGCACGGCATCGACGTAGGCTAACGCGTCCACCGAATGCGCCATGCGAACCACTTCCGCCACCGGATTGATCCCGCCGGTCGCGTTGGACGCTGCCCCACACGCGACCAACTTGGTTCGCGAATTTAGATGGCTTTGCAACACGTGCAGGTCCAATTGTAAATCGTCTGTACGAAACGGCACCCAACGCACCTTTACTCCCCGATCCCGAGCTGCCAAAACCCACGGTGAAACATTGGCGTCGTGATCCAATCGAGTCAGGATGATCTCATCGCCGGCTTGCCAAGTCTGCGACAGCGCCCGAGACATCTGGAAGGTCAGCGTGGTCATGTTCGGACCAAACACGATTTCGTCCGGATCCGTCACGCCCATAAACTCTGCATAAAGTCGATGCGCTGTCGCGAAACACTCTTCCGTCTCGTCGGCGGTCAAAAAGCAGCCGTGCCGATTCGCGTTGCAGCGGATCAGGTAGTCGCTAATGGCGTCAATCACCATGCGAGGAACTTGAGTCCCGGCCGGGCCATCAAAAAATGAGATTGGACTTCCATCGGGCATGCGACGAGCCAACGCCGGGAACATTGAGCGAAGTTGTGGAACCAATGCTTCAAGTTTCATTATCGATCTCTTCCAAAGTCTTTACCGTTTGGGCTAAAGCACCCGGCGACTGGCGGGATAGCTTCCCAGGACAGTCAGCTCTTTGCAATGCGCCCGCGCTTCACCGACAATCTCCGCAAACTTCGGATCGGAGGAATGACCGGCTGCGTCGACGAAGAACTTGTACTCCCAGTTCACTCGGCCGCTGGGCCGCTTATCAATATGAGTCAAATTGATCCCGGCCCGTTTGAACACTGCCAACACGTCCACCAAGGCACCCGGCCGATCGGACGTCACAAACATCAGCGATGTCTTGTCATCGCCCGAAGGTTCGGTCTTCTGTTTCGAGAGAACCAAGAACCGCGTCGTATGGTTGGATTGATCTTGAATGTCTTGGAACAACGCATGCAGCCCATAAGTTTCGCCGGCCAATTCGTTGCCAATGGCCGCAACGTTGCCCAGCGTTTCCGTTTCGTCTTTGGCACGTTGGGCAGCGGTCGCCGAACTTTCCATCACGACCAAATCAGCCGAGGGAAATTGCAGGGCCAACCATTTGCGGCAATGGGCAAAAGCTTCGGCGGTCGAGTAGATGCGTTGAATCTTGTTTGGAGTCACGTTGGTCAACAAACAGCGCCGTAGTTCCAATTGCACTTCCGAGTAAATGTTCAATTGCTGTTCGAATTCAGCAAAGGCGTCCATGGTTTCAGCCACTCCACCTCCGGACGAACTTTCGATTGGCACGAGCCCATAGTCGACGTGCCCTCGAGCGACTTCGGTAAACACACCTTCGACGGCTCGGAGGTTTTCGTAATCGACACTCGAGCCAAAATGTTTGACGGCCGCATAATGCGAGTAGCTTCCGACAGGACCCAAGAAGCCGATCCGCAGGGGCTGTTCCAAATGAAAGCTGCCGCTCATCAACTCGCGGTAGACCGCTTCAATGGTTTTTGCTGGCAGCGGACCATTGCTCAGGCCCAAGACTTTTCGCAGGACCTGTTGTTCGCGGTGCGGAGCGTAAATCGGAACTCCAGTCGCGCGTTTGATCTTGCCCACTTGCACGACCAAGTCCGCGCGTTGGTTCAATAACTTCACTAGTTCCGCGTCGATCGAATCGATTTTTTGACGCAGATCGCTCAAGTCAGCCACAAATTCATTCCTCGTTAGGGCTTCACAGAAACCACATGTCCACAGTCGTCGCGACCAAGACTCCCAGGCTGATCACGGCATTGACGTTAAAAAACGCGATATTGACTCGCGATAAATCGTCCGCGCGGACCAAAAAGTGCTGGTATGCCAACAGGATACCGATAAGTCCGACGGTCCCAAAGTACAGCCACGAAAGTTCCAGTGCCCTGGGAGCGACCCAGCCCAGAATCATAAAGCACGCGAACGCCAACAGATGGCTGATGGCCGCCCACCGAAGAGCCAATTTCGCCCCCAGCCAAGCGGGAATACTGTACAAACCGGCGGCTCGGTCCGAAGCCTCGTCTTGGCAGGCGTAGATAATGTCGAACCCGCCAACCCAGAAGAAAACCGCTCCGCCCAAAACCAAGGCCGTGCCCCATTCCGCCGGATCATCCAACATTGCGGGGCCGCGGATCGCGACCCACGCACAGATCGGGGCCAACATCAGGGCAAAGCCCAACCAGTAATGAGCGAATACAGTAAAACGCTTGGCCAAGCTATAGCCCAAGAGCACCAATAGCACGGGAACCGCCAAAGCCATCGGAAGCCAGTTCGGCCAGAACAACAAGGTCCCGACGGAAAACAAAGCGGCTGCAGCAATCGTAAACCCCCAAGCGGTGCGCAAACTCAAGTCGCCCCGCGGTAAATGTCGTTGGGCCGTGCGGGGATTGTTTGCGTCAATGTGCCTGTCCACGATGCGATTGAACGCCATCGCGGCGCTGCGACCGCCGACCATGCAAAGTAAAACGCCCACCACGGGTTGTCCCCAACGAGACCACATCGACAAAGCCGACGAACCGGCACTGGTCGGGTCCCCCAAAGGCTCCATACCAACCATCAACTTCCAAGCCATCAACACGGCCAAGAAGGCGAACGGCAATGCAAACACCGTATGGCTGAAGCGGATCATTTCCAACAACAGGCGAATTTGCCGCAGCATGTTCTTCAAAATCTTGCTTCCACAACAACCACTTGTCGGACCTTATTCCAGCCCGGATTATCGCGGATACCCCATGAACCGCAATAGTAGCGGGAGCAGCTGCAAAAACGGGTTTGGGACAATTGAATTTGGGACAAGGGAATTGTACGAAGCGAGACGTTGCGGCCCGTAAGATGGTTGATGTGTTTGGCGATTCGATATTTGACCCACACCGCCGAAACTCTTGCCGCGTTTTGCTACGACGATCGCGTCGATACGATCACAGCCGTTTGAATTCCTCTGCTCTGCCATTTCGGATCAGCTACCCGGCCGGACTTGGTCAAAGCAAATACGTTTTTTAAGATAGGCCCGAATGATTATTGATTAATGGAAATTGAAAAATGTAAAATGGGTTTCGGGAGCGAGCGATCGGGGCGCTCGCTCTACTATTTGGTCCCGTTGCGGTTTTGGGCCGAAAAACCCTATACTGGCGATACGGACTTTTGGCGGACGTGGTGGGCGAAATGTCGCACCTGGCCGCTAAAGCAGGAGTGAATTGGTCGCTGCGGTTTCGGGTTACTCCCTTGGGTAGTTCGTGGCTGGTACGGCGACCGCCGATCGGTCCAACTTGAGTGTTCTGGTTTGAAAAACCGAGGACACGGAAAAACCGAGGACACTGCGGTTAGAAGTCTCGGACGCGATTCGGAACGAAAGACAAGCCGACTACTTGGGAAGGTAACACTGGCGTTATGGCGAACGATCTGACCTTTGTCCAAAAGCACGAATTTCTCCTTCGTCGTCTGCATTCGTTGACGGGACTGGTGCCGGTTGGCCTGTACATGTGTGTGCACTTGGTCACCAATGCGTCGATCTTGAACGGGGTTGAGGCATTTCAGAACGCGGTTTACGCGATTCACTCGTTGGGGAGCGCTCTGGTCGTTGTCGAATGGGCATTTATCTTCCTACCGCTGCTGTTCCACGCGTTTTTTGGGGTTTATATCGCGTACAGCGGTCAATTTAATACCAGCCGGTATTCGACCGGTAAGAATTGGCGATACGTGCTCCAGCGAGTCACGGGCATGGTAGCTTTCGTTTTTATTGTGTCTCACGTGGCTCACATGCACGGTTGGTTTCACTTTGATTTCTGGTTGGACCTCATGCATAAAATGGGTCTGGCTCAGTTCAAGGCTTACAACGCGGCCAGCACGGCGGCCGCTGCCATGCAGGGCAGCCTCGTGTGGCCGATCCTCTACTTTGTTGGCATTGGTTCGTGCGTGTTCCACTTCGCCAATGGCTTGTGGACGATGGGGATCACGTGGGGGCTGTGGATCACGCCCCAGGCTCAAAAGCGAGCCGACTACATCGTCTGGGGGATTGGCGGATTGGTGATGCTGATTGGCCTGAGTGCCCTAGGTGGGTTCATGACCCTTGATCCCGCCAAGGCTCAAGAAATCGAAGACCGAATGTATCAGGAAAGCGTCAAGTCGGGCCGCATCGTTCCCAACGAACACAAACTCTCCCATCCGGCCCACACTGTTGAGTAGACGGCAGTGTTGAATAAATGTCAGCACCGGTTGAGACACGAACACACGATTTCCCAGTTGGAAAGTAAAGTCGGATGGCAAAGAAACGAGTCGTAGTAATCGGTGGCGGGTTGGCGGGTCTGTCGGTGACCATGAAACTCTGCGAGTTGGGCATTCCTGTCGATTTGGTCAGCTTGGTGCCGGTCAAACGATCCCATAGCGTTTGCGCCCAAGGCGGTATCAACAGCTGCAACGACGCGACCAGGCAATTGGGCGATTCGGAATGGAAGCACTTGGACGACACGGTCTATGGCGGCGACTTCTTGAATCACCAACCGCCCGTCAAAGAAATGTGCGATTGGGGTCCGAAGGTCATTGATTTGATGGACCGCTTGGGCGTGACGTTTAACCGGACGGACGAAGGATTTTTGGACCGACGCCGATTTGGTGGCACGCTCTACAAGCGAACCGCGTTCGCCGGGGCCACTACAGGCCAGCAACTCCTATATGCCTTGGACGAACAAGTCCGACGTTGGGAAGCCGAAGGCATGGTTCGCAAGTTCGAGCATTTCGATTTCTCT
>JAUXWY010000164.1 GCA_030681235.1 Pirellulaceae bacterium | reverse complement strand
ACAGCCTGCCCTTGAAAGAACGCCAGAAGCTGATGAACGACATCGCGCTGGCACCCGCTTGGATGCATTCGATCTTTCGCGAATTGGCTGAGGAGGTTACGACGTGAAACTTGGTTTTTTTGCACTCGATGAAAATCAGCGCCGACGAGCCATTAACGAAGCGGCTGTCCGACGTCGCATGAACCCCGTCATCATGGAAAAAGACTTCTGGGTGTCGTGGATGCTGGGCGTGTTGTTCCAATCATCTTTTGCCGATGCCCTGGTCTTTAAGGGTGGCACATCGCTTTCCAAAGTCTTCGGTGCAATCAACCGATTTTCCGAAGACATCGACTTGTCCGTCTCGACCGAATTGCTGGGATTAACCGCCCCAGGTAACAGTCGCAATCAGGCTAACAAGTGGATGAAACAAGCCGAAGAAGCATGTACGGCGGCGGCTCGCGATCATTTTTTGCCCGAACTGCACGATATCATCGATCCTGTCTTGTCGCCGATGTTGCCAGAGTCCGGTCACCAATGGCTGGAATTCCAAATTGATAAAGTTACGAATTCACCTGTGATTCTGTTTCACTATCCAACAACTCAGCCTTCCGGTTTCGAGTATCTCAGACGATCTGTAAAACTCGAATTCGGCTCCTTGACGGAACAACGACCGATTGGGCACCACCCGGTTAAGCCGTGGCTGGCGGATGAGTTTCCCAATTTGTTTCAAGATTGGACATGTGATGTCGTCGCGTTAGAGATTGAACGAACGTTTTGGGAAAAGGCAACGATATTGCACGCCGAGCATCATCGAACACCCGGTAAACCAACGCCAGATCGCTTTTCGCGGCATTACGCAGATACCGCTGCTCTTGCCAGACATCCTGACGGGGCGAAAGCCGCGAAACTGCCAGAGGTATGCCAACGAGTCGTGGACTGGAAAGCTCGATTCTTCGGCAGTTCCTGGGCGCGCTACGATCTGGCTGTGCCCGGTACATTTCGATTGCTGCCCGCCGAAGATCGTGTTGACCATTTGCGAGACGATTACCAGGCGATGAAGGACATGTATTTGACCGAACCGCTTTCCTTTGATGAAGTCCTGTTTCATTTGAACAATCTGGAGCTGCAAATTAACCATAGGATCAGCGAATGAGCAATTTTAGATTCCTGTCGGCCGAATGGAACGAGATCCACGCGGCGGCCATTAAAGCCGAATCGATGGCGATCCCCGATCCGCGGACATCCTGTTTCTATGCGAGGCGAGCGTTGGAATTGGGGGTGGCTTGGGCATACAAGTTTGATCGAGCGTTGAAGCTGCCTTATCAAGACAATATCTCGGCACTGATCCACGAGCCGACGTTCAAGCACACAGCAGGTGAAGCGGTCTTCAGCAAGGCCAAGGTGATCGTCACGTTGGGCAATCGGGCGGTTCACTCATTAACGAAACCAAAGACAGCGGTCGTCGTTTTGGCGTCGGGCACTTTGATTTGGTGGTGATCGATGAAGCTCACCGTAGTGTGTTTCAAAAGTACCGGGTGATTTTTGACTATTTTGATTCGTTGCTGGTCGGTTTAACCGCCACGCCTAAGGATGAGATCGACAAGAATACCTACGGCTTGTTCGATTTGGAAACCGGTGTGCCGACCGATGCCTATGATCTGGAAGAAGCGGTGAAGGATGGCTATCTGGTTCCGCCCAAAGCCGTTTCCGTGCCACTCAAGTTTGAACGGGAAGGGATCAAGTACAACGACCTGACCGAAGAAGAAAAAGACGAATGGGATGCCAAGGAATGGGATGAGGAGGGAAACATACCGGAGAAGGTGGAAGCCGCCGCCGTGAACAAATGGCTGTTCAACATCGATACGGTCGACAAAGTCCTGGAACACGTCATGACTCGCGGCCAATGCGTTGCCGGAGGTGATCTGCTGGGGAAGACTATTCTCTTTGCTAAGAACCAAGCCCACGCCGAGTTTATTAAAGAACGGTTCGATGCCAATTATCCGCACTACAAGGGCGAGTTTGCGCGGAACATTACCTTCAAAACCGAATACGCCCAGTCGCTGATCGACAACTTTTCGAACAAAGACAAGTTCCCGCAGATCGCCATCTCGGTCGACATGCTCGATACCGGGATCGACGTCCCGGAAGTGGTGAATCTGGTTTTCTTCAAGCTCGTCCGGTCAAAGACCAAGTTTTGGCAGATGGTGGGGCGTGGTACTCGGCTTTGTCCCGACCTGTTCGGCCCTGGACTTGATAAAGAGTTCTTTTACATTTTCGATTATTGCCAGAATCTCGAGTACTTCAGCCAAAATCCTGAAGGATCGGCGGGCAGCGTGGTTGAATCACTGTCGGCCAAGTTGTTCAAGGCGCGGTTGGAGTTGGTGGGGGAACTTGATACCAGTCACCACGAAGCGGCCGTGCAGGAAGTCTATCTGGATGACACCGATCCCGGTTCGGACCATCACGTTCAGTTGCAAGTCATGCACTTGCTTCACAGGCAAGTCGCGTCGATGAACCTGGACAATTTCGTTGTGCGAGCCAAACGACGAACGGTGGAGAAGTTTGCCAAGCCGGAAGCCTGGGTCAGGCTCAATGCCGAAGATCGGCGAGAATTGGCTCATGAGATCGCCAATCTACCGACGCAAATGGAGCGAGAGTCCGAAGAGGCCAAGCGGTTCGACTTGCTGGTTCTCAACTTGCAGTTGGCGGTGCTCGGAAAAGAGCCGGGCTTTGAACGGTTGCGTGACCAAGTTGTTAAGATTGCAGGCTTGCTGGAAGAGAAGCACACGATTCCGATGGTCGGCAAACAGTTGAGCTACATTCAGGATGTTCAGACGGAAGTTTGGTGGGAGGATGTCACCGTTCCGATGCTGGAAATCATTCGACGCCGCTTACGTGATCTGGTCCAGTTTATCGAAAAGAAGGCCCGGAAACCGATCTACACCAACTTCGCCGACGAGATGGGGGACGAGTCCAACGTTGAGCTGTCCGAGTTTGTCGGCCAGGACACCTTTGAACGTTTCCGGGACAAAGCCCGCGCGTTTCTACGGAAGCATTTGGATATCGACGCCGTACGGAAGCTCCACACCAACGAACCGCTCTCCTCAGGCGACCTGGATGACCTGGAACGCGTCCTAACCGACAACAAGATCGGCAAGGCCGAGTACATCGACCAAGCCAAGCAAGAGAATGAGAGCTTTGGTATCTTCGTTCGCACGCTTGTCGGGCTTGATCGTGAAGTCGCCAAAGGCCTGTTCAACGAGTTTCTATCCGGCACGACCTACAACGCAAATCAGATCGAGTTTATCAATCTGATCATCAACCAGCTGGTGGATCACGGCATCGTTGATGTTTCGTTGCTGTACGAATCACCCTTCACCGACATCACCCCCCACGGACCGGATTCCCTGTTCAGCGAGATCCAACTTCGGAAGATTGTTGGTCTGTTGGAACAAATTAAGGCAACGGCAATGGCGGCGTGATTGAAGATATTGTGTAAACGAGATCCATTAGTCCATTCAAAAAAGCAGAACAAGCCCCATGCATGAACCATGGGGTGGGTCATGTTCGGGTCGTGTCGTAGCTCGATGATGACCAAATGAGTCGGGACTTGGCACTCGATGACATCGGCGAGACTATTGAAACAAACCGCTGGTAGGTCCGGTTTTCGTGAAAACTGGCGAATCAGTGTTCAGGAAAATTATTTCAAAACGTATGTCATTGCTTTGTAGGACACGTTCCACGCTTTTCCAATCCGAAAAAGAATTGTTAGCTAGAAAAATCCTCACTTTTTTCGTATTGGCAAATCGTCGTTGCAGTTCGTGTAAATTTGGGTCTTTGCCGGATATCAGCAGTCCGAGTTTTTTGTTTACTCGGGCTTGCTCCGGTTCAAAAGGGGGCTTTTCCCAAACAATTTCGTCGCTCCATCGCTCAAACGGGCCAAACAATTTACCGTCAAGTAAAACGCAAGAATCGCTTCCGAAGCTTAATTGTTCACGAGCCAGTCTAATAATAAAATCTCGACCCTGCTTCTGAACCTCTGACTCGATTGCCTTCGAAACCTTATCTAAATCTTGGTTAGTGCTAAGAAGCGAGTTCTTGATTTCGCTGTGCGATTTGAGCAATCCCGCCTTTTCCAACTCTAGGGCTGTTACCTTTCGTTCGTTCTCACTCATTTTCGCATGGAGAGATACAGTTTCAACTTCCAGTCGTTGCAGTCTTTCAATTTCGGCCAAGTCGGTGGGGCGATCGATTGATTGAAGATACTCACCTTGCTGCTGTAGTGCGTCGTTTAGCTCCTTGTGAATCGCTTGTAGGTTCTCTCGAAGCAGTTCGTCTCGCAAATTATCCAACTCCAGTAAGTCGATGGTATCTTGGTCGTCAACAGAATCCGTGATACTTGATGGACCTGAAGTGTTAATAAGCAATACGACTAACAGTGATATAAATAAAATTCCACCAAACGTGTTGCATATCGTATCTAACAGTAGCTCGGTACTGTCTTCCACAGTGCTCGAAAACCTCCGCTTCATTAGTGGATGTGTCCTTTCACGTCATCGATCACTTTAGCGCTTTCACCAAATACTGTAAAACCAAAGTCAGTTTTGCGCCGCTGCATGTAGGGCACCACCTCTTCATAATGGGTGATCCCACTAGGCTTTACAATAAAGTACAAAACAGGATCGAGACTAACTTTTCGGTCGAGAAAGTCGCCCAACTCTTGTTGCGTAGTGCATCGAGTTGGAGGCTCGATTGCGCCGTATTTCGCGACTAAATACCTGCCCCGTGTGACCTCGACCAAAAAAATGTGTCGCTTTGGTGGGTCGCGGAACACGACAATTTCGCTATTGATAATCGATTTTAGCCGTTCCCGCTGTTCGTTTACTTGCGTTCGGCCCAATTCATTCTGCCTGTCCTTTTCAACACTGCTGGCAGCAATTTCTCGATTGGCGTTGACGATTTCCACACTTAGTTTAGATAAATCGACCTCTTGTTCGGCCAGCCGCTTCGTTAGTTGTTCCTTTTTCTGTAAGTTTTCCGCAATATCTCGTTGCAATTGCTCGGAGTCGATTCCAGCAAGAAGACCTGTGCTCGTTACTACCCGGTCAAGTGACGTCTGCATCCGGGCTATTTCGCGTTGCAAGTCAGCAATCAAAGCCCGATTGGCTGCCAGTCGCTCTTTGACATCTGAAACATGTTTGATTTCACCCCCGTCAATCACCTCCAGAGCGAGGATCAACGTGACCAAGATCATGATTCCCATCACGCACGAAATGATGTCCTGGAATGAGAATAGCGAAAATGCTGCCACCTGATTCCGACGTCGGCGAACCATAACTTACTTCCAGCAGCTAGGCGTGTCCAAATTAACCATTCCGAAGCGACCTTCAATTCTCTCGCTCAAACGGCAAAAGCCTCAAGCGATTTACGATATTTTCGGTGCAATATCGAGAGCACTGATCCAGGAATTCCAGTTCTGCTTTCTTGATAAATGTTAACAACAGTTGAATCGCAAGGGCGGCGACTAATGCTTGGAGGGTGGTCACAAAAGCCATGGAAAGACCGCCAGTGACCTCGTACAACTGGTCCTTGATTGAGTCTAGTCCGCTGCCACCGGACCCGGCGCCCGGTTGTTGTAGAACCGCGCCAAATTTCCCAATAGCCTGGGATAGCCCCAGGACAGTTCCAATAAACCCTAGGACGGGAATTGCCCAAATGAAACTAGCAATCAATGTATAACTGTTGTCGATTGCCGCTTCATCGACATCGGCTTGGGTGCGAAGGATCTCGTCGACATCGCTCACGCGGCCAAGATTTCGCAGGTTCCCTAAGGCTACGAAAATTCGGTTGAACAAGAGAAAACGCCTCGGATCGTCAACAACTCGATAAATATGATTGAAAACAACATCCACGTTGGCCGGATTGAGTACAAAGTCAACATCCTCCGGAACGACATGATGCAATAGGCATTGGCGTTGCAATCGCAACTTACAATACTTTAGCAGTAAAATTGCTAACGCCCAAGCTGTAAAGAAGACAATCGTGTAGGGAATCGATCCGTGAATAAAAAACATCTCCGCAAACGCGAAACCACGCAGAGGAAACAGAGAAAGAAGAAAGGCGGCTGCCAGCGTCGTCCCTAGAACAAACGACAAAAGTGTATTGACTTGCGTGAATCGCCCCCCGTTGAATAACAGCCGTTGCTCGATGTCGTCGCGTGCAAACGACAAAAGTGGAGGTTGGTTTTGTGATGTGTAAGCATCCATCGCTAATTTGACCTTGGGTTACTGTTCATTGACACGTGTAGCAAATTTACTCTAAATTTGACCCGAAAAACAACAACAATATGATCGTGATCACGATCAATACAACTACAAGTCCAACTGAAAGCAAGACATTCGGGTTCCAAATTGAAATCGATTGATCGTTCGATGGCTGCGGGTTTGTCATGTCGTTAGTACCGGTCGATTCCGATGTTGCGGTTTTGTTTTCCTTGTCTTCAATGGTGGAAACATTACCGGATTCCCTGTTGGGTAAAGGCATGTCGGGTGGTACTCCGTTACGGATTGACTTCACGGACAGTTCCGCCAACTCGGGTACCTGTTCCCACGGCACCCACTCGGACCAACCAAAACGCCACACTGATTTGGAAACAAGCCCATCCTGACAAAGTCTTGTCTTTAATGCATCTAATGTCATCGGCCCAATTGGGTTACGATATTCCTCTGTGAACCAAACTTCTTCTGCGATGGACGGGTCCGCCGCTTCCTTAGTCTTGGAAGCATCGCCTCCGACTGAGTCGGACTTCGAACCGTCTCGAAAGGGTAGCTCTTTAACGGGAAAAAGTTCCGGCACATTACTGGCGGTAACCCAGTCGTGCTGATTTTTGGAAATCTCATGGAATCTTGACAATCGCTTTAAACGTACTTCTTGTAAAAGGCGTTTCATTTCCCAAGGCCCATCCACGACCCCCGCGCGACGAATATAATAGGTACCCATATCAGCTACTCACCACCAAACAGTGTCAACACGAAACATTCGCTGAGCAGTCCATGGATTTTCTACTATTGCTTCATCACGAAGACAAGCTTCCCATCACTAAGACCGGTCTGGTTCTCCGGGATCGTAAGTCGAACCTGCGCGTTTTCGATAACTCCCACTTCCTGCCATCCGACGACACGTCCAGACGCTATTCTCGCAACAAACAACTTCCCGCCCCCAACGGTCTCCGAATTCCAGGTTTTACTTGGGTGAAACTCCCAAGCTTGATTGGCCTTCAAGAAACACCCGACCCACTGTAGGTCGGCAAGTCGTGGTTTCTTCCCTTCCAGTTCCTGAAAAGCGACGGTCAACTGCTTCTCTGCCAAATCACCGATGCTCAATTCGGCCTTCCATTCTTGGTGCCGTGCTTTAGCCAATTCTTTGCGTCGAGCTTCTTTAGGCGATAACCAATCGATTAAATCAATTCGCAACTCAGTATCCAGATTCTGTACCGGATTGAGCACATCGCGATAAAATCGCGCGTGAGCATCCTGTAGAATCGTTTTGAGCGGCAGGGAATGGGCAAATGTACTGACAAAGATTTCGTCTAGAGCATGTGTCGCAAATATCGGATCGATGTCAGCGGAAGTTAGCAAATCGCCGATCACGGAAAGAATTCGCTTTTCGTAGGTCCAGTCGCGGTACTCGGCTTCGTTTTCATCCAAATACTTCAAGCTACGATTGGCCCATTCCGCATGTGGAGTTACGCCAACCAATGACCCATCTGCAAACCTCAATAATTCGCTCGTAGGATAAGTCCGAGTTCTGGTTTGTCCTTTTAAAGACTCCAACTCCAAAATTTCCAGTCGATTGCCCTTTAATTGCGGAAAGGATGTGAAATAGTGATTCTCCTTCGTCACTGTATTTCTTATGTAACGAATTTTCTGTACAACTGGTAACTGTAAAAACGTCTGCAGCTTCAGATAAGGATCTTGTTTTACGGTACTTCGAAGTGGCTCGATGATCTGGCCAAACTTAACGAGAGAACCGACCTCGGGGAATCCAAGAAAATCAGCCTGTATCAACTGTATGTCGGCGTCAAATTCCGAGAAAGAATTACGTAAGGGCGAAACCTTCCGACCGTTCCACCGAGCAACCACTTGATTCCAGGCTGAAACTTTTTCTAGGAGGAATAATTCTTCCGACAAGATTCGTTGGAAATCGATCCCACGACTGGATTTTGAGTCGATGGTAATGTAAGCCTTCAAGCGAGCAGCGAAAGCTTCCGGCAAACCTAGAGAGGCGATCACTTCGGCTAACGCAATCGACTTGGCATTTTCCGTTTTCCGTCGTTCAATCTCGACGGCTACCTGAGTCAACGGGGCGGCAACCAATTGTTTGAGGCCTGCGCCCAGGTGGTCCGTTGCTTGCAATCGGCTCAATTCCAATCGCAACTCCTCGACCTCGTCTGTTGCCAATTGTTGGACTGCCTCCAATCGTTTTTGCAATATGCCTAGCCGCTGATGGAATTCGCCGTTTACCAAGCTTTGTAACTCACGGCGTTTCCGCTGGATGTCATTTTCAATGGCTTGGATTTCGCTGCCCTCTCGTGGGCTCTGATCGGATTGGGTTTTTGCACGGCCAAGCTCTGTCTCCGCCATGGCCAGATCGCCCCATGTCGTTTCTTGATCCACTATCTGTCTAGCTCTTTCCAAAAACGACACGAATAGAACACGCCGTTGTTCTTCGTCTGCGATCGCCTTTTCAATTTGCGATTGTAACCGCTGGAGATCCGGGTTATTGCCCAAATGCGGGTATTCCCGAATCTGTGTCGTCAAAACACGTTCCGCTTGCGGAAAATCCTCTTTGGCGACAAACTCTTCAACGATCTTGAGCACACTCGCTGTATGCCGTTCGTAACTACTACGGTAGAGGTAAGTTCCAGCTACGGCGAAAACGATCACCAGACTCGCGATGATAGAACCGATCAAAAGCTGGCTCTTTCTCTGACGAGCCAATCGATGATTTTCGCGAAGGGTTTGGAACCTTTTCTGTTGTAAGTTAGGGATTTCACGTTGAAAATTTTCAACCAGCTGATACTGCCTTTCGATTTTTTCGTAATCGACATTGGAACGACTAAGAAGCGATTCAAGTTTCTTTAGTTCTGTTTCAAACGCTTGCGATTGTTGTTCACTCTGTTCTTCTTCCTTGATCCAATCCAGTGCCGCTTGAACTTCCCGGTACAGCGGATCAGTCGTCCCGAGGGCAGATCGCGCAATCCAGTAGCTCCATTGTTGCCGAATTCGCCGTGCTTCCGCGAGATTAAAGTCCGCAAAGGCTAGATTCAGTTGCTTGGCCGTTTCCGTTAGCTGTGCTCTGGCATATTCGGCATTCAGTATTTCGATTCGGCGCTCGAGATCATTACGAAATGCAGGCTTGCATTCAATCGTCCATTGGCCCGAATTTAGTTCTTCATAGATCGCATTGAGGGACGCCAAGTCGGGGTTCTTCAAGTTCAGAAAGGCTCGTTCAAGTTGTTGTAGTCTGCGAGTCTCGTAAGTGACTAAATCTTCCCGCCAGATCCAGTTGTCGGCGTCTTTGGCCGCTAATGACCTTAGCACATTGATTCGCGACTTCAGGTCACTACGGGCCAATGCATGAAGTCGATGCAAACGCAGTAGTTGATCGAGGGATTGCTCGCGGGCAAACGCTTCGTTTAGCAGTGCCGCCAAGTCCCGGTTCAACGAAGGCGGAGGCGGTAAGAGGAACATTCCCAATAGTTCGTTCCAAACGTCCAATTCCGGAACGTCCAATTCGGAAATCAACTCCAGGAGGTCTGGTGATTTTCGGCATTCTTGCAGTGCTTCTGAGCGTAGTCCCTTGCGGAGCAAGGCGTCACACGCTTTCAGTCGGCGATTGACTAGAGTAATGCATTGTGTGATTCGGCCATTCAGAGTCTGCACCTGGTCCTGATTTAGATCAGCAACCGAATCCACCAACTGCCGCATCTGTTCAGTTACCGTTTCAATCTCGTCTTTTAATTCTTGGTCCGTGATCACACCGATCCCTTTATGAGTTGTACTATGGCTTCAAGATCGAGTACTGAAACACCACTCGCTCTGGCAGGCCTCGCTTGTATCCTGCGGGCAAATAAACTTCCAGCACGGGTTGTTTCAGGGCGTTGTCAAACTTGTCGCGATTATTCCGTATGCCATCCCAAGCAAAGACATTTTTTTGGACATCCGGCGGCAGTATCGGTGGTACCGGGCTTGCATTTGGATTATTTACTCTTGCTTTTTCGTCGACCAACAAACGCTCAAAGTTTTGGTCGCTCTTTTTTTCAAGAACCTGAAGTATTCTGTCAATATCACTCTTGGGAGTCAATCGCCAACCTCCTGGCTTATCAATATCGAGGAAACGCCAGTTTTGCTTCTTTGTATCCTTCAAAGCGATCTCTCCGACGACTGAAGCGCCATACCTGATTTCTAAAACAAGCTTCTGAAATCTATCAAATTCAAATTCCGCTGCTGGCTGATTGTTCTCAAGTAGAGCAAACTCTAAATCGCCGTCCCCAGAAACTACCCGGATTTTTAGCCCATTGAACTTGCTTGGCTTCGGGTCGAACTTATCTAACGTAGAACACTGAGGTTCATAAGCATCTGGGTCGTAAAAATATCTTACTGGGTCATCGGATTCGTCATTGAACGTAATTTCATAGACAGAATGCAAGAGTTCCTTCTTTATTTCGGCCTTTACGACGGCATCTGGCTCAGAAAATTCCAATTCGATACCATGCTGAGCGGTTGAAACCGTAATATCGAAGCTATGTATTACTGCTCTCGTAATCTTCAGTCTGTCGGCTGATTCGGGATCCACCGTGTAGTTATCGACGCCGTTCAAAATTAAATTGACCGCCTTGATGTCTCGGCGCTCAGAGGTTTCACCACGTTCGGTCAAACCCGGTACAGTTGCGACACTCGCCGTGCTGAGATCGCTTTGTGGTTCAGCCGTATCAGATTGCGGCTTGTTATCGTTTTCGCCTGGAACTTGAGCAGATGCAGTTCCGAGAGCAGACGGCACCTGCCCACTTTCCGCTTTTTCGTTATCATCCAATTTAGTAACGTTACGCTTCAAATCAGGATGGGACGCGTCTGGAGCGGGGACACCTAAATTCTCCTGCGCACCTTTGTCGGCTTCGGAGCTAGGCGCACCAGGATCGCCGTCCTTCGGTATATTCTTTTCGTGTTGCGCGATCTCGGGCTGACCTACTGGCTGCTTATCCTCGACGGATTTAGATGGCTTTGACTCCGCAAATGATGGTCCACTCGATTTGGGTTCGCCAATCAACACCAACTGGCTAACACCAAACCCTCCGAACAAGCCGACCAGTAAGCCTGCCGCCAGGCCGACGCGTAGTCCTTGCCTCCATTTCGAGTCTTTTTTGGACTTGGAGAAATCTCTTACTGCATTCGAGGTATTTGGTAGTTCTGGGGGGCCCGACCTGTTGCGACCTGATGGTAGCTCCACGGCCACGGGTACTTCGGATCGTCGGGAAAAACTTGATGGGATTTCCACTAGATCGCCGTCTGAGACACGCAACGGTCCGAGCTCCAACTCATCAACTGACTTGGCCCGTGTACCGATCATAACTGAGGATTGATGACGGGCGTGACCGGGCGTTTCCAATCGAAACGGGACTCCAGCCCGAGCAGCTTCTGTGAAGGTCGATTCGGTTAATAAGCGTTTTCTGTCTATCAGATCGAACGTTTCTTGCCGAAGATCTCGACGCAAGGCTTCGGCTTCGGAAGTCTGGTCCATTAAAAAGCGTAATCGACAACTAGTGCCTGGCGGCAGCGTTGTGAAATACGTACTGAAACTTATCTCCCACCGAAAGGTCGCGGGAATCAAAGCGAATAACTCGGAGACCAACGCCAACGGATCGCTACCGACCGGAAAAATCACCGATATCGGTCGCTCGGGTGCCGCAAAAAGTTTCTCGGCGACCAATCCCGCCCATCCCGCATCCCCGGTTATTTTGGCCCAGCTCTGGCAGGGCTTCTCGTTAGGACTACCAAGCGAAAGTGCATTATCATTCAACGGGGGGACCACACCGGCTTTGCCATCCCAATCTTGTCGCATTAACGGACTGGCTAATATGGCCGTGGGACCACAATCGGGGCGCAAGCTGGCATCGGCTACCAAATGGTGCGCTAGTTTGTTGGTCCTCCCCGTGTGCTCAGCGCGGAAATCTGACACACGCGAAAATACGTGGTAATTTTTCCCGCCAATTCGCAGGGTCGTAAACCGGTAATTCACTGGGTTGTGCGGTGCCCTAGAATCGTGCGCATCAAATGGATGTTTGTAACCGCTTAGCTTTTCCAATGCCTGGGCTAAGTTGGGGGCCATGGCATTGGTGCTTAACACGGTGCAAAAGCCGCCCCCGCTCCCTTTCCTCAACCCCTCACCTTCATGGGAGGTGTATAGCAGTTCCTGTATCATCGAGTTTTCTCCTACCGAATTGTCTGGAACCACGTTCAACACGGTTCCAGTTGGAATTACGTCTCACTCGTTTTCTTCGAAATTCTCATCGCTTGCAATAATCCTGTTTTGCTTTTCACGAGCGCGAAAAGCAAAGGTACTTCGGCCCAAATCGGGTTGATCTTTCCGGGGCGGACACCCAATGTCGCGTCCCCTTCGCGAGTCTGATCTACTTCTGGCGAGCAGCCGAGGGGGCTGGCCGGGACATAGGTCACGTCGTCGCTGAAGTTATTGCAAACCGCCACGAACTCCGGCGTGAGCTCTTTAAGCAGACCCTTAATCTTAGCCGACACCTCGTCAATGGCATCGGTGTTGATACCCGAGCAGTTCTGCGGACCACGACCAAACAACCGGTAGGCATTTAAATCTAAATGCGGTAACAACTTACCCCAAACATCGTATTTATTCACAACCACTATCAAGGGTACTTTGATTTTTTCGTCGGAGCCTAAATTGACACGCTGTCGAATGCGTTTAGCCGCTTCCATCAGAATTTCATCCTGCCGATGGTTCTTCATCGTGCGCCCCGCCTCAATTTGGGGATCAGTGGAAAAAGTCTGGCACTTCAAACGGAACTTCGGATGCTGCAAAGGATCAAACAAAAACAAAAGGCACTTGGACAGAGCCAAATGATTTGTGGCAACCGAGGCGCTAGATTGGTTTCGTGGTTGAAAGTGCTCGCCCGCATTGTCATACAAACACAATGCCCGCGACAGGCCGCTGCCACTAGGAGGGGCTCCGTTCTCTAAAGATGAC
>JAUXWY010000513.1 GCA_030681235.1 Pirellulaceae bacterium | reverse complement strand
GAAATTCCGGTGAAGTCCACGGAAATCCTGGCAAGTTTCCGGGTTGTCCCCGAATCCGTAACGGACCCGGTTGAGCGAGCGCTCGCTAAACCAATAAAGCTTAGGGCTCTCGGATTTTCAAAATCGGACGCTCGCCCAAGTCGGGAATTTAATTCGGGACAATTCCTAAACGGGCTTTGTGCACCAAGGGACAAGTCCTTAGCTTCCCGCTTGCTGAAAACGAGTATACTCACTTGGCCAGTCGCGAGCGGATCGAGCGGCACATTCACACCGAGCCAAACGACGAATTCCAGCATCGCTTGCGGGAACATTGCGGCTAACACAAGGAACGATTGCATGAGCAAGATAGTCAACGCATCGCTTGGCCTCCTGTTGGGTACGTTAAGTTTGATCGGCAACGGTTCGCAGCCGCTGTTGGCACAATCAACAACCCCCGAGACCGACTGGGTGGTCGTGACCGAGGATGAACAAGCGATCAAGATCGAAACCGAGCAATTGGAGGCCGTGATCCCCAAGCGCGATCCAAAGCACTGGATGACCGGCATCGCGAAGGGTTCCTTCTTGGACAAAGCCACGGGGTTTCGCGAAGTGGGCGATGGCTTGATGGTGGTCGACTGGCTAATGGAAGCCGGCAGCGACGCCGAATGGTCGGACCAAGTCATTGCACCGGACGGTCATGGCGTTGGTCGATACACGTGGTTCGAAAACGAAACCGACCCAGACCGCCAGACATACGCTCGCATGGCTCATGGCAGCAGTCATCGCAAACGAATGGTGGAAGGGCCACAGCTTTGTCATCGGATGAAGCCCGTTCAACCCGAGGTTATTCGAGGAACGGATTTTGTCGCCGTGCGCACGACCTACACGTTTGAATATGCCGCTCCCGGTCGCCAGCCAGGTTCACGTTGGACCCAGTTGCTCGTGTTCCCACGTGGCGAACGATATTTTCTATTGATGGACCAAGTGGACAGCGTCAACGATTCGCCCGAGATGTTCTTGCGCAACGACACGCCCGGCTGTGTCCGACACCAACAGGGCGACACTTTCAGCGAAATCTACTTGAGCTACTTGAGTGGACCACACGGCCTGCGGATTCCGTCCAGTGAATTTTTCGCGCCGTTTCCGCCCGACTTGAAATTTGGCTATCGTCGCGACACGCATCGAGTTCCCGACGACTTTATTCGAGCGTATCACCTGCGCGATCCGGGCACTGGAAAAGATGGTCCGTGGTTGGCTGGCTTGACGCTGGAACCTGAGGTGGTCTACGAAGCTTGGTGCAGCCAGCGGCCCGGCGGCATCATCGTGATGATCGAAGAAATCCACGGCCGACCGGTCCAAGCCGGCGAATCGTTCAGTGCCGCCCATATCGTGGGCTACTTCGACGACATCGATTCGATGCATCAAGTCTACGACCGTTATCGCGGACACACTCGTTTGAGTGTCGATTCCGCGGGCTGGAAACTTGACAAATAGCCGTAGGCAACCACTCTGTCTTAGAGATCGAGATTGGGGTGCGGGTTCCCGAACCAGGGATGGGAAGCCGAACGCTAACGTGGAGTTGATCGATGAATGCTAAATTTGGTTTTGGTTGTCTGGTATTGTTTTTCTGCACCGTCGCGGTTCCTGCCCAGGCGCAAGTTGGAGCGGCCGCCCATCCCAAGACGATTGTCCTGACGTACGACTTCAACAAGGGGCCTCAAGGCTGGGTGCCGGGATTTGCCGAGTATTCCTTGGACTCGTTGGAGATCTACGAACTGAGGGCCAACATGGCTCGCCTGCCCAAGGAGATTCACGCAAAAAATCGCGGGTTTCGGATCCAAGGCATGAATCGTTCCGAGCTGATCTCGACGACCGGCAAGAGTCGCCTGTGGTTATTGGTCGGGACAGATTCTGGCTACGAAGGCTTAACTCGATTGTATTACCAAGAGATCAAGGTAACTCTCACGCCGAAATAATTCTTTAAGCGACTTGAATTGCCATTGTTGGTTAATTTTTGCCGTTTACGGGTGCTTTTTCTCCCAGTATGGACCACCCAACCGGCGATCATTCTTGCGTGACTCGAATGATGGGATTTTCCGATTAGGCCGTCTTTGCGGCCGATTTCGATTGACCAAGGCGCTTGGGATGAAGTAAAATCAAGGTCCCGCCTTACTTCCGCCCAGCGAGTACGGCCTTCGGAAGCAGCAAGTTTGACCGCGCGTCGGATTTGACCCGGACGAAGGCCCATCGCCGGGTCCCGCCTGCCTACCCCTAACTGAGCCCTTGATCCTCGGAAGCTGTCCGTGACCTGTCGTGGGTTGGGGGCAACCATGAACGTGATTCCTACCCGTGATTCCTGCCCCGGCATTTGATGGCCGAACGGATCATTTCCCACCATTCCCCTGTGTTTCGATGATTGTTGGCAAGCCAAAATCGACGCCGCTGTTGACGTCCGACCAGCTACGCGAGTTGCGGCGGGTGCTTGGGGCTGGGTCATCCGACGTCAACTTGGGCGACTTGGCCATGGATTTTGGCTTTGTGGACGAGGTGGAACTATTTCAGAGCTTGGCTCTGACTTTGGATTTGCCCTTTATCCCGCCGGGCAAGCTGCAGGCCGACGACCAGAGTTTAGAAATCGTCCCGGCCCGTTTGATCCACCGTCACGGCGTCTTCCCACTGGCGGTTGAAGACCAATCCTTGCGATTGGCGGTCAGCGACCCGTTCAATATCGCTGCCCTGGATGCGGTGGCTGCCGAGACGGGATTGGGGGTGTCGGCTGTGGTTTGCGTGCCGGGGGAACTGAATCGGCTAATCAAGTCGCACTTAGGAGTGGGCGCGGAAACGATTGAAGGCTTGATCGCGGCGCAGAACGACGACGGCATCGTCTTGGACGACGACTTGTCGTTTGATGGCAGCGAAGATGCGGAAGCCGCCCAACAGGCCTCGGTGGTTCGCTTGGTCAACGAAATCCTCACCGAGGCCATCGAGGCCCGCGCTAGCGATATCCACATCGAAGCGCAAGAGCGTGGCCTGAAGATTCGTTACCGCATCGATGGCGTGCTCCAGAAACAACCGGCGCCATCGGAGATGAATCGATTTCGCAATGCGATCGTCAGTCGTCTGAAAATCATGTCGCGGTTGAACATCGCGGAAAAGCGAATCCCGCAAGACGGTCGCATCAAGCTGCGAGTGGTCGGGCGCGAAATCGATATCCGCTTATCGATCATTCCGATGCTGCACGGCGAGAGCATCGTCATGCGAATCTTGGACAAGACCAACCTCAGTTTTTCGCTGCGCGACATCGGCATGCCCGAGCACATCTACGACACCTTCAGTCGTCTGATCCGTTTGCCGCACGGCATCGTCTTGGTAACGGGACCAACAGGTTCAGGCAAGACGACCACGCTTTATAGTGCGCTCAACGAAATCAAAAGCGAAGACACGAAGATCATTACCACTGAAGATCCCATCGAATACCAATTGGAAGGCATCAATCAGATTCAAGTCCATGCGAAAGTTGGACTGACATTCGCCGCGAGCCTCCGCAGCATTCTGCGACACGATCCGGACGTCTGTTTGGTTGGTGAGATTCGCGACCTGGAAACGGCGATCAATGCCACGCAAGCTTCCTTGACGGGTCACTTGGTCTTCAGCACCTTGCACACCAACGATTCCGCCGGGGCTTTCATGCGGCTATGCGATATGGGGGTGGAGCCTTTTTTGGTCAGCAGTACACTGGAAGGCATCATGGCGCAACGGCTTGTGCGTCGGCTGTGCAAAGAATGTCGCGAGCCATACGTGCCCGATCCGGAAGTGCTGCCTCCCGACTTTCCCAAACGAAAATTCGAAATGTTGGGCGGCCGGCTGTGGCGACCCGTCGGCTGCCAAAAGTGTCGAGACAATGGCTACATCGGCCGCGTTGGTATCTATGAACTCTTGACGGCGAACGAAGACATTCGTCGGTTGGCCAACGAACGGGCGTCGAGCAACGACATCAAGAAGGTTGCTCGCCGTTGTGGCATGACCACGTTGCGTGATGACGCTTGGACCAAAGCGTTGAACGGCATCACCTCCTTGGATGAAGTCATGCGCGTGACGAAGGAGGATTGAGCATGCCTGAATTTGCGTACACCGCTCGACAAGCCAACGGCCAGGTCGCGCGCGGCGTTATCTTGGCCGACGACCGACGTCAAGCGTTGACCAACTTGGCCAAGCAGTCTCTGACTCCTTTGCAAGTCAGCGCCAAGTCGGGGTTCGATTTCAAGTCGCTCAAGTTGCCCTTCAAAAAACGCGTCCGCGGCGAAGTGATGGCCAACACGCTCGCGCAATTGTCCGAATTGCTGGAGAACGGTGTTTCGCTGCTGGAGTCCTTGGACATTTTGTCGAAGCAATCGACCAGCTCCGTCATGCAGGAAGTTCTGATCCAGATTCGCAACGATGTGGCGCAAGGCGTCAACATCGATCAAGCGATGGCCAAACATTCGGTCTTCGATGAATTGACCCTGTCGATGGTACGGGCGGGCGCCGAAGGAGCATTTTTGGAAGATGCCCTCAAGCGGATATCCATTTTCTTGGAACGACGCGAAGAACTCAAAGGCAAAGTGACGGGCGCATTGGCGTACCCGGCTTTCCTCTTGGTGGGCGGTGTGATCGTCACCGTCGTTTTGATTGTGGTGTTCGTGCCGCGCTTCGAAACGTTGTTCAACCGATTGGAAAAATCGGGCCAAGGTTTGCCGGGCCCGACGGTCGTGTTGCTGGGAGTCAGTGATTTTCTGCGCAGTTACGGCTTGTTGGTCGTCGTTGCCATCTTGGGTCTGGTGGCCGGGTTTGGCCGCTGGGCTCAGACGGTCAAAGGCCGCTGGATCCTGGATGGTGTTCGTTTGAAGTTGCCGATCTTCGGCAAGATTCTGCATCACTCGGCCGTGGCCCGCTTCTGTCGCGTGTTGGGTACGTTGTTGACCAATGGCGTTCCGATCGTCAAAGCGCTGCAGATCAGCAGTTCGTCGACTGGCAACAAACGACTCGAGCAAGCGATCCTCCGTTCGTGTGAAAACATCAAATCCGGCGAAACGCTTTCGGCACCGCTGACCGCCAGTGGCTTGGTTCCGCCGTCGGTCATGGCCATGATTCATGTGGCCGAGAGATCCAATACGCTTGATTCGGTGTTGATTCGTATTGCCGAGCGCACGGAATTAAAAATTGAACAACAGCTGGGAACAATGGTTCGTTTGATCGAACCACTGACATTGGTTTTGATTGGGGGCTTGGTTACTTTTGTGTTGACTGGTTTGCTGCTGCCTATTTTTGATATGAGCGCGGCAATTTAGGTCAACCCACTTTTTGGAGAATGATCGATGAAGGTCAAGAACAAACAGATTCGAATTGGTGCTCGACATCGTCAAGGCTTCAGCTTGGTCGAGCTGATGATCGTGTTGGCGATCTTGGTGCTCTTGGCGGGCTTGGTGCTGCCTCGACTCTTGGGTCAACAAAACAAGGCCGACATCAAGGCCACGCAAACACAAATCAGCAACTTCAAACAAGCGCTGCAGAATTACGCGATCGACGTGCGAACCTATCCCGACACGGAAACCGGACTCAAAGCACTGGTCACCAGGCCGGAGAACGAACAGCAAGCCCGAAAATGGGATGGCAGTTACATTGAGGAGGTCCCCGTCGATCCCTGGGGCAATGCCTACAACTATGAATTCCCGCCCAGCCAAGGCAGCAGCGACTTTCCGAACATCTGGTCCAACGGTCCGGATGGTGAAAGCGGCACCGACGACGACATCAAGAATTGGACAGAGTCCAGTGAGGGAAACTCCGAGGATCGCCCGCGCTCGAACGGAGCGGGCCCCAGGGAAAACAACCGTGATGGCAAGCGAAACAATGCGCTTTAGGCGAGGTTTTTCTTTAGTCGAACTGATGATCGTGTTGGCGATCCTGGTGACGCTGACCGCGATCGCTGTTCCCAACCTGCAGCGCAACTTTCAACGCAACGAACTGCGTGATGCAGGTCGCTTGCTCCAGGAAACGCTAGGCGAATTGCGGCAAGAAGCGTTGCAGTCCGGTCGTCCGATTTATCTGCAATTGGGTTGGGAGTCCAACTTGATGCGTGTCTCGCGCGACTCCGCTTGGCTCCAACGATGGTCGTCGGTGGGCCTCGTCACGGGTGGGCCGAACTTGGATCAAGCAGCAAGTTCCGGAACCGGGAACTCGGGGCCAATTCCGGCCAATGCCGAGAGCCCCGACGAGGTGAATTCCATTTGGACCAGCCAAGAAATCGAGCTGGCAACAGACGTTCGATTTCAGTATCGCCCAATCGAACGAACGACGGAACAGGAATCGGCGAATCGTCCCTCTGATCGTGGTGCCGAGCAGACCGATTTGTCAGCGGCCCCCGTGGTGGCGTGGTCGAAACCGATCGCGATCCTGCCCGATGGCAGTGTCGAAGAACTGCAATTTTGGTTGGAGTTGGATCGGCGTTGGCAGTGCCCGGTTCTGTGGCGAGGGGCCACGGGTCAATTGGAGATTGGCTCGGTTCAAACCGTCAAGGATTCGCTCGATCCTCTTGAGTCTCGAGAGTCGCCGTGAACCGCACCGGTCTATCGCTGATGGAAGTGATCCTCGCCACGTCATTGTTGTTGGCCGCCACCGTGACGATTGGACAATTGGCCTACGTGACCACTCAAAATGCACAGCGAGCCGAAGATCGAGCCGTCGCGGCTCAAATCGCGGAGCATCAGATCCAACAACTTTTGTTGGGGCAACTTCCCGTTCGGACCAAGCCGCGTGGTCCAGTGATCGAGCCCATTACGGAGTTAGGATCTGCGGACCCGCAATCGACCCAGCAGAATCAGAACCATCCTTGGGACGAGTGGCAAGTGGCCTGGCAAGTGGAAGCGACCTCCGTCCCACGTCTTTATCAAGTGCAAGTCGACGTGTTCCGATTGCGCGCGGATGCTCTGTCACCTGCGTCCGTTGGGATGTCTGCGACAGACGCCGATTCCCAAGCCAAAGGCGTCCTGTTTACCTATTCCGTCGTCCGACTTGTGCGAGTCCACCCATGAGCCGCGCGTACCAACCTGAACATTGGCATCCGCGACGCGACGGCTTCACATTGGCTGAAGTGGTCGTGGTATCGGTCGTGTTGACGGTGCTGTTGACGGCGGTTTGGAGTTTGTTGTCGTTGCAACAACGAACTTTGGAACGCGGCCAACGACTCAGTCGTCAATCTCGCGTGACGCTGGCCATCCAACGATTGTTTCAAGACGATCTCGCACGAACGGTGCTCACTCAGGCAAACGGCCGATCGGCCCGCAACGTGGCGGTTCCTCGTCCCGCTGCTGAGAACGTCGCAGACGATCGATCCACCCTCTCGTCGAGTTTCGCGGACCTCGGTGAAATCGAAGGCCAAGAGGAACTTGTAGCCCCGCAGTTCTTATTTGCCGGCGGAACCGATTGGCTGATCGTCGACGTGCGCAGGCCCGCTTATCAGTTGGGTGGCTTCGATAAAAATAGCGCGACCGGTGACGACAATGAACTCGGGTCAACTTCATGGGAGCCGGCGACTCCGTACTCGCGTGGCGACCCGGACTCCTTGCCCGTGAGCGAACCTACGCCATTCGAGCGAGTGATTTACGTTTGGTTAACCGACGAAGAAATCGCTGCGGTGACGGGCATGGTATTCGGTTACGAGGACAAGGATCTTGCCGGGGCAAACAACGCCAATCGTGTAGCCGCGACTGGCTCGCAGGATGGAACATCAACGCTGAGATCGAACCGTCCGGAAACTCCGATCGCTGATTTGGAATTGGAAGCTGCCGCGGAACTGCCGAAACGAACCTTGCTCCGAATCCGCACTGATTGGAGTTGGCCTCGAGAATCTGAAGATGTTGGCACAACTTGGAGCGAAGCACTGGCCACTGATTCACCTGCAAGCGACCCGAGTGGATTGGACGAAGACTTTGGTAGTGCAACGCCCGCCCGCCTAAACTGGCTTCGCCGGCTACTGTGGTCAACGCAAACTGGTTACCGTCAGTTTCATTTGCAGGTTGGTTCCGCCGTTCGGCAGGGACAGGAAATGTCCGAAGCCGATGACTTGGCTCAAACTCCATGGGCCGGCGATTCATTTGCAGACGAATCAAGCGTCGAGGGTGTGCCGCAGGCCGAGTCTGCGGATTCGAATCGTCTGCTGCTCATTCCGAATTCTCGCAAACCACAAGTGGATTGGTTTCCCGAGATCGCGGCCGGCAAATTCCAGTATTTTGACGGCACCCAATGGCAAGATTCATTTGCCTCAAGCGATGACGCTCGATTGCCTTGGGCCGTGCGATTGGAGTACGAAGTTGATTCGGATCGCTATCCGGCTCCGATCGATTTTGCGAATCAAAGTCGAGATCAACAAACCGCTGCGGACTCGCTGCTGACAATCGCGCCGCGCACCGATCGAAATTTCCAAGACGACACTGCCAATAGGTATTCAAATGCGTTGATCGGCCAACGTCCCGAGTTTCCGCAAGTGGTTGTCTGGACCTATCGACAACAGGCTTCCCGTCGCTCGCTGGCGTATGATTCGTTGACGGGCACGAACGTTGCAGCGGAGGCCGATTCAGCGGAGAACATTTCCGGAACAAGCCAAGCCAATGCAACCGGATTTGCCGAAGCGTTCCAACCATCATCAACTCCTGAAACGGGAGGCCGATGATGCCCGCGTTCGTTGCGACTTGTGATAATCGATCGATCACCAACTGCGGTTCACGACGCGGGATTGCCTTGATCGTCGTCGTGATCGTGATTGCCTTGATCACGACGTCGGCATTGACGTTTGCACTGTTGATGCAGCAAAGCAATCAGACCGCGCGTCGCTACGCCGACCAGCAACAAAGCCAATGGGCGATGGATTCCGCAATCGCTCAACTAGAGAGCTTCGCAGCTATGCCACCTCAACAGCGAGATGCGAAAACATCGAGCCAATCGTCAGCGGGCTTTGTTCGATCGATCGAGATACAACCTGTCTCAGAGGAGAGCGGCGATCTCGCTTCTTTGGGCTCTGCCGACGGTGATTGGATCAGCAGCGAAACCGGTGAAGACAGCGCGCCTGAGGTCGGCTGGGAGAATTTGCTGGACGATCAAGACGTGACATTCGATCCCACGCAACCGGGGTTCGTGATTTTTGATTGGACGACCGGAGCAGCGGGCCAACCAAGCGGTACGAGTCCAGCGGTGTCGATGTTTGTGCCGTCCGTCTCTGGAAATTCGGATGTGGCTGTGCGGTTCGGATGGACGAACGAATCCCACAAGTTGCACTTGGGTCGTTTGTTGCAGTGGGAAGCCAGTGGGACTTCCGTTAGCGATTTGCTCCAAGTTTTGTACGGTCTAAGTCCTGAGCAGGCCGAGCGGTTGCTGGATTGGCTGGATGCCGACGATCAACCGCGAGCGTTTGGTGGGGAGGCCGGCTCTTATTCGCAGCGCGGTTTGCGATATCGGCCGGCCAATCACGTTCCGCAAACTTTGGACGCACTGTTGTTGGTGCCGGGATTTTCACCGCGTCTGCTTTACGGGCAACGACAAACCATCACGATCCGGATCGACGCCGCGGCGACTGAAAGTAACGTCGGCGATTTGGCCGATTTCTCACGCAGCCAACAAACTCAGATTGACCGCGATCTGCAATCGTTGCCCGATTCGGCCGGGGCGGCGATGGATCGCGGTCTGCTGCTTGAACTTGGCTTGACCAGTCGGTTGACGGTGAGTGCCAAAGAGCGGCATCAGAATCCGGCGGGTCAATTGAAGTTGCCGATCAATCATCCGGATTTGCAACAACTTTTTGCTGCGCTGAGCGCGCGGGTCGATCCCAACTTGGCGGCGTACTTGTGCTTGGCTCGCCAACTTGGCTTGCATGATGATACCACCAGCCCGCCGGGTGCAGGTCTCCGCGAACTGGCCGTGGACGAAGTGGAACTCGATTTCTCGCAACCGCCGACCAACTCGCTCACTTCGCTGGTACAACTGATCGACTCGCATGTCAGGGTTCCACAAACCGACGGAAGTTTCGCCGTGGTTCGCTCGCCTTTGCGAGCGAGCGAATTGCAGGATGAATTCGCCAACCGCGTGTCGGAAGTATTTGCTGAACTGACTCACGCACAACAGCCGGTAACGGACAGTCGGCTTCATTGGCATCCGGCAGATCCCGAGCTGTGGCGTTGGATTCCCGGTTTGACACCAGAAACCCAGACGTTGTTCCTGGAACCTGATCTTTCGAACAGCGAGGGTACCGGTGAGCGACCGACCACGAGCCTGGCGTTTCAGGTGGCGACTTGGTACCGCGAAGGACGAATCGACGCCAGTCAATGGCAAATCATCGAGCGGGAACTCACCGATGGTGGCGACGTGTTTTCGGCTTATGTTGGCGCTCACGCCGGCGATTATCGGGCGTTTCGTTGGGGGCATGTCATCGTTGATGCTTCCGAAAAGCGACCGCAGCAAGTATACTATCGAGAACTCCTACCCCCGCCTTCCACCCTCCAAGCCGTTATGGCAACGTTGAATGAAACTGCACTGGCCAACCCGTAAATCGACGCCGGACTATCGACGCCACGCCTGGAAAGCGGCGCCCGTGATGGTGGTCCAGCAAGCCGACGACGGCGTCGAGTATTTGCTGGCCAGACCCGAAGGCACGCAATGGTTGGTCGAGGAATACGGATTCTGGCAACCGACCGACGAAGGCCCGGCGAATCACCGTGTGTGGTCAAGTTTTTTTACTCAAGGCGCATCGGAATTGGCGGCCAATGGCGTGGCCATCGCAGGCCGCAAGTTGCTGCTTTGTCTGAAGCGACCCGTGATCGAGTTTCACCGCGTGGACATCGTCCGAACGGATGGAATCGACTTGACCGAACAAGTCCACAATCAAGTCGCGGTGCAAGAGCGATTGGACCCCGAGTCGTTGATCCTCGACTATGCCTGCGGATCAGAACCCAGTGTCGAGCAACTCCCAACGTTTGTGACTTGTTTGCCGCGCGAAACTTGGCAGCAATGGGAAAAGGGCTGGCTCTCCAGCAAACTGAAGCCGGTGATGATGGTTCCGCGAGCTTGGGCCACGTGGCAACTGGTCCGCGACCAAGCAACGCTGCCCAACGAGCCCACTTTGATCGTGGCATTGTATCGCAAGCAGGCCGACTTGATCGTGCTGGACCGACGCCGGCCCATTTACATCCGCTCGATCAATTTGCAGCAACCCGATGACGCCGACGGTGTGGCGCTGCAAATCGCCGCCGAGATTCGATTGACGGCGGGCACCATCGAGTTGCCAGGCGAAGACCAAACGGTTGCGCAGATCGCGATTTTGGGCGACAGAGAATTTGCTGAGGCAGTTGCCAATCAGATTCAAGGTTCGTTGGATATCTCGACGGAAGTCATTGCGTTGGAGGCACTGCCGGCATTCACTTATGCGGGGAATCAAACTCCCGATGTCAATTCCGCGCCACTGTTGGGGATGTTGCTTGGTTTTACTCAAACCCCAGAACTGGAGAGTATGGACCTAATGAATCCGAAGGCCATGGCGCGACCCGTCAGTCGTTGGCGGATCTATGGTTGGCTTGCCGTGGCGGTTGTAGCGGGCTTGGGATACTGGGCCTTCGACCTCTGGCAAACGTACGACACGACGCAACAGGCGATTGCCGAGCAATCGAAAAACAACAAAGACGACCAAGCAACTTTGGATCGGACGATTCCGAAAGCTCGCGTCGCCGAGTACTTGCAGCGGTGGGAAGCCGAACAAGTGAATTGGTTGCAGCAATTGGATGAGATCACCAAGAGCCTGCCATCGGGCGATGACGTCGTGGTCCGACAATACGACGGCAAGCGAAACGCCGTCGGAGCCGAAATAGCCATGCAGGTTCAGGTTCGCAATCTCGAGACCGTCGCAGCGATCGAAGAAGCGGTCCAGAAAAATGGTTGGAAGATTAAGTTCAAGCGGCAAGTCGAAACACAAGATCCGGCCTATCCTTTTCGTCTCGAAACAACCATCTCGTACAACCAAGAGCCGTAAATATGGATCGCCAAAAACTGCTGTTGTTATTATTGGTGGTCGTGGCCGTCGGGTACGGCGGCGATTGGGCCTACCGAACTTGGATCGAAGAGCCTTTTCGTCTGCAAGAGTCCGTCCAGACCAAGGCGGAAAAGACACAATCGGACATTCACGACCGTACCATCCGCGCGAAGACGTTGGTTCGCGAATTGCCGGGGTTCGAAGACCGCAGTTTGCCAGCCAACTCGCTGATGGCCCGCCAAGCTTACCAAGCCTGGTGTTGGCAATGGATCAAACGCCACGACATCGCCAATCCGACGGTCGAAGTTAGCGAACCTCGTCCGCGGTCTTTGACCAAGACCAATAAGAAAGATCAAGTGCCGGACATGCACGAAATCGGAGTCACGATCCGAGGCGTCGCCGCTTTGCAGGTTGTCGTGGATTTGTTGGCCGATTTCCACGAGACGAAATTCTTGCATCGGATCGATGCCTTGAGTCTGACGCCGGTCAATCAAGGCCGACAATTAAGCATCACGATATCGGTGAGCGCCTTGTCCTTGAAAACGGCGACACAGACTGATCGTTTGCCGGGGCAATCGACCGGTAATGTGAATCTGGTTCAGGACGAGCAAGCCAGCTCCGAACTAAACGCTGCATCGGTCAACGCCGAACCAAACACGCTCATCAACGCCAACATTCCGGCGGTCGCCAATTCCGAAACGTCCCGGGACGACATCGCGGAAGCAAGCCCGCCGGCGAACTTGAACGACTCGGTTGCCACAAACCCGCCAGTCGTGGTCGAGCCAGCACCCCCAACCGCCGAGGTGATTGAACGACCATGGCACGAAGTGGTGCGACGAAACATGTTTGCCGCCGGAGGGGGCATGACTATTGCAAAAGCCGTCAAGTTGTCCGCGATCACGGAAGACATCAAAGGTGTTAAGCAGGCCTGGTTTCGCAACACCCAACAAGGTCCCACGCAGGTGGTGGACCTAGGCCAGACATTCAATCAGGGGGCTTTGTCGGCCCAAGTGATGGAACTAAACGACGAGCACGCCATCCTCCAAATCGATGGAGACCAAGTCCGCGTCCAAATCGGTCAAGTGATCGCCGATGGCGTCGCCTTGGTGCGCGCCGGAAAGCTGTAATAGGCCGCAATGGGGTTGATCGTGGGTACGAACGCCACCGCTGACCTCGCGTCAGTGGGGCGATGATTCATCACTACGGCCTCGGCGGTTCGAGGATTGAGCGGCCGTAGAACAAAGCCAACTGCAGACAAACATTCGAGCAGGCCGCCATGGGTTTAATCTTGGGTACGAACGCCACCGCTGACCTCGCGTCAGTG
>JAUXWY010000512.1 GCA_030681235.1 Pirellulaceae bacterium | reverse complement strand
TCCGACTTGGCCCAGAAGACATCAGCTACACGCGTGGCACGCCAAGTTGTTGACACAGAGCACCGACCCTGCCGCCAAACAAAACGCCGTCGAGGTCTTGAACGTCGCCTTAACGTCGTTGGAGTCTACCGCCAGTACTTCGGACGATTCTCAAACGCAAAAGTTGATGTCCACCGCCACGTACTTGTACGATTTGGCTTGGCTGCATCACGATTTGGAACAAACCGAATTGGCCACCCGCGCTTTCGAACGAATCAACGTCAATCATCCTACCAGTCGGTTTTGGGCGGATGCCACCTTCCGATTGGCTCAAGAACATTTCGCTCGAGGTCGCTTGGCCCCAGCGACGGATTTGGTGCAACAATTGTTTGCGAGTGGTTTGCCCAATGATCAGAAGACCGACGAGGTTCGGCCGTCGAACGGCGTCCCCGCGCTCTCTGCGAGTTTCAGCGGCAATAGTTTAGAACCTAAACGCGAAAACGCTGCCGCAAACGGGGCGACGAACCCGATCGTTTCCAGCGAAATCATGTGTCAGGCTTTGTATCTGCGAGCCATGATCGCGGTCGCCGAAAAGGACTGGGCGACCGTGGGAACGTGGTCGCAACGATTGATCACCGAGTACCCCGGCCACCGTTTGCGTTGGATGTCGCAGTTCTGGGCTGGCGAAGCGTTATTTCGCCAACAAAAGTATGGAGCAGCCGTCGAACGACTTATCGAAGTGTTGCCACGCACCGAAGAGCGATCCGAACCATGGGTCGCGATGACCCACTTGAGGTTGGCCCAGTCACTGGGACATCTGGATCGTTGGCCGGAGGTCTTGGTCATCGCCGAACCGGCCAGGCGGCGTTTTACCGACTTCAGCCAGGCTTATGAACTGGACTATTTGATCGGGCGAGCACTCGCGACCGAAGCACGTTTCCCCCAAGCTCGCGCGGGTTATCAGCAAGTGCTTGATTCACCGACGGGGAAAAATACGGAAACCGCAGCGATGGCTCAATGGATGATTGGTGAAACCTATTTTCACCAAGAGCAGTACGCGCTCGCCGCCGACGCTTACCATCGAACCGAGACCTTGCATCGTTTTCCGCAGTGGCAAGCGGCGGCGTTGTTGCAAGCCGGAAAATGCTACGAACACATGGGGCGACCCCAAGATGCAATCAGTGCCTACCGACAGTTATTGAAGGAACACGCCAATTGTACTTTGGCCAAACAGGCTGAAGAGCGAATGGCGAAGCTGAAACCCGCTCGACCAAGAGAATCAGGAAACCCGACAGATGCTCGATAGAAATAACCCAACCCACGTTTGTCGGTCGTCGCTGGTGATGCGATTTGTGCCGCGATTTGTGCCGCGATATTGGATTCTGTTGCCAGTGCTATTGGCGACGTTGCCTGGTTGGTCCGTTGTTGGCTTGGCTCAAGACGCCACGACTTCGGATGCCACTGTCAAGTCCTCTGGGATGTTGGCGACGGAGGCAGCGCCCAACCCAGAGAATACAACGGTGACGTCCAAGAGCCTATTGGCCGTGTTGCGCAGCGGCGGTCCGTTGATGATCCCATTGGGCATTTGTTCGGTGGTGCTGTTGGTGTTTGTGTTCGAGCGACTGATTAGCCTTCGTCGATCTCGGGTGATACCAATGCCGCTCGTGACACGAATTCTGGACCAAATTCGCGAACGACAACTGGACAAAGAACAAGCCATTAGTCTTTGCGAAGAGAACCCTTACCCTGTCTGTGAAGTGCTCTGCGAGGGGCTGCGAAAGTGGGGTCGGTGCAGCGTCGAAGTTGAACAAGCGATTCTGGACTCGGGCGAGCGGGTCAGCAACGAATTGAAACGCAACCTGCGCGTGATCAATGGTGTGGCGACCGTCACGCCACTGCTCGGGCTATTGGGCACTGTCTTGGGAATGATTCAAGCGTTCGACGCGATTTCGATGATCACTCCCGACGGAGATCCCAAGATCTTGATTGCGTCCGGGATCAGCGAAGCCTTGCTCACGACGGCTGCGGGACTGTGCGTCGCCATTCCAGCCCTGATCGCTCATTTGCACTTTTCTAGCTGTGTGGATCGACGGGTTGTCGAGATCGATGCCATAGGACTGCAATTGGTCCGCTTGATCAGCGCCGAGGGATTGGCTGAACCGCAGAACAAGGCCAACAAGAAAGTCAAGAAAGCGGCTTAGCTCATGCCACTCAAAACCACTTACGATGAACAGCCGTCGCTGAACCTGACGCCGATGATCGACATCGTGTTCTTGTTGATCATTTTTTTTATGGTGGGGACGCGGTTCAGTGAACTGAATGACCTCGAAAAGCAGTTGCCGATCAACGTGCCGGAAGTTTCCGCCGGCACGGCGCTGACGGCTCCTCCCCGACAAAAAGTGATCCACGTCTTCCAGGACGGGCGAATTCACTTTGACGACCAGGACGTCCAACTGAAGGATTTGATTGCCAAATTGAAAGATGCGAAGCAAGCTTATCGCCAACAAGGCGTGGTGATTCGCGGCGATGCCAGCAGCCAGCATCAGACGGTCGTCTCCGTGATCAACGCGTGCCGACAAGCCGATATTATCGATATTGGGGTATCCGTGCGGATTGCCCACGAACCATCTTCACAAAGTTCCATCCCGAGATAGTTGCCAACCGTCATGCCATTGTGGATTCAAAATCTACTGAGCGATCCATCTGTGCTCACGCTTATTGTGGGCAGCGGCGCGTTTGCAGTGGCATTTTTTGTAATGCAACGAAGTTCGTGGGCTGCGGACAAGCCGGTGGCCAAGTGCTTGATTCTGAGCGTGATTGCGCACTTGATCCTGTTGGCCTACGCTTACAGTTGGAACTTGGTCACCAAGATCCCGCTTATCGCAGCGACCGTCGTCGTGCCCATTCGCGTGGCCGACCAATCGTCGAGCGAGGAGGAACAGCCACCCGCTCCTGAACAAAAGCCGATTTGGGAACAGATCCCGACGACCGAATGGACGCCCCCCGATACGCTTCCGGCTGCCGAACCGTTGAAAACGGATTTGGTCGTGGATCGTCTCACTGAATCTGCCGACGATCACCAGCCCGCGGCAAATGACCAGGGACTCACGGATCCAATCCAAAGCGAAGCACTGGCGGAGATTTTGGCGAACGCGGCCGCGACCCAAGGAGGGTCTCGCTGGTTGGAGCCGCTATTGCAACCGACCACTCCAATCGCGGACTCCTTGGCGAAGTTTGCTCTCGAAAATCCTTTGGAGGCAGCGGCTCTTCCAACTCCCCCGGAAGCGGCCCCGCCAGATCCCGTGTCCGAGAACCCCATCGAGACCTCTGTCGAGTCGCAACTGTTGCAGAACACCATGGAACAGATAGGCATGGACCGACCAGTGACCGACCAAGACCGAATCATCGCCGAATGGGTTGACGGTCAGGACGATCCGAAGTTATTGGATCAACAAACGGCTTCGCAAGACGCAGAAAATTCGCAAGCCGAGATTGAGAAACGTCTGCAACAGTTGGAGCAGCAAGCGAACGCCGATTCGGCGGCCGCCCCACCGCCGGTGTTTGATCCGCGAACGACCGACTTGCCGTGGTCCGATCCGGTTCGGATATCGGCCCAAGCAGCTCAAGCGGCCCAAGCTCAACGGCGAGCCACACAGCGCCGAGCGGCAGATCAGCAACCGTTGCCGGAAGTCTACTCCCGACGAGCCGATCGCCAATTGTCCGAGGTTGAAGTTCGTGGTGGTTCAATAGAGACCGAACAGGCGGTGGCCCGAGGTCTGGCCTTCCTGGCTTCGATTCAGAAACCGGACGGAAGTTGGAACCCACGCGAGACAGGCGGCGGGCGTGAACAACAGATATTGGGCCACAATCGGCAAGGGGCCGGTGCTCAGGCTGACACGGGGATCACCGCTTTGGCAGTGCTCGCGTTCATGGCGGACGGCAGCACGCATCTGGGCGGTCCGTATCAGGACAACGTCCGGAGGGGATTGGAGTTCTTGATCCAACGACAGCAACGCGGTGGGTCCTTGGCGGGTTCGGCGCAATACTATGCTCAGATGTATTGTCACTCGATGGCTTTGTTGGCGCTTGGCGAGGCGTATGCCTTGACCGGTGATGAGCGACTGCGGCCTTCGGTGCAAGCCGGTGTCACTTATTCGATCGAAACTCAAAACCGCGCTGGAGGTGGTTGGCGGTACCAGCCGCAAGAAGCCGGCGATATGAGTCAATTTGGTTGGCAAGCCATGGCGCTGCGCAGTGCGAACTTGAATGGCATCGCCTTGGACGAACAATCCCAACGACTGATGGCCACGTTTCTACAGAGGCACACGCGCGGTCCCAACGGCGGGCTGGCAACGTATCGCGTCGGCGAGCCCACCTCTCCGACGATGACGGCCGAGGCTTTGTTCAGCCGCTATCTGTTGGGGCAACGTCTCAGTCGACTTCAAGTTGAAGAAGCGACGCAGGAGATCATGGGTTTGACCCCGATCGCAGAAGCCGCAGACGGTCCTCCACGCTTGTTGACCATTCAAGACTGCCGGAATTTGCCAGGGCGTCAGATCGACAACTTGTATTTCTGGTATTACGGAAGTATGGCGCTGCGGCAAGCAGCCAGCGATCCGAACTCGGCCGACAGCGCGCTCGTGCAACAAAGTTGGGAGTTGTGGAACAAGAATTTAAGCACGCGGCTATTGAGTCTGCAGCGTTCGACTGGACCAGAGTCGGGCAGCTGGGACCCGGAAGCTTGTCTGTGGGGCGGATACGGCGGGCGGGTCTACACCACCAGTCTCGCGGTCCTTTGTCTCCAGGTTTATTATCGTTACGATATTCCATTGGACGGTTCGGAAAGAACCGCGATGGTCCCGTGGTCGCCGACCCCGATCGGACCAGCCCCGCCGCAGCGCGGTCCTGCCACCGGCAGCATCCGCGATTGGCGTTAAACAGTCGCCGAATCAGGACTCGTCAATATGGCACGTTGGTTGATCGTTTGGAGCGCCCTTTCCGCAGCGTTGGCTGTGGGACTGGGTGCGTTTGGTGCCCATGCATTGCGAGAAAAGTTGCCGCAGATCCATCCGGTCGATCAGGTCGCGCGGATGGAAGCCAATTGGGAGACGGCGTCCCGATATCACTTGATTCATGCCGTGGGAGCCTTGGTGGCCACGCTCGTGTTGCAACAGTCCCTCGGCATGGGATCACGAAAGTCCAGCGAAGGGCCGACTTGCGCGGCGGTTGAAAGCAATCAGGCGCTCGGTGAACCCAGCTTTCGGTTCTGGGTTCCGGTGTATTGTCTGTTGCTTGGGCCCGTTGTCTTTTCGGGGTGTTTGTACGCGATGGTGCTGGGGGCACCCAAGATTTTGGGGGCCATCGTTCCCGTCGGGGGAGCGTTGATGATTTTGGGATGGGTGGGCCTCGCGGTCGTGAGTTTCGTCACAAGTCGCCGTTGGCCCTCAAGCTAAGAACGGTTGGGTTTCCGATGATGATGTGATCCAAGATTTCGATGCCGATCAGCTTCCCGGCTTCCACCAATCGCTGGGTCACCGCGAGATCCGCGCGACTTGGTGTCGGATCTCCCGACGGGTGATTGTGGGCTAAGAGAATTGCGGAAGCTGCATCGCGAATCGCTGGACGAAACACCTCACGTGGATGGACCAAGCTCGAATCGAGGGTTCCGACCGTGATCAAGTGCGCGTCGATGACTTGGCGTTTGGTGTCGAGCGTCACGACGTGAAATTGTTCTTGTTTTCCATCCTCCGCCAGTCGCTGGAAATGTTGTTGACAGAAACTGATCGCATCTTGGGTACTGTTGATCCGCACGAACGAGCGGAGTCCAGCCAGTGCAGCGATCCGGCGTCCCAATTCAATTCCCGCCATGATCTGGCAATAGGCCGTCACGTCGACGGCCTTGCTGATGTTTTTTAGTTCCAATCGAGTGGCCAACGGCAAACGATCCAAGCGTTGTTGGAAATGCCGTGCGATTTTTTGGCCCGCTTCGACCGCGGACTCTCCCGGACGACCGCTGCGAACAAGAATGGCCAAAAGTTCTGCGACGTGTAGCGATTCAACGCCGACTTCCAGCAATCGTTCGCGCGGGCGATCCTGTTGAGGCTTGATTTTGACCTGCGACCCCAACAGCTTCTCGTCCAACCAACGATGCACGCAAAACGGACCTCGAGCGACATTCCAACGGAGTCGTTTGTCTTCATTGTCGCCGCGAAGCAACCAGCCTCCCTTCAGCAAATCGTTCACGACTCGAGTGACAAAGGCAGGACGTTCGGGCTGCACCGCCTGTTGGATCTCGTCAATTTCAAAAACCACTTGCTCGGCCACGCATTGGACCACCGGCAAGTACCTTTGATACCGCTGTGTGACCGAATTCACCGAGTCTCCCGCGACTTGATCCAGCCCAAAAGAGGTGCTTTGTGTTGGGGTTGTCTGCGATTCATCGATAGGTTGGTCCGCCATTTCTTCTCCTATAGGCCATCAGGATACGCTCCGATGCCAGCATTTTCAACAAGCGGGGGGGTATGTTTCCCGGTCGGTCCGGCCAAGTTACAATACGAGGGACCCGGCGGTCTGAAACTGCCTGGGTGGTTAGGCAATGGAGGGGTTCAAATGAAGGACAATGGGTTAATGGACACTGGAGCATGGTGGATGGCTGTCGCGGGAAATCGCGTTTCGAAGCGTCGACGGAATTGGACACGAGCTTTGTTGATCGGCATCGTTGCGGGCGGCGTGACGGGCGGCGTGACGGGCGGCGGTTTGTGCTCGCTGATGGAGTCCAAGTCGCTGTGGGCGGCGGTCCAAGAAACGGAGCAAGAGAAACAGGAAGCCACTCAAGAGACTCAGGAAGATGGGACGGCGGATTTCGAGAAAGCGACCGAGTTGAAAGTGAATGCTCGGCGGCCGATTGATTTGGATCGAGTGGTCCAACTGTGCGAGTCGGCGATCAAGAAAGGGCTGGACCCGGCAAGTAAGGATTTTTGTCAACGAATGATGTTGGATTCGTTGATGGAATACGCTCGGTTGTCGAGCAAACGGATTTTTGCACCCAATCGCGACCCGCGTTGGCGATTCCTGCGCAGCGAATCTATCAAACGATTGATGAAGGTGGTGGATCTCGCTCCGGAGACGGCCGAAGCGTGGATGTTGATTGCCAAACTCAATGTCTTGGAGAACGGCGATCGTGATCAAGGCGCTGCGGCCATCTCGAAAGTCATTGATTTGTCGGCCGACAGCAAATCGCAGTTGGCCGAGGCCCTCTTGCTGCGGGCCGCCTATGCGGAGAACGACGCGCAGCGATTGGAAGATCTCAATCAAGCCATTGAAGTCGATCCGACCAACGTGGAAGTTCGAAAGGCGCGCGCGATCTACTACTTGCGCATGCAAGACAAGGATAAAGCCATTCTTGACTTTGAAGCGGTTCTGCAATTGGAACCTGGCATCATCGAGAATCGCTTGCTGTTGACGGACGTCTTGATGCAAGCGGACCAATTGGACCGTGCCTTGGAAGTACTGGGGGCTGTGGAAGCCACGGAAGGCGAAGTTCGTCCGAAGTTGTTGATGGCTCAGATCTACTTCCAAAAGAAGGAATACGAGAAGTGCCTCGAAAACGCCGACCTTGTGTTGGCGACCATTCGCGATCTTCCCGACGCCATCCGATTGAAGATTCTGGCTCTCTTGCAATTGGAACGCCACGAAGAGGCACTGGCAGTTGCCGACGATTGGGTCAATCGATCTCCCAATCAAGTACAAGGTTATTGGCTGCGGAGCATCGCCAATTCGTCGCTGGAGAAGTACGACGAGGCTATTCGGGACTTGACGTTCTTGGTCGAAAACGTCCCAGATAATCCACTCTTCAAATTGCAGTTGGGCAATCTCTACAATGCCTCGGATCGCCCGCGGGCCGCGTTGAAGCTGTTTGACGAACTGTATGAAGAAGATTCGGAACTGGAAGGGATTTATCGTTCGCGCGGCGACGCCTACCTTGGGACGGGTCAACACGCTGAAGCGGTTGCCGATTATGAAAAGGAATTGGCCAAAAATCCGGATGACTCGGGGACGCTCAACAATTTGGCGTGGGTTTTGGCCACTTCTCCCAAAGACGAAGTCCGCAACGGAACTCGGGCCCTGGAATTTGGTCTGAAGGCAGCGGAATTGACCAAGTACGAACAGGCTCACATTCTATCGACTTTGGCGTCGTGTTACGCTGAAACAGGCGACTTCGACAAGGCTCGGGAGTGGATCGCGAAGGCGGTGGCCATTGCCGAATCGAAACAAGCCAAGAACTTGGAGGGCCTGAAGAAGGAAGCTGCCGCCTACGACAAGAACGAACCTTGGCGAGAATTGGAAGTCAAAGAGGAAGCGCCTTTGCCCGAATCGACGCCGAAACGTCGAGAACGCGCGCGTCCAAAACCCGATAAAAGCGAAGACGATTTCTAAAACGAACCAGGAACCCTAACTCTTGATCCCCAACACTCTCGAAACGAAGGTGATCCCATGCGTATTTCTTTAGCAGCGATCTGGTTGTGCGTCGGCTTGATCGGTTCGGTTCCGTCGATGTTGTACGGCGACGATCCTGTCGTCGTTGTCGCATCAACGTCGATCGATGAACTTGCTGAAAAATTCAACTTGCCACATGCGCAAGTGGAAATCCTCTTAAAAATCATTGAAGAGGGACAGCAGCGTAGTCAGGTCATGAACCATTTGAATCATCTGTGTTTGGAGATCGGACCGCGTTTGACCGGGTCGACTCGGTTGGAAACGGCCAATCGTTGGACTGCTGAACGATTCGAAAGTTTTGGGCTCAGGAATGTCGAGGTGAAACAATGGGGCGAAATGCCCGTGCGTTTTGATCGCGGCCCGTCGACCGGAGAAATGCTCAAGCCGGTCGAACGCAAGTTCGAGTTCACGACCCGCAGTTGGTCGGCTGGCACCAACGGACCTGTCGAAGGCATCGTGCTGCGCGAACCGAAAACGGAAGAGGAGTTTAATGCCATCGCCGAACGCTTGGACGGAGCGTGGATCTTACGGGCTTCAGCCAGAGAAAAAGGCCCCTTTGCCGATCGTCTTGACAGCGGCGGGATTGCGGGGGTGATCACAACTTCGGGTGACGAATTGGTGCGAACCGGTGGGGTCAGCGGCATCATGCGGTTGGACTTCGACAACCTGGCAACGGGAGTTGGCGTGCTGGTTCGCCGCTCGGATTACGATGCGATGAACAGTCGCTTGGCCGATGACGAAGAAGTCATTGTCAAGTTTGACCTGAACCATCGCTTTGAACGCGGACCCATACCGCTCTACAACACCATTGCCGAAATTCCAGGTCGCGAACTACCGGACGAGGTCGTGATCATTTCAGCCCACTTGGATAGCTGGGATGGGCCCGGCTCACAAGGCACCGTCGACAACGGGACTGGCTCAAGCGTCACGATTGAAGCCGCTCGAATCTTGGCCGCCATTGGTGTCCAACCCAAACGCACGATCCGTTTCATTTTGTGGTCGGGCGAGGAGCAAGGCTTGCTGGGATCCATGGCGTATGTCAACAGCCTAACCGAGGAAGAGCGAGCCAAGATCTCGGCGGTCTTTGTCGATGACAGTGGCACCAATCAACAGTCGTCGCTGGGTTGTGTCGCGGTCATGGAGTCCATGTTCAAGCAGGCCATTGCTCCCATGAACCACGCGTTTCCCGATGCGCCCATTGAACTGAGTATCACCCCGACAATGCCACGTGGCGGAGCCAGTGATCACGCGTCGTTCAATCGAGTCGGAGTCCCGGGATTTTTCTGGGGCAAAACCGGTCGCGCCTTCTACCGGCATGCCTGGCATACGCAGAACGATAAAGTCGATCAAGCGGTTCCTGAATACCTGATCAAGAACGCAACCGTGTCCGCAATCGTGGCGTACGTCTTTGCCGAAGCGGACACGTTGCTCCCACGTCCGGAACCGTCGACCGAAGGTAGCGAAGACGGCGAAAACCGCCCTCGAAGAAACCGAGCCAACGGTACTGAGTAACTCGTGGATTTCCGCTACAAACGCTTGGCACAACAATCTGCTGTCCTCCCTGCGGGACAGATAGTAGCCACGCTCTGGCGAGCGTAGCAATCAAAAGCAACCCGATATTTCTGGCGTGACTGGGTTAGAACATCCCCAATTGGTCGCGGGCGTCTTCCGTCATTCGATCCGGAGTCCACGGCGGGTCCATCACAACTTTGACATCCACATCGACGACACCCGGGACGGTTCCGGCGTGGTGCTTCGCGCCGCCCACCAACTGAGGGCCGGCCGGACACATGGGGCTAGTCATGGTCATCTCGATGTAGACTTGCTGCCCGTCCGTGCGGTCCGGCAAGTCACGGATGTCTACCAAATAGATCAATCCCAGGTCAACGATATTGACGTGTAGCTCCGGGTCAATCACTTGCTTCAAAGCTTCGCGAACATGGTCTTCAGTAATCACTGGCTTGGTATCAGTTTCATTCATATTGCACCGCTCCTCATAAACTCATTTACAACACATTGGTTCAACTTTGGATGTCACTCGTACCGGCGCACTCGGGTCGCAATGGCAACGCCCAAAGCCTCTCGGACTGATTCCAGTTCGATTCGGTCAAAGATTTGTTGGAAGAACCCAGTCACGATCGCGCGAATCGCCTCTTGACGAGTAAATCCGCGGTTCAAGCAATAGAACACTTGTTCTTCATCCACGCGTCCCGAAGTTGAACCGTGGGTGCAGCGAACGTCATCGGCTTCAATCTCCAAACCCGGAATCGAATCGGCGCGGCAGGTGTTGGACAACAGTAGATTGTCGTTGCGTTGATATCCATCGGTCCGTTGGGCAACCTTGTCGACGCGGATCATGCCGCGCCACACCGTGTGGGACTGATCTTGCAACGCAGTCTTGTACAGGAAGTCGCTGGTGGTTTGGGGTGCCAAATGATGCTGCAACGTATGATACGAAAGATGTTGCTTGTCTTGCGTAAACATCGTTCCATTGACTTGGCAGTGAGCCCCTCGGCCGCGAAGTTCGACGTGTTGATTGACTTTCGCCAATTTGCCACCCAACGCACCTAACGTCCATTGCAACTGCGCGTCTTGGCCCAACACGGCCTTTTGATGCGCGAAATGCCATGTTTTGTTGCCCCAATCTTGCAAGTTGACAAAGCTCAGCTTCGCTCGGTCGCCGATCACCAACTCCATCGCGCCGTTGTGCCAACCGTCTCCGTCGACATGCGTGCCACAGCTTTCATAAAGCACGGTCGCCGAAGCTCCTTCTTCCAAGATGATCAGCAGATGAGACAGGTCACTGCCCCCATCACTCAATACCGTTTGCACGTGAACGGGCAACGCTACTGCGACGTTCCGCGGAACGTACAAGACAGTTCCACCGGAACACATCGCTTGATGGAGAGCCGCAAACCGGTCAACCGTCGCATCAATCGAAGTTTGGAACAAGTGTCGCCGGACAATCGCTTCATGAGAAACCAAAGCCTGCTGCAATGTGCCAAAGAAAACGCCTTGGCTCTGGATGGATGGGTCCAATTCGCTGATGACGGTCGCGCCATCCAGCGTGGCGACTCGCCCAGCCAACTCGACACCCGCATCCAATCGAGCGAGCGGCAATGAAGTCGCGGAGCCAGAGGCTTCTGGTGTCCAGTGGTATTTCCTGATGTTGAACAGACGGATGTCGGTCCGCATCCATTCCTCGTCGCGGCGATTTGGCCACGGCAGCTGTTCGAACTGTTGCCAAGCCGCCGTCCGTAAATCGCGCAACCAAATTGGTTCGTGCGCGAACCTTTCCATCAAACTGGCAAAGCCGGATTGATCGAAGTCCATGCGGGCCAATGTCAATTCATTTGTGGACATGTCACTCTTTCTGCCGGGCTTTTCGACAAAGCCGCCGTTTCATTAAAACAAGAATTCTTGAATTTCCCAGCTGGTCCATACCCCCAGCGAACTTCACCCCGCACTATCCGACAGAGCCTTCCATCTGCAACTGAATCAAGCGGTTCAGTTCGACGGCATATTCCATGGGCAACTCTTTGACCAACGGCTCGATAAAGCCATTGACGATCATGGTGCTGGCCTCGGCCTGGCTCATCCCGCGACTGGTCAGATAGAACAATTGTTCCTCGCCAATACGCGAAACACTGGCTTCGTGTCCGATCGACACGTCTTGTTCCAAGACTTCGATGTACGGGTAAGTGTCACTGCGGCTGGCGTCGTCCAAAATCAGAGCATCGCACACCACGCTGCATTTCGAACCGACGGCTCCCTTGTCGACATGGACCAAACCGCGATAGCTGGCTCGGCCGCCATTCTTGGAAATGCTCTTCGACACGATCTGACCCGTCGTGTTGGGCGCTTGATGCACCAACTTCGCGCCGGCGTCCTGATGTTGACCCTTGTTGGCGAAGGCGATTGACAAAATCTCTCCGCGAGCACCCGGTTCCATCATATGCACGGCCGGGTACTTCATCGTCAACTGGCTACCGAGGTTGCCGTCGACCCATTCCATGACCGCATCGCCGTATGCATAGGCTCGCTTGGTAACCAAGTTGTAGATGTTGTTGGCCCAGTTTTGAATGGTTGTGTAGCGACAACGTCCGTTCCGCTTGACGATGACTTCGACCACTGCCGAATGCAAACTTTCGGACGTGTACATCGGAGCCGTGCAACCTTCGACGTAGTGGACCTGAGCTCCTTCGTCCACAATGATCAGCGTCCGTTCGAATTGGCCCATGTTCTCTTCGTTGATTCGGAAATAGGCTTGCAGCGGGAACTCGATCTTGACGCCCTTGGGCACGTAGATGAACGAACCACCCGACCAAACCGCCGAATTCAACGCGGCGAACTTATTGTCTTCTGTTGGGATGATCTTGCCGAAGTGCTCACGCAGTAGTTCCGGATACTCGCGCACGGCCGAGTCGGTGTCCGTAAAGATCACGCCCTTTTCGGCCAAGTCTTCCTTCAACGAGCCGTAAATCACTTCGCTTTCGAATTGGGCTTTGACGCCCGACAGGTACTTTCGTTCTGCTTCCGGAATGCCCAGCTTTTCGAAAGTGTCCTTGATTTCGGCCGGTACATCATCCCAAGTCCGCCCCTGTTGCTCCGTGGGTTTGATGTAGTAGTAAATGTCTTGGAAATCGAGGTTGATTTCACCACCCCACTTCGGCATCGGCTTGGCGAAAAACACCTTCAGCGCATGCAAACGAAAGTCCAGCATCCACTGGGGCTCGTTCTTGAGCGCCGAAATCTGCCGAACGATTTCTTCATCAATACCCTTGCGAGCTTTGAAAACCGAATGGGTCTCGGTGCGAAAATCGTACTTATTGATCTCGCCAACACCCGTTTCGTCATTCATCATTACATCAGTTGATGCCATCACAGAACTTTCTATCTCAAGCGTTTCTTGCGAACCAAATTAGGCAGTGACCGTCTCGGGCTTCGTGTTGGAGTCGTTCATCGCGGCAGCTTCCGGATGTTCGTCACGAACCCTCTGGTAACCATTGCGATGGAGTTCATCGGCCAACTCCCGGCCACCCGTCTCGACGATCCGGCCACCCAAGATCACGTGGGTGTATTGTGGCGGGTTGTGCTCCAGTAACTTGTCGTGGTGCGTGATGATCAGCAGGCCCATCTTTGCACCGCCAATTTCCGCGATACTTTGACTGGCCAAGCGAACGGCGTCTGCATCCAGCCCACTGTCCGTCTCGTCCAAGATCGCAAACTTGGGTTGGAGCATTGCCAATTGTAGGATCTCTGCTCGCTTCATCTCGCCGCCGGAGAAACCATCGTTGACATAACGACGAGCAAATTCCGGGTCCATCTTCAGTTGAGCCATTTTCGCACGCAACTCTTGCCGGAACTCCTTCATGGGCATGAGGTCTTCACCCTCTTTACGCTCCGGATTGCGAACGTTGGTCGCGGCATGTCGTAAGAAGTCAGCCATCTTCACGCCCGGAATCGCCACCGGCCGCTGGAACGCCAAGAAGAGACCGGCACGGGCTCGTTCATCGGGCGATGCTTCCAAGATGCTTTGACCGTTGAGCAAAATATCGCCGGATGTAACAATGTATTTCGGATGTCCCAACAAGACCAATCCCAATGTGCTCTTGCCCGACCCATTGGGGCCCATCAACGCGTGCGTTTCTCCTCGACGGATCGTCAAGGTAACGCCGCGCAAAATCGGCTTGCCTTCCACTTCGACAAACAGGTCGATAATTTCTAATGTCTCGCTCATCAGTTCACTTTCAATCGTTCTCGAGTCATTCACTTTTGTCAAAATATCTCAATGGCAATCGCACCGCGATTTACCACAACTACTCTTTGAATCTAACGTTGCCCCACGCAACGGCACAAACGAGCAACAACCATGTCCCTGCCCGTTGGTGATGTCTTCGATTGGCACGCCGATCAAACTTTGAAACAACAACTGTTCCATTCGACAGACCAAGCGATGCTCGTCCTTCAATCCAGGATACGGACAGCCCAGCACCACCAATCGGCCCATGGGTTCTCCGTTTGAATCCGGCGTCTTGCTCGCAGAGGCTTTTTCGAAGGCAAAGGGGATCCCCCGGCGATTGAATAATTCCACCACCGATTTCAGCCGCTGGTCCGGCGTCACGCCAAAAACTTCAGGCAGATACCGCACCACCAATCGAGCGACAATTCGACGCAGCAATCGCTCACGCAGGTCGGCGTCCTCCAACGAGACCAATTCCTGCCACAACGCCACCGCCAAGTCGTCCAGGTTGGCGCCACTGGCCCGTTGGCCGGCTTCCGTCAATCGGTAAACGTGCTTCGGACGACCCCGCCCCTCCCGGACCGCAAATCGCTCGACCAGCCCGCGATCCATCAAACGGGCCAATCGTTGCCGGACCGCGGTATCGGTCACCGCCAATTTTTCGGACAGGTCCAGGACCGAAGTCCCGGTATGAGTCCGCATGTGGGACATGATCGCTTGGTCCGATACCTGAACGGTATCAAACGCGTCCAACGAGCCCTCCGAATACGACTCCGCGACCCGCTCAGGCTCGCCAAACAGCGAACTGTCCGCGTTTTCATCGATGATCGTTGGGAGGGATTGCGTCTTTGACATGTGCGTTTTTTGGAAGCCTGCGGCTATGAAGAGCTAGCATTTGCTGCTAAACTCCGAACCTCATTATGCGAATCTGCCACCTACCGCAGCTAGATTTCACATTTAACGAACCTAATTATGTGAATATTCGACTTTTGTACAAGTGGTCGACCAATTTTTTCTTCGGAAGTGTTGGTTGCCAGTCCTCTGGCAGCCAGTGGGTGCACCAACTCGAGCCCGTTTAGAACGCTGCGTGGGGAAATCTGCACTATCAAACAGGTCGAAGACCGTAGCTGTAATGCGGTTCGGACCAAAGTAGCACGAGCGCCCCCGATCGTGCCGCAGCTGAGCCACGATATGGATACTAGAAATTCATCGAATCAGGCGAAGATTCGTTTTCGCCGCGCACCAAGTGATTCGCCTCAAGTTCAATCACACTTCCGGAGCGCTCGGGGCGATCGCTCTACTATGAGAATTCCTCTGATTCGCTCCTGGAGCGATTGGCTCGCTCGCTCTACTTCCGCCTCCCAAAGAACCGGAGATTTAGCGGAGGCCGGAGTGATTCTTCACATGCGGACTTGCGATCCGAAACACCGTTTGTTGGCGGCCACGTATCGTCGGTTGTTTCACGTCTTGTCGCGATTATAATCGTCGTCGGTGTTGCGTGATGACTTCGTAGTTTCCTTCAACTTTCGAGGGGGGTTTTATGGTATTCCAATATGCGTTTTGTTTCTTGTCAATCTTCTCGCTGACGCGACAAATGTTTGCGTTTGCGGCCTCGATTTGGGTTGCCCTAATGAGCAGTCTGGCGATTGCCCAGGACCAAGTCACAAGATTCGAAGTTGGTGACTTGATTGAATTCGAATTCCACGGCGAAAAGCAACAGCAGGTCGTGCTCGAACTGGTTGGTGGCGGATGGTGTCGCGTCGAGGCAGATTTTGTCGGTAGAAAAGTTCCACACACGGTCGTGCCCGACCGAGCCACACTAATTCGCCGAGCCAATGCCCAAGACTTTCCGGAGGAGTATCGAACCTGGACCGACGCAACGGGAAAATTCAAAGTCGAAGCCACGATCTTTGAACTTACGGAAACTGAAGTGAAGCTGCTGAAGAAGGATGAAAAAGTCGTCACGATTCCGCTTGAAAAACTGAGCGAAGCGGACCGAGCCCATCTGGCTGAAGTTCGCGCCAAAATCGCTGCCGAAGTCAATCCGTTTGAAGGTGGAACCCCGGTTCGACCGGGACAACCCACGGGCGGCGTCGATTCGTTTTCGGGCATGTTGCCGCAGAACGATCCCGAGCCGGCCCCACAGGTCTTCGAAAACGGAGCGCTCCCGATCGAAGGCCAATCCGTCAGACCCGCGAATGAAATCGCGCTCGATTCTTCAGAGTTTAGCTATATCCCCGCTCAACAACCGAGCCATATCGCTGACAAATCCGTAGCATTGCCGTCATCCAAGTTTTCCTCAGACTATCAGGCCCATACGAGTTCTCGACTGTTCTACAGTGGCAATTCCGGCGAACTGATTGCGATTTATCGCAACAACCCGTTTCAAAATTTCTCGCAAGCCATCCTTGTCGACACGAATACCGAAGAGGTGTTTGGGGATTTCACCTTGCCTTTCAAAGAAGTAAACGATGTGGTGGTCTCGCCGTCCAAGCAATCGGTTGTCACGATCCACAATCCGTTTGGGAATGATGGTGGAGGGCTCGTATTCTGGAAGCCAGGCAACGATCAATTGGTGCCGGAAAAAGCCTGGAAGTTCGAGAACTTTTTGCAACAGAATCGATTCACGGCTCACTCGTCGTTGTTTGTCGATGACCAGCACTTGTTCACGGTCGGTAGTCATTTGGCGCTTTGGGACCTCGAAGATGACGAGTGCATTTACTCGGTTTCGAATCCGGGAGCTTGGGTCATCAGTCGTGACAATTCCCATATCGTGTTCTTTCAAAAAGGATCACTGTGGATCATGCGGCTAAAGGACGGAGCCGTCGTGGGGCGAATTCAAGGAGATCCGAATTTTATGGCTTCGTTGCGGGTCTTGGAAATCTCTCCGGATGGCCGATCGTTGGTCGCGTCGTCGGGAGGGGCGCTCCACGGTTTTGATCTGACCAATGGACAGTCTCTGTTCTCGTTTGATACTGGGTACGCGATCAATTCAGTCCTGTGGGCCGACAACTCGCTGTTGTTGGTGAACGGGGGACGAATCGTTGATCCGAAATTACAAGTCGTGGTTTGGAACTTCTCGCTGTCTCCCGGCTTGTATCGAGCCCAGACCGGCTCCACCACTTGGATCGTCGCACCCGATCGAGTCTTTGGTCTGGAGTTGATCAACGAAAATCGGCGTCGAGAAATTGAAAAGAACACGAAGGATCTGACCGCACAAGAATTGCTAATGTTTGGACCAGGGAGTCGAGTCTCATTGGCGGTGGAGCTAAATCATTTGGGCAATGAATCCGACGCCGTATCCGATGCGTTGCGCCAGCGTCTCGAGCAACTCGGATTTGTGATTGACGATAAAGCCCCGCTTCGCCTGGAGGCCGTGGTGCTGCGGGGCGACGAAGTTCAGGAAGTCGTGCGCGATCACTTCGGTTCGCGTTTTGGCCCAGTCCAGGAGCGGATTCGCTACACGCCGCATACCAGTCACTTGATGTTGAAGCGGGACAAAGAAGTATTGTGGAAAGTCTCAGCAAATTATTCCGCCAGCGGGCCGATCCTGCATATGGAACGCAACGAGACACCGCAAGACGCAGCGACTCGATTGTGCAAACCAAACGCCGCCTTCTTTACGAGCGCGTCGATCCCGTCCAAAATCTCGCGATTGCCCAAAGATCGACCGCTGGGCAATTCTCAGATCACCGCCGCTGGGTTGCAATGACCTAGACATGTAGTTCTGGCAATGGTTTCAGTCATTGGGTGAAATCAATCGAAACTCGCGAGCCGCCCAGTTTAATGAACCGAATGTTTGCGAGTTGAGGGATGATCCAAATTCGATCGCCATCCTACGCGAGGATATCATTGATTACACGGCCATGTACACTGGTCAGTCATGGCGGAGCGGTACAGTGGCAGATTTTGATGATGCTTGCTCGATTAGGCAAAACCGCCGAGTCAAATCAAACAGGCTCGACTCGTTGGCGGTCGGCCAGATGCGCGACGACTTGGTTTCGACCGCGCTTTTTGGCTTGATAAAGTGCTTGATCGGCTAGTTCAATCACCGACAGGGGAATCGATGCTCGCAAGTCCGCGACGCCAAAACTGGACGTGATTTGAAACGAGTTGTTCCGAAAAGATATCGGCATTCGTTCGATTTCAATCCGCAATCGTTCGGCGATGGCGTGAGCATTTTCCAAGTGGGTATTCGGGAGTAGTATTGAAAACTCTTCACCCCCAAATCGACAAACAATGTCATCGACACGGCTGTGTTCGGCCAAAAGCAAGGCGACTTGTCGCAGAACTTCATCGCCGCAGTGATGACCATAAGTGTCATTGATCGATTTAAAATGATCGATGTCCGCCATGATGCACGCCAGCGGAGTTTCCAGACGCCGAGCGGCCGCCAACTGGATGTAAAGTTGAGAATCCAGATAAGAGCGATTCCACAAACCTGTCAGTCCATCAATCATCGCTTTTCGCGACAATAGCTCCAGCAGGTAGCTGGTGCGAAGAGCCGCTCGAACCCGAGCGATCAGTTCGAACGAGTCGAAGGGCTTGGTCACGTAGTCGATGGCTCCGATGTCCAAACCTCGCACTTTTTCTTCCGTGGATGCTGCTCCTGTCAAGAATACGACGGGGATATGCATGGTCGTGGGGTCTTCTTTGAGTGCCACGCACACCGAGAACCCATCGCGATCTGGCAAATCGACATCCAACAGAATTGCCGAAGGCTTGAGTTCACGAGCCATCGCCAATCCCGATCCACCGTCGTAAGCCGCAACCAATTCGAAGTTCTCCTTCGCCAACCTGAATTTGATCAATCGGTGGATATCCAAAGAATCGTCGATGACTAGGACTTTGTTAGGCACGTTGCGTCTCCGTAAGATCGACTTTGCAATCGATCGAGCTTATGATCTCTCCTAATTCTTTGATGCCGTCCATGATCTCGGCCGAGGGGTCGGCGTTGGCGATTTGGCGTTCCACTCGATCAGCAATCTCTGTGATTTGCGGGAACCCGTAACCACCGCCCGCTCCTTTGAGCTGGTGAACCAACCGCCGGAGTTCCGCATAGTTCTGTTCTTGGAGAAACTTGACGGCGGTGGTCATCCGGTCTGGGAGCGATTCGACGAATTCGAAAATCACCATTCCCATGTCTGGGTCGTCGGAGAAAGTGCTGCGAATAACCCCAGATTTTTTAGCTGTTGCTGTTGTCGGCAAGGCTTCGACGGTCGATGCTTCAGTCTTTTCCACCTGTGTTGGCAAATACCGAGCAATCGTCGACAGTAGTTTTAGCTTTTCGATGGGTTTGGTCAGGTAGTCGGAGCAACCAGCCGCCAAGGACTTGTCTCGATCTTCTGGCATTGCATGGGCGGTCAAGGCAATGATGGGAATCGTCATGCCGCTTGCCCGCAAACGACTGGTCGCTGAGTATCCATCCATTTCGGGCATTTGCATGTCCATCAAAATCAGATCAAACGACTGCAAGCGAGCCAAATGGACCGCGATCCGTCCATTGTCCGCGACTACGACCTCAGCACCGGCGCGTCGCAGGTGTAGTGATAGGAGTCGTTGATTGTCTGGACCGTCCTCGGCCAACAGAATTCGGCCATGGAGTTCGATCTGAGGTTCTGTTTTACCTGGCGTGGCCTGCACGGTTACACTTTGTTCGGTCAATCCACGCAAGTACTCGATCCGTGAGTCCGGCCCACCGTTGACCGTTGCGAAGAAGGAGCTCCCTTGCCCAAACGTCGAGCTGACCGTCAGTTCGCCACCCAACAAGATTGCCAAGCGTTTGCTAATCGTCAGCCCCAATCCGCTCCCACCGAACTTGCGCGTTGTCGAAACATCCGCCTGTGTGAATGGTTCGAACGAAAGTTCGATTTGTTCGGGAGTCATTCCGATCCCCGTATCTCGGATCTCGAATTCGACCAGACAATCGCCGCAATCGCTTCTGCTCGATACGTGGATCGTGATATGACCTTGGCTTGTGAATTTCAAAGCGTTTCCGATCAGGTTGACCAATATCTGTTTCAAGCGAATCGGGTCGCTGATGATTTGTTTTGGAATCAAGTCTCCGAATTCAATTCGGAACTGGAGGCCTTTGGCTGTAATAGCCGGTCGAAGGATCGAAACGACTTCCGATACGATTTGTACGACATTTGTCGGGAGTTTTTCGACTGTCATTTTATCTGCTTCGATCTTACTGATGTCCAGAATATCATCAATCAAATCCAGCAAGTGCCGTGAACTGCGGCGAATGACGAGCAGTGCGTCATGCCGATCCGAGAGTGTTTGCTGAGGATCCAAGAGGGCTTCAGAGTATCCCATGATCGCCGTCATGGGCGTGCGGATTTCATGGGACATGTTGGCTAAAAATGCCGATTTGGCGAGATTGGCGGCTTCGGCGTGTTCTTTCGCTTCAACCAGTGCGACGGCCTTGGCGCGCAATTCGGCCGTCTGCTCAATGACTTTGGCTTCAACAATGGCCTTGTTGGTTTCGATCTGAGCGGTTTTAGCAGCCATACTTCGCATTTCGGCCGTGCCGCGAACGCAGGCCAAGATCAAAAACGCGTCTTCAAAAACAACCCAACCGGCATGTTCCAACCACCGCCACCATTCGGCAGTCATGGTTCCAAAGACGGACTCTGGCCAAAAAGTCCCACGCAAAAAATGATCGGCGGCCACGATGAAGGTGGCCGTGATCAGCACTCGCCAATCGCGATAGGTGGCTAAAAAAGCCAACGAGCCAAACACATGAAAGTGAGCTTCGATACGCCCACCTAACAAGTGAATCAACAAGCTCGAAGTCAATGCCTGAGCGATGGCGATGGAATGACGAGAAAGCGTCGAGCCACGTCGCCAAACAACCAACGCCAAGGGAACTGAAATAACAATTCCGAGTAGGAACACGGATGCCCAAACGTGAAGATGGATCTGGCTCGAGCTGCCGGCCCAAGCGATTGGCGACACGGAAGCGGCAATCATGACCCCCACCAGCCATTGAAAGACCAGTAGCCCTGCGAACATCAGGTCCGTTCGCGCACATAGATTTGTTTGTTGTTCGCGAAACAACGCCTCGGCCCGAGGTGGGTCGCTCACGCAGGCTGCGGGTACCAAGCAATGCGAAGTAATATTCATCACAGTTCCATCACGCTTTTGTTTATTCTTCCAACAACGGACAACCAAACACTGGGCAAACCGAAACCAACTCTCCGTTCGTCTCAGTGGTCGGTTGATCCAAGAGCTGAGTCACTCGTCGGCGGCCAGGGTTTTCACCAACATGCCCTCGGCCCCAAGTGATCCCTCCACTAAAAAGCAAGGGACCACCAGGTCCAAATAGAGCGACATGTCCCGAAGTTGTCGCACCAAAACGGTTCGCTTCCCGCCCCTCATGGTCGACGAAGAATTGAACTCCAGGGATTGATTTTGCGGCGGAAACCTGCTCCGTCTCCAGCCAGTCATCAGGGGTGCCAAGCGGTTGGCAAATGGCGACGTGTGCCTGAAGTTGAATCCGAGCATCCTCCAAGAGTCGTCTGAATTCTTGCAGGCTTGCGTTGGTACAAACACAACGTGGGTGGGCAAACAAGACGATCGAGAACCCTTCCTTGTTGCGAGTCATCAGACTCGATTCGGGCCAGTGGGCGACGGCGTTCGCAGTTCGCCCCGGAGTCATTTGGTGGCGCGCGAGCATCGTAAATCCAGCCGCCGTGCAGGATAACCAGACGAGACCGGCGGCAGCCGTCACCCAAACCTTTCTAGTTCCCAGTCGAATTCGCTTCCAGCCGAATGGTTGTGGCGATCGAAATGAAGACAACGAAGACATAACAGCCGATCAAGGTTGGGATTTTGTTTCTTGTCCACGATGTGATCGGCGAAATCCATCGTTGACGGCGAAAGGTAGGTCGCAAAACATATTCAAGCAGGGTCCCGCACACTATTTTCACGAACAATCCAAGTCGGCGGTAACGGTTGAATCGATTCTACGAAAGAAAGAGATTAGAACGGAAATCGGCCCCGTTGTCGCACTTCGGCAACACGTATACTTCCAGTCAGAACTCAAGAAGAAGTTCGCTCACGACTCCCTCGTGGTTGTCGGTCAGACAGTCGCGGCCGGCGTAACGGATGGATAGAAAGCGTTGCCTTGTTCAACCGGCGGTGTAAATTCGAATAGGAGTATCCTGTCCTATCCCCACGTAGTAGTTGACGTAATGGAAAAAAGCCGGGGCCACCAAGATCATGCTGTCGAATCGATCGAGGAACCCGCCGTGACCGGGAATCGTCGCCCCCATGTCTTTGATATCAAGGTCTCGTTTGATCGACGATAACATCAGATCGCCCGTCTGGCCTAACAAACTGACCAAGGCGCCCAATACCAACAGGTGAGTCGTTGCTGCGAGATGCGTTCCGCTAAATACAAATCTGCCCATGATAAAAAACAACAGCGTCGTCAGAATCAGTGCTCCCACCGCACCCGCAATCGTTTTTCCGGGGCTGGTGTTGGGGGCCAGTTTTCGTCGTCCCAGCGTTTTGCCAACGACAAAGCCAAACACATCATTCAACTCCACACAGAGAAAGATTAGGATCAGCATCGCTCGATAATTGGAATCATTCGCCAGAAAGCCCAGATGCCCCAAACAAGATCCAAACAACAAGAAACCAAGCGCCGCTAACCCGACCCGCTGAATGTAACCTTGCGGTTGATCTCGCAGAATCGCCACCGCCGCAATCGCGCAGACAGTCAAAGGAGTTAGCGCGACAAACAGCCGGTACCAATGGTCAAACGAGGCAAGTGTCAGCAGAACGATCCCCAAACACGCAATCGCGGCGATGCTTAGTTCTCGCTTCAACTGCGTCACACGTGAATACTCTCGAAAACAAAACAGACTTAGCAAGCCGATTCCGATCATCGTTGCGATGGCTCCTGCCAAAATCGGCAACAGGATGATAGGAACCAGAATCAACCACGACTGATAACGCAGCATCAGTTCGTGGTACAGTTTTTCTCCAACCCAACCCTTTCGTTTTAGTGCGATGATGACCAATGGAGTCAGCACCAAAAGCATCCCGATTCCGGCCGTGGCCCACAGGGTAAACGGCGAATCAAAAGCATGTCTGATATCGAACCATTGCAGCCGCGAATCAGGGGGCATCGTGATCTCCTTGATGTTGATCGGTGCAACCTTGGCTGGCGTGCCGGTGATCGGCTCGGCAATGTGCGACCACGCGTAATAGTCGGCGAATGGCGGTAATCAAAGAGCCGATGATGATCAACAAAAGCGTTAACGAAACTAGCTGCCAGGACATCAGCCAGAACCAATCGGGATGCCAATCCTCCGGCGCGATCCCCAAATAGGTGGCTACCACGGTGAGCAAAGCCATGCGGTGTTGCTTGGCCATCGGTCCGCAAAATACTTGCCCGGCACCGACACTCTTTCCGATGGCTCTCACGTAAGCGGTAGACATGGCGGCCAAAGCTGCCAGGCAACCGAGAACGGGGCTCCCACCGATCGCAAGTCCCGCACCAATCAAAATGGCAGAATCCGAGACGCGGTCAGGAACTTCGTTGTACAGTTCGCCGACCACCGAAGCTTGGCCCGATTCGATCGCCACCATCCCATCGAGCAAATTCGCCAGCAATCGCAGTTGAATGAAAAACGCCGCCGCCAGCCATGCCAATCGCGCGAAATCAGGTTGGTATGATGTCAGGGCCAACGCCAGCCCTGCCAAGATACCCGCGACCATTCCAGCCACGGAGATGGAATTGGCCGAGACCCCTGCTTTCACGATCCCCGCCACGATCGGCTGCCAGATCGACCACCGCCGCGCCGCAATGGGCCGCCGATCGGTGGGTTGATAGAGTTCTTGTTCTTTGAGTTGCATAACGCTTTCGAATCGGATGTCGGCTTGATGGTCGTACGAAGATCCTCAGGCCGCGATTATGCCCTATTCCATCCGTCCAGGTAAGCCAACGGAATGCGGCTAACCGAGATTGTAGCCAGCCGATAGCAGTAGGTCTGTTCCCGCGAACCTCAGCGTTTGCTGTGAAAAAACATTCGTCACTAGATCGAAATGGCGACCAAGAACATTCAGCCGCGCGGAAGCATGTCATGATTTTGGTTGACAGCGTGCTTGTACTCTTGTCGTGGTTCCGCGGTGGACGATCGGGGCGATTGTGCTGCGAGCGCTGGCGTTCGGTCAAACAACGCCCATCCCCTTATCGCTTCCAAACTTGACCACGGTACACACCAAGGGAATGCCCACGAAGGCAATGCCGCAAGCAGCGAACAGCCAAAAGCTGCCCATGGCATTGAATCCCCCTGTCTTCAGGACACTCTCGCTAGGCGAATTTGGGTCGTAGTAAACGGCCAAAGAATCCTGCTGCCGCAGTTCGTTGAGGACAGCTTCCGCCGCTTCAGGTGTCGAATACCAATTGTCTTCAATCGCGTATCTTTGGCCGAGGTACTGGATCCCGTCGACATAATAAACATACCCAACTTTGGGGTAGTAGTATTGACGCGGCTCCGTTTCGTCTTGAACGGGGCGAAAGCCAGTGGCAACAATCGCGCCAAGCAGTTTGCCTTCCGTGCTGGGCCAGCGAGTGCTCTGATCAAATTTTGCTTGTTTGACTTTGCTTTTCGTATAGAAGTTGAAAGTGAAGAAGACGAGCGGCAGAGCCGTCAATACACAAAACAGAGCCGAAAACAGTTTGTTCTTGACCCTCATTTTGAGCCCTTACTACGTTTGTGAATGGTATGACGATTGGTTGGAACCGGGAATTCTCTGCCTAGCCTACCCGTGGAGGTGTGGCCAATCAGGAGAATCGGCGCGCGTGGTCTTGGACCGAAAATGCGGTTGATTCGCAAGCCCTGACGCGATCAATGCAATGAGACTGTAGCTTGCAAACAATGTTGGCGATGTGTGTCGCACTTCGACTCAGGATCGTTCGAGTGCAAATTGACGGGAGCGCGACACGCGCAAAGCTCAAAATCGATACAAGTGTGCGGTGATCAAGGCGGGAGCGATCAACGCTTGAGCGTTTGCCTTGGCGGTCGAGGCACAGACCGGGCCGCCACCGAGTTCACCTCGGTGGAGCCCAGGATTGACCACTACGACGCACGCGCGAAGCGCCAGCGAAGCGGTCGAGGCACAGGCTTGTTTAGCAAATAAACTCCAACCGAGACCGCAACGGTTCACACTCGCAAGTCCGGACGGTTCGTACCCCAGATCAAACCCGATCGGCCTACTTGCGGACGTGTCCGAAGCAGGATCGGTCCTACGGCCTTCAAATCCCAGGCCCGCTGTTGTAGCGAGAAACCGAAACAATCCGCCGAGTAAATCGGCGGGATTTTCCTGTACGCTTAGGGCCGCCACCGAGTTCACCTCGGTGGAGCCCAGGATTGACCACTACGACGCACGCGCGAAGCGCCAGCGAAGCGGTCGAGGGACAGGCTTGTTTAGCAAATAAACTCCAACCGAGACCGCAACGGTTCACACTCGCAAGTCCGGACGGTTCGTACCCCAGATCAAACCCGATCGGCCTACTTGC
>JAUXWY010000511.1 GCA_030681235.1 Pirellulaceae bacterium | reverse complement strand
CGTGATCCGCGATTTCCGGGGCCAGATCGACATAATACTTTCGATCATGAATGCGAATCTGTTGTCGCAATTCGGCGATCTCATTTTGGGCTTGAACCTCGGTCATCAATCGATTCCTTTTCCAGACCGCCGCGAATGGAGCCAATCTCAGTCAAATTTCAAACGCAATTGAGGATCGGTTTCTTGTGGACTCAAGAACTCTTTGAACAAGAGACTGGGTTGTATGTCGCGATTATTCTGATACTTGTCGCTTTGGTACTCTTCGTATGCGCCTTTTATTTCGTGATAAAAGATTTGGCAAATCGAAACGCCGGCGTAGATGCGAACGGGTTGGACGGCAAACATCTCCAGGGTCCAAAATCCTTTGAAGCCTACATCGCCGAACCCGGCTGTCACATGGACAAACAACCCCAACCGGCCAATGCTCGAACGCCCCTCGATCATCGGCACCAAGTTGTGCGTTTCGGTTCGTTCGATCGTGCGGCCCAAGTACAAACGCCGTGGCTCCAGTACCAAACCAGATTCCGGGATATCGATCCGTTGGACACGGTTCACCTTTTTCATGTCCAGCACAACTTCCTCGTAAACCATTAGCTCATGGTGGAGCGTGAGGTTGTAGCTGTTGGGGTTCACGTTGGCAGGGTCGTACGGATCGATACCGATATCGCCACCCAATCGCCGTGCAATTTCGTCTCCAGACAGAATCATGACCGCTCCTTCAAAGTCCAACCGCCCCAACTACACCAACCACACCTCGGTAAGTTCACCGCCGTCGTCGGCGATTCTTTTCGTCGTCATTTTCATCTTCTTCGTCGGCGTACTCAATCCCGTCGGCCAACCGATCTCGCAAAGAAGTGGACGACTCGGCGACCTCGTCGTCAACATGGGCATCTTCGGAATCTTCGTACAGGTTATCGTCGTCAACGACGTCAACGACGTCAACGTCGTCGACGTCGTCGACGTCGTCCGTATCGTCAGCCGACGGACCGCGGTTTGGAGTCGGAACCGGCTTGTTGTATTGATCGCGCCAATTGATTTGCCGCATTCGTTCTCGTTCGACTTCCACGGGGTTGCGGTTGCAGGGCAGCGTTTGCTCGGCGATCGCCGTTTCTCCGCTCAAGAAACGCCCCAGGCGATCCATCCCTTCCTCGAAGGAAACGATCGACCGCATTCCAAAATCGCGGCGCGCCTTGGAAACATCGTAGTAGTGATGGTGAGCCAGTTGACAGGCCAAGAATCGCGTCATGATCGGTTCATGATCCGTCCAGCGAAACCATTCGTAAATGGTCTCCAAAAAGCGACCGCCATTGTAAGCTGCTGAAAAAGAAACCGATCGACGGACTCGCGGAAGACCCGCCAACATCAATATCTCATTGATCCACATCCACAAGTTGACTGGTTCGCCTTCGCTGACAAAATACGCTTGACCACCCACGGGCGAATCAGGCGTCAGTGCATCTGCCGCTTGAAGGTGAGCGGCGGCGGCATTGTCGACATAGATCATGTCCACTTTGTTGTCGCCGTTGCCCACTCGTTTGAGTTTCTCCAACCGAGCTCGCTCCAACATGCGGGGAATCAAGTGCTGGTCGCCTGGCCCCCAAATCAGATGCGGGCGCAACGCACAAGTCAACAACCGCGTCCGATCATGGCTGTCCAAGACCTCTTGTTCAGCCAACGCTTTGGAGTGCGGATAATGGCACAAATATCGCCTAGGGTACGGTTCCGTTTCGTTGACGCCCTCCTGGTCCGAACCACTGAATACTACGCTGGGCGAGCTAGTAAAAACTAATTTCTGAACGCCCTGACCAAGACAACCGTCGATGACGTTTCGAGTCCCAAGGGTGTTGATCGAATGGTATCGATCCCACGGGCCCCAAATCCCAGCCACGGCTGCCGTGTGGTACACCGTTTCCACTTCGCGGCAGGCATTGGCGACAACCGCAGGATCTCGCACGTCGCCTTGAATCACTTCGACCCCAAGCTTGTCCAGAAATGGGTACGGATTGCGACCCAACACGCGGACTCGCTCGCCACGGTAAACCAATTGCCGGACGATGGCTCGGCCTAAGAACCCACCGCCTCCTGTCACCAAGACCTGCATGAGTCCTCCATTATCGCTCCCGATCGCTTGTCGGTCCGCGTTTCGGCGCGGGCAACGCACCCAGTTGTTTCGTGGCCCATTCGGCTAACTTCTCGCGGAAAATCTTGGCGTTGTGCCGAATATCGACCGGCAAGTTCCGAATCACAAAAAAATACTCGATCTGGCGCGATCGAGAATCCTGCGCGGCGACTCGCCGCACCTCGTCGATCAATCGCAAATGTTCGCGTTGATCCGCCGACCAAAACTCAGGCCATGGTTCCAAAACCACGACCGGCGTCTGCTGGCCCAACAGACCAACTCCCACCAACGCCGACCGATAGATCGACGGATGCGAGTTGATAATGGCTTCGACTGGAATCGTAAACAACGTCCCGGTGGCCGTCACCACTCGTTGCCCCTTCCGTCCACAAAACCAAAACCGGTCCCGTTCGTCCAAGTATCCCACATCTCCCATTCGATGCCAGACGGTGTTCGTGGCCGAATCGAGGACCTTGTGAATCGCGTTCGCGTCGACTCGGGTCACATATTGGGGGCTGACGACCGAACCACTGACCATCAATTCGCCGATTTCCCTCGGCGACACTTCCTGGACGTCGGTCAAATTTGCGATGGGCTGGTCGCTGATCGGAATCACTTTCCAGCGAATCCCAGGAAACCGGGCTCCAACACAAGTGCCGTGTCCTTTAGCCGACAAAACAGCTGTTTCGCCTAGAATCACTTGCGCCGAATTCGAGGCGATCGGCAATGCTTCCGTCGCGCCGTACGGCGTAAAAATCTCTCCGCCCGGCTCCATCATTTTTTCTAAACGACGCAGAACGTGTGGTGGCACCGGTGCACCCGCGGAGAACACACGCCGCAAGCTGGGCAATCGAACGCCGTGCTTCTCGCAATACACGCTGACCGTGTTCCACAACGCGGGTGAGCCGAAGCTCTGATTGGCTTGCCACAAATTCACGGCGGCGATGATGTCCTGCGGGTTGACGTCTGCCGGTCGAGTGGGATCCATCCGTGGTATCACCGTCGTGACACCCATCCCGATATTGAAGAGTGCAAACAAAGGAAACCCGGACAGGTCCACGCCACCTGGCTCGATTTGGTAGAAGTCCCGGATTTGAGTCGCTTGGCGAATGAACATCTCGTGCGAGTAATACACGCCCTTTGGCGGCCCTGTGCTTCCGGTCGTAAAGATAATCGCCGCTTGCTCACTGGCGCTCGTTTGGTTGACGACTCGGCGCGACGGTCGCCCTTTTTGCAATACTTGTGAATAAGTCCGTCCGCCCCAACCGTAGCGTCGTCCCACCGTCACGTTATGGACCGCCAAGGGAAACTTGCGGCGAAACACGCACCGCATGATCTGCGCCAACGGAATCCCGACGAAACCTTGCGGCTGGCACTCTTGCAGGCATTGCACCATGTTGCCGCGCCCCATGCCGGGGTCGATCAAGATCTGCACCATGCCGGCTCGCATCAAGCCAAACACCAACGCGATGAACTCGATGCCGGGTCGCACCATCAACGCCAATCGGGTCCCCGGAGGAATGCCCATCTCCAGCAGACCGCGCGCGATGTCGGTCGCCAACGCGTCCAGTTCGCGATAACTGATGACTCGCCATCCGCGAGGCACCGTCCGAGCGATATCACCCGATGCAGCGACTCGGACACGATTCCACCATCCCCCGCGACTGGCCACGGCGACCGCTGGATGTTCGGGGACCTGCGACGCAGCGTGGGCTAATAATTGCGACACATTCTGCAGCCCAGCAGCATCCAGTCGTGCAAAGTTTTGAAAATCCAACAACCCGAGTCCCTTCGTTTCATGCTACCTATAGCGGAGTTCGCAAGAATTCTGTTGCAGTAAGTGATATGATGAACAGTTGTCTGCCAAGTCTATTTCCGTCGGATCACGATTGTTATCTGCCCCTGATTGTCTTCCAAATGACTCGGAAGATCATTCACTCTTACGAATAGTTCTTCGCCCGTCGATTGCATAACCGCGCGGACTGAAAGTGGTCTCGGTTTTGTTAGTTCGGACATCCCTTGCAGGATAGCCGGATCACCTTGGAGAGCGAATTGAACTTGACCCATGGGGGCTCCCAACGCGTAACGGATGGTGACGCCGTCGGGTTCGGAGATCAGAGGTCCCATTTCGGTTTGGGCGACCTGATAAGATCCCGTGGTCGTAACCACCCATTCTCCAGTCGCCAACCGCAACCCTGTCGAGTGCCACGCGCCGTCGGCGGGCAGCGTCAATTGATACTCGGATTGGTCGGCAACTTTCACATCGCGCCATTGGATCGCGGTCCTCGCAAAATCGTGGCCATATTGCAGCGACATCGTGTCGACCTGCCATTGCGTTTCCAATTGTAGCCGGCTCAGCGGCACCGCTTCCAACAACTCTCGGTTCCACTGAGTGTCCGTCATTTGGCCCAACTTCTGAACTTGGGCTAGAAACGCGGGCCGCAGTTTCGGATGGCCAGCATACAGACTGACGGCGGCCCAGCTCCAGGCATACGATTCGACTTGCGGGAAGGCTGCGGGCGGGAACTTCATCACTTCGAGCAACGTTTTCGGTTGGCCCGTTTGAAACGCGTCGCGGATCAACTTGACTCGACCCCAATACGGTAGCTCGTCCTTGTCGGTGACGCGTGCCGCCAACTGCAAACGACCGTCCGCCCAACGATGAACCGCAAAGTACTCGGCCAATCCTTCCGCCAGCCAAGGCGAACCAAGGGCTCCAAAATTAAACGCAAAGAAGGCATGGGTGGCTTCGTGCAGCAGCATGTGCCGCGTGTAATACGGCCCCAATTGTTGGCGAACCCAAACTTGGTTCCCATACTGCCAACCACCCGGCGGCAATTTTCCTTGCGGCAATTGGCCAGCCCCAGGGAACAACTTTGCCCGCTGGAACTTGACTTCATCGACGACCAAGAAACAAGTCAATCTCCAGTCAGCAAATCGCCGGGGGTCGGCCCCACAAAACTCGGTCCATTGCCCGATGGCTTGTTCGAACACCGCGTGAAACTCGGTGGGAATCTCCGCTTCGGGCAAATCCGTAATCAAACGAAGATGTTTTGATTCGGAATGACGCAGCCCGAACTCGAGCAACGGCGCGACTTGGACGTCGACCAGTTCCAAAGGCCCCAGTTTTCGCTTGGGGAGAAAAGGGTCTGTCTCGTCGGTCGCCAACGAAGCATTCACGAGCGTGTCCGTGGAAGGATTGGCGACCGTGTTTTTCTTCGGCGAGATAGTCCGCGACGGGGGGGCCAGCTCTTCGATGGTCGGCGATGGGCTGTTCGGTCCGGTGTTGGCAATTATCCCGGACGGCTCACGGGTGGCCGGCGACTTATTGTCGGTCGTTATGGCGTTTGTGCTCGACGTGCTTGCGGGGGTAGGAACCGAGGTGTTTTCCGGGTTCGCGAATGGGTCCGCGACTTGGCGAACATCTGGACTGCTGGATGGACCACACCCCACCATGATTGGACAAATGAACCACAGTAGAACACCGAACCAATTCCGAACCACAAGCCAACTCCCAACGTTCGTCGATCAACGGAAGTAGCCCATTGTAGCCCATGCCTTGCTCGTCAACCATCGACCTCTATGGTACGATCACAAAGCAAGGCACGTCCCTCCTCGCAACAATCCACTTACGGAAAAAGTCGAATGATCAACGATTCAAAGACTGGGAGCTTTTTGAAGGTTTGGTCCTGGCCGTTGCATTGGCAAATACTGACGGGATTGATCGGCGGTCTGTTGTTTGGCGTGTTCCTGGTGCAAGTTGGACAAGCCATTCCCGAGTTTTCGCCAGGTGATTTTGCTACTCGATGGGTCAAGCCGTTCGGGGTCCTGTTTGTCAACTCGCTGAAGCTGATTGCGATTCCGTTGATCTTGGCCTCGCTGATCAAGGGCGTTTCTGACCTGCAAGACATGTCGCGATTGTCATCGATGGGCGGAAGAACGATTGCGCTCTACCTGTGCACGACCGTAGTGGCGGTCTGTATCGGGTTGGTCGCGGTGAACCTGATTGGGCCGGGACGTGGACTTCCTGAAGATGTTCAAGCCAAGCTATTGGGCGATCAGGCTGGAGTAGAACGTGTCGCGAAAATCGCAGCATCGGCCGAAAAAGAACAGGGTAAAGGTCCGCTGCAAGCATTGGTGGATATAGTGCCCGAGAACCTTGTGTCCGCCGCATCCAGCAATTCCAATATGTTGCAGGTGATTTTCTGGGCCATATTCTTCGGGATTGCAATGATCCTTGCTCCGTCTGAAAAAGTCGCTCCGGTCAAAGCCTTTTTTGACAGTCTCAACACGATCATTCTGATGATGATCGACATTATCATGTGGTTTGCCCCGGTGGGCGTGTTTGCGTTGATGGCCTCATTGATCGCAGAAACCAGTAGTGATTGGCGAATATTCTCGGCGTTGGCCTGGTACTCCGTAACCGTGATCCTGGGGTTGGCAATCGTATTGTTCGGTGTTTATCCGACCTTGGTAATGACGCTCGGCAATTTAAGCTACATGAAGTTTCTGCGGGGAATGATGCCGGCCCAACTGTTGGCGTTCACCACCAGTAGCAGTGCGGCCACCCTGCCCGTGACCCTCGAATGCGTGGAGAAAAATCTGGGCGTGGATCCGAAAGTCGCCAGCTTTGTCTTGCCAATCGGCGCGACGATCAACATGGACGGCACCAGTCTTTATCAAGCGGTCGCAGCCGTGTTTATCGCGCAGGCTCTGGGAATTGACCTTAGCTTTTATCAACAATTGACGATCGTGGTTACGGCGACATTGGCTTCGATCGGAGCGGCGGCTGTGCCGGGCGCTGGGATGGTGATGTTGGTTGTTGTGTTGGAGGCGATCGGGGTTCCACAGTCGGGCCTGGCCTTGATCCTGGCAGTCGATAGAGTCTTGGATATGTGTCGCACAACCGTCAATGTTACCGGCGACGCGGCGGTCGCAACGATCGTTGGACGAGCCGTCGCGAACAAGCCAATCGGAGAACAAGCATGAACCAGTGGAATCCCGAATTCTTCGCAGAAGCCATGGCGTACGGAGGGGTGTTGGCCATCGGCCTCCTGTTGGGAGCATTGGCTGCAACGATGTACTTTCGTCCGAATCTCGTCGCCATGATTGCCCAAGGGAAAGCCATTGGTTTTCTGGCCATTGGCGTGGGAATTATGGTTTGGGGAACGATCAGCATGAGTGTCGGCGGTCCGTTTGACCAGCCATTCGATTGGGTCAACGTGATTCGCACGCCCGCCGAAGCCATTGCGTGGGGCGCTGGACTGATCACCGCCGGCGTCGCATTTCTTGTCTTTAGTTTCGTCGGTTTCGGCCGCAGTCGCGCCTAACCCGATCCGAGAATTCGTGACCCGTTCGGTTTAGCGAGCGCTGGTGTACCGGCGTCAGGAATTCGCGAGGATTCGGTTTAGCGAGCGCTGGTGTACCG
>JAUXWY010000509.1 GCA_030681235.1 Pirellulaceae bacterium | reverse complement strand
ACGGTGGGCGGTCGAATGGCCGGCGCCCAGATACCCGATTCCATCAATTCATCCGCCAAACGTTGTGCCGCCTGGTGATCGCCGACAACAACCGCTAATAGTGGCGCGGTTGGATCGCCGGTCGTCTTCCAACCTTGTTTGGTCAACTCGGTGTGAAGTGTGGCCGTGTTTTGCTGAACGGCTGCACGACGCCACGGTTCTGCGATCGACAGGTTGATGGCGGACATCGCTGCCGCCACGCTACTAGCCGGTAGGCTGGTCGAGTAGATCAACGGTCGCGCGGTCTGGATCATTCGGTCGACCAAGTCCGCTGGGCCGGCAAAGAAACCGCCGACCGATGCCAAAGCTTTGGAAAGCGTTCCCACAACCGCAAATTGCGGCCGGCCATCGCGCCACAGTCCCGGTTCGTTCTTGGCTGTCTCAAACGAAAAAAATCCGGCTCCGTGGGAGCCCATGACACCCGTCGCATGGGCTTCGTCGATCAACAATCGAGCCTCGAAACGTGTGACCAATTCTTCGAGATCACTTGGCCGGGTACACGTTCCATCCATACTAAAAACAGAATCGGTCACGATCCAACGTGGCCGTCGCGCGTCACTTTGTTCCAGCAACCTAGCCAGATTCGAAAAATCGCGATGCCGGTAATACCGGACCGTCATTTCAACGCGATCGGTTTTGGCCATACGCAGTCCATCCACCAGACTGGCATGATTCTTGCGATCGGCAAAGACTTGGGCGTTTGGTTCCAGTAACGCGTTCAACGCCGCTAAGTTCGCCGAATACCCACAGGGAAAAAGCAGAGTTCGAATAGCGACCGGCCCGGATACCAATTTATCAACGGCCCCCTGCCCTGCGAGTTCGGCCCCGGTCAGGGCGCCGGTTTTCCAATCGCTGATCGTTTGCGCAAGCTCTTGATGCAAAGACGTGAAGCCGCTGAGTAGCGGCGACGAACCGGTGCCGGTTCCCCATTTTTGAATCGCTTCAACGGCCGCCCGCTGGACTCGACGATCGTTGGACAAACCCAAATAGTTGTTGGATGCTAAGTTCAACAACCATCGGTCCCCCAATCGCACATGGTTTCCCGCGATCTCAGCAACCTCGCGGAGCTGGCGTTTAAATTCAGCCGAAGTCATCCGCGACCCTTATTCGAACAAAGCCAGCCGAACTGCACTTAAGCCGATCCACCGCAACATGCGGTCGCCGCCGCACACGGAGCCTCGACTTCCGCTTCGCTGAGTCCGGGAATCGTCTCGATTTCGAACCCTGCGTCGCGAATCATTTGGTGATCCAATTCTTCGGCCTGGCCCGGCGTCGTCAGATAATCCGAAACGAACCAAGAGTTGGCGACGTACAAGGATAAAGGTTGCAACGTGCGTAAGTGTTTTTCACGACCGGCACTGCAGCGGATTTCCACTGTTGGGCAAATGAGCCGAGCGACACACAGGACCTTCAAGCAGTATTGAGGTGTCAACGGAAGGGCATTGGCGGCGAGCCCCGTGCCGGGGATCGGGACCAGGAAGTTGATGGGAATCGAGTCCGCTTGGATGTCTCGCAAAGCAAACAAAGCCTGGATCAGCTGCGTCGCACTTTCTTGCATCCCGACGATCAAACCGGAGCAGGGAGAAATACCAGCCGACTTCGCCGCCTGAACCGTTTCCACTCGTTGTTGGTACGTGTGCGTCGAGCAGATCTCTTGGTAGTGTTCTTCGGCAGTATTCAGGTTGTGGTTGTAACGATCCACACCGGCCGAGCGCAGTTGTTCGGCTTGCCCCGTTTGGAGAATCCCTAAACAAGCGCAGATCTTTAATCCCGGCCAACGTTGTTTGATCTCGCGAGTGGCGTCCGCGACGGTTTGCACTTCGCGCTTGCTGGGGCCGCGACCACTGATGACCAAACAGCATGTCGAGGCCCCGTTCTTCACGGCCTGCTCGGCCCGCGCGACCATCTCGTTGGCTGACAATAACGAGTACTTTTCAATCTCGGATGTGGCGCCTTTAGCTTGTGAGCAATACTTGCAGTCCTCAGGGCACAAGCCACTCTTGGCATTGACCAAATAATTCAGCTTGACCTGCTTGCCATAAAAATGCCGGCGAATCACAAACGCGGCGGATAATAATTCTAGAAGCCGATCGTCCGACAGGGCCAGAATCTCTAGCGCTTCGGCCAAGTCCAAGCGTCGCCCGCCCAACACTTCGTTGGCCAACTCAGGCAAGTTTTCAATAGATACCATTTTAAGTCGTCAGTTCTAAGCCACTCTTTAGCAGCGGCCGTATGGGTGCGTGGCAAAAATTGGAGGTTTTTGATGTCCCAAAGGGGATTATTCCGGCGTCGCAGCTTGTTCTTTGCGTTGTTGCGCCTCCGCTTGGATCTCTAATAGTTCGGCCCTTAATTGCTCGTGTAGCAACGTATCGCGAGTGCTGCGAACGGCCATGTTGATGGCGACCCAATCCCACATCGCCAGAACCAATACAACCATCAGGAGCGCGACGATCGCCGATAAGGCGACCATCTGCCAACGCAGATCCTGAGCGGCGGGAATGGCAAACAGCACCAACCCCACCGCAACGATCAACATGTTGGCCGAAGTCCGACGAATCAGTGTAGTTCCCCGTCGGAATCTTGACAATTCGGGCAGGTCCGTCCCTGTCCAAAACAGCCACTGAAATGCCAATCCCAGAAAAATCGCCAGGCTTCCTAAGAGCCACAAAACCAAATTCATTTGACGTAGTCCTTGGCCCATTCGAGAATGACGACCCCAACTTTGGCCATCGATAACGGCGAGCATTTGTCGACCGTATCTTTTTGCGTGTGCCAATACGACTCCTTCGAAGTCATCGATGGGTAGTCGAAGTCGATCAAGTCCGTAGTCGGGATCTTGGCGATTTCGTTTAAAGGAATATGATCGTCGCGTACTTCGTGCTTTTCTTTGGCGACAAAGTCTTTGATCCCGAGCTTTTGTGCCTTCAGCCAAATCTGTTTCGTCAGCGGTCCCGCGTACTTCAGGCTGTTCTTCTCGTAATACAACTCCAGCGTGCGATCGGCGATCATATCGATCAAGACCCCGGCCCGATAACGGTGTTCGGGCGGACTGCGGACGTATTGTTCGGCAAAGTGGATCGAACCCAAGAATAGCTTGTCGCGTTCGCGCACGTAGATCAATTCCTCGGCATCAAAAAACACAAGATCGATACCCAGCCGTGGGCCAAGTTCCTTCAAATGGGGTGCCAGCACCATCAGCAAGGCCACGCCGCTGGCCCCATCGTTGGCCCCGTCCATCAAGGATCGAGGATTCACCGGGTCGCGATCCGCAAACGGGCGCGTATCGTAGTGACAACAGATCAAAATGCGGTGCTTGCGTTCGGGGTGAAGCTGAACGATCAGGTTGACCAACGTGGTGTTGGCCCGCGTTTCCGGGTGCGGCACATCAAACGACTGCGTGGCGACCGAAAATCCAAGCTCGCGAAAATATCGCTTCAAGGCCGAACGTTGAACTTCCATCGGCTTGGTGCCGCTAATGCGCGGACCCATCTCACAGATTCGTTTGATGTAGACTTGCGCTGCAATCGTATCCAACTGAAAATTGGTCTTCTTGAGGACGACCGCCATTTCCGTCCGCTCGGCGTCGGTCATGGCGTCCAATGCCCATTGCCGATCCGCTGCTGAGATCGGACTCAAGAGGTAGTCTTCCCATTGTTTGTCCAAGGGAACCGGCGGTTTTGCTTCGTCTTCTTGTGAACTGACCGGAGGGTTATCTTGGGCGAATGCCAAACTCAAGTTCGAAAACACGACGCCCACGAATGGGCATGCAAAGATAGCCACAACGAGGCACGACGCCAAACTCCGTCGCAGGCGGGTAGGCCAACAGCGACGCCGGTGGAACGCCACGTTGGGTTGGGCGCGATTGCCGCGAACTACCAAGTCGTCAATGAACCGTTGCAGCATAAGACGCCGATGCTCCCGCGATTTCCCCAAAAGAACGTTTGAATCATAGGGCACCGCGCGACTCTTGTCTAGGAAACAGTTTTTTGCCTGAGCTCAGGGACCGCCGGTCTTAAGAACCTGTGGGGTCGAAAGTTTGTGGGGCCTCGGTCGAATCGATCGAGCCGAAGTTTGTCGATTCGGCTGTTTGGGTCTCCAGCAAACGTTCGGCTGTTTCCACCACCTGCTTCAACTCCGCGAGACGCTGGTCGGCCAATCGAATCGTAGCGGCCAATAGAGCGAGCTTTGTATCCACTTGACCATGAATATCACGGGCGATTTCCGCGATTTCGACTTGCCACCGCAAGACTTCTGGCGGAGCATCTCGCAGGGCTCGGTCGCCCCGGCTCTCGCGTTTATCCAATTCGGCTTTGGCGTCCGCCACTTGTCGCGACGGGGACGCTTGCAGATTCCGCTGGCTCCGTCGCATCATGGATCGGAAAATGACCCAACCCAAGACCAGGATAGCGAGGCCGGCCGAAATCAAACTACCACCGATTTCCATCGATACGCCAATTTTCGAGTGGGAAAGTTGGAGACTAGCTGTCAAACATCACACATTGTTCCGGTTTCGGACGTAGGGCTCGATCACGCGCCGAATTCGCTCCCCTGGAATCCGACCGGCCTGTTGCCACACCGTAACGAGACGTCTCCAATGTAACGGAATGGGAGCGGCGCAGCGAGCGGATCTGGGACAGACACCTACGTTTCGACACGGCGGCGCGGAACGCGACATGCGGGGGCTGACAAATACGTTCCGACGGAGCGGAACGGCGACCAAGAAAAGTAACAAGGACCAAGCAATGTGGTTAGGACTAAACGCTATTTTGGAACACGCCCAGATAGCGCCCATGGGAATCACGGCGTGGACAATCGAACGGATTCTGTTGGACACCGAACTGGAGAGGGCTGGCCCTACCGAGGTCCGATCACTCCAAATCATTGAAAAGGTGGCCTGGGGGAGGTCCTTCGAAGAGATCCGGGCTCGGCTTCATGACGATGGACGGGCCTATATCGAAGGTGACGGTTCGTTTGTCTTATGCGGGAACGAGGCCTGCACGGTCCGAAACCGGCAAACCGTGTGGTGCGGTCAATTGCCCAGCTTGCTGCGGGTTGTTCCGACAGTCCATTGGCGAGAACCAAACGTCGAAAACCCTTTGCTGTCCTGTGTTTGGCGCATCGAAGGAAATCTCTGCGACGGCGCCAACGGACTGGATTCCATCAGCCTGAACGGTTGGGCACCCTGGTCCGAATGGCAAAGACTGTTCGAATTGCTTGGTCCAGTTTTTTCATCGGCCGCCCCTGTCCCGCCCCGCTGCGTCCTCCAAATGCACCACTTCGGAACGTACTTTGCCGTCAAGAATTGAGTCGTTCACTCCCCAAAAAATGCATCGTGTTTGTATCGCGGTGTCCTAGTTGGAAAAGTTGGATTACACTAATCGCCTGTTCGTAGCGTTCTGGTGAACGCCCGCGGCAAGGTTTCCCTCTGATTTCGGTGAATGCATGTTTGGTCGGGCTGCTGAAAACGTCGGTCGACAAAGATGGTGGCAGACGGTTCTTGTTTTTGTTGCAGGAATGTACGCGCTGACGTGTCTTGGCTGCGGACCTTCGAATGCGAATCCCAATGGTCGACCATCCACCGAAACAGTGCCAGCCAAACCGCGACTTAAGCTGGATTTTGGCAAACCGAACGATGCCCAGTCTGTTGCCACGGTGTTTGCGAACTTCGTCGATGTTGCGTCCGAGGTTGGCTTGAACTTTAGTTATTACAACGATGCCGCCGCCGGACGCTTGTATTTGCCCGAGGCCTTGGGCGGCGGGGCTGCCGCATTCGACTACGATTTGGACGGATGGTGCGACGTCTTCCTGGCCAACGGCCGGATACTACCGGCGCACCAGGCTCAGCGGGAACACCACGACAGCTTGTTTCGAAACGTTAATGGCCGATTCCAGCACGTCACGCATCTCGCAAGTTTATACGAATTCGATTACTCACATGGAGTTGCGGTGGGCGACCTCAACGTCGACGGGTTCGACGACATCTTTGTGGCGAATTTAGGACAGGCACGCTTGTTCATCAATCAAGGAGACGGATCTTTTTTGGAACTGTCGCTAGATTTGTTGACGGCGAATTCATCGTTCTGGGTCGCACCCCTATTTGTAGATCTGGATGGTGATGGATTAGAGGATTTGTTGTTGGCCAGTTACGTCGATTGGAACTACGATTCCGAACTGGAGATGTACCAGCATGGACTTGGCTATCCTAGCCCGGATCAATTCAACGGTGGCCCTTATTTGGCCCTGCACAATCGAGGCGATTCGACGTTTCAAGATCGGACAAAACTTTGGGGCTTCACTGCGACGGCCAAATGCTTGGGGATTGCCGCGACGGATTTGGACCATGACTTGAAACCGGAAGTCTATGTCGCCAACGACGGGACGGCGAACGCTTGTTATACGCAAGGATTGGGCCAGGGGATCAATTCTCGCGTGACGAATGCCTCGCGGTACAACAGCGTCACGGAACGTTCGCCAACGGATAGCCCCAACGTTTGGCGCGATATGGCCGAAAAATCGGGGACAGCCGGCAGCGAGGATGGATTAAACGAAGCCAGTATGTGCGTGACCTTGGCCGATTTTACTCGCAATGGTTGGACGGATATTTTTGTAACGAACTACTATCTAAAGAAAAATACTTTGTACGCCAACAAAGGCGGCCTCAGCTTTCGAGACACGAGTCGTGCCATTCGGTTGGACGTAGCGGGTTCGGCATATGTCAGTTTTGGATCCGTGCCCTTGGACATCGACTTGGACGGTTGGTGGGATGTCTTCATCGCCAACGGGCATGTGATTGGCCCACAAGCACCGATCAACGAAATGCCGTGCCAAGTGCTACACAGCTTAGAAGGTGTCTTTTTTGATGTCTCGGCCACGGCCGGCTCGTTCTTTCAGCAACAGGCTCTCGGACGCTGTGTTGTGACGCTGGACTCAAAAAATCGCGGAGCGACCGATGTGTTGGTGACCTTCACAGATCGGGCGGTGTCGTTGGTCGAAAACCAAGCCCCGGCGGCGCATTCCTGGCTGTGCCTCGAAGCTTTTGATCCGCAACATCGAGCGTTGACCGGGGGTAGGATGGAATTGCAGTTCCCGAACCATACGTTGGTGATTCCCTGGACCGCCGGGGGGAGCTACCTCGGGGAAAGCCAGAAACGCTGGACCATTGGTCTGGGGCCATCGGGCGTGCTACCCGTTGTCAAGGTTTATTGGCCCGACGGAAGAGTGGACTCGTGGGATTCTTTGAGCGCTCGAGCGATTTGTCGCTTGGCTCCGGGCCGACTGCAGCAGTATCTGCCATGAATCGAACCTTACTCTGTGGCTTGGGCGTGCTACTGACCTGCGTTGGTTTGATCGCTTTAAAGACTCGCTGGGACGCGGTCGATTCGGCCGAGCATCTGAAAGCTGCACGCGAAGCCCTTGAGTTACGCCAATACAACGAAGCGCGAAGACACGGCGATTCCGCAGTGACTTGGCTGGTACCGCAGGAACATCGTGAAGAAGCTTGGTATTTGACGGGCCGAGCCTATTTGGAAGACCAGCAACTCGCCCGGATCGATCGCTTGCCCAAAGCCATGGAGTTCCTGGCGAAGGTCCCTCAGCAATCAAGCTGGTATCCACAGACGGCTTTGGCGATGGCCAACGACAAGTTGTTCGAAGCGAAATCTTCTCGTGAGGCCCTGCAAATCATCGATGAGGCTTTGCGGGATTGGCCACACGACGCGGGCTTGAATGCTTGGAAGTTGATTTGGATGACGGTCACGAATCGAACCGCCTTGGCAGAACCCTACTTTCGAGCCGGCGCTAATAGCCACGGTCCCGACGCCGAGAAATTGCTCCAAGTCTGGTTGCAGTCTCAATTCGCGCCCCACGATTTGGAAACACAATTTGATCGACAGCTCGGTGTCGCAGGCAGCCAAGAATCAACCACCGATGCCATTCGTTTGGAACGCTGGACGACGCTAAAGCGAATGAACTTGGCAGAGCCCACGAATTATGCCGCCATTGGCGAATGGTATCTTGATCACGGATTCTTGCTCGAAGCGCTCGAACAATTACACGCCGGACGGTCGGCAGCCGAGATGTCGCCGGATCCATGCTTCTTGAGCGTTTCGGTTCGAGCGTTTTGCGAGGCGGGACAAGTCGAGGTCGCCGGCCCTTTGCTGACGCCCTTGCAGCATTTGGCCCCCGACTACCTGCATCCGGTAGCTGCGGCGCGAGTGGCACTGGCTCGAAACCAACCTGATGTTGCTCTTCGTGAATTGGTAGCCGCTCGGCAATCCTGGCCAGGTCGACTTGATCCGTGGTTGTCAAAGACGTTGGAACAACTTTATCGGCAAAAAGGCGACGCAGATTCTGTAACTGTTGCGGACGGTCTTATGGCGGAACGCGAATGGTTGGCCGCTCAACAATCAAAGTTGCAACAAGTCTTGGTTAGGAAGTTGGAACCCACCGATCGAACGTGGTTGATTGACTTTCTCGGCCGATTGAATCGCGAGTTCGAAGTTGCTACCTTGAACACGGTGCCGTAGTCGATCCGAACCCAAAAACCAGAGCTGATTCGATGTTTTTTTTCGCTTATCACGTGATGGACAAATTGATGGCCTTGCATGAAGGGCATGGACATGGAGCACCGGGCGAAGGCAAGACTTTGTGGCACTATGTGACCGAAGCGGAACACTGGCCGTTGACTGCGGGCACCGCTACGGCCGTCATCCTACTCGCGGCCCTCGGAGTCCTCGCGATCCGTTGGGCAATCCAGAATCGAAAAGCGTCGACAAGAATCGTCGCCTAGTCCCGACATTCTGCGCCTAGAGTTATAACTGCGTCGGTTTAGCGAGCGCTGGTGTACCG
>JAUXWY010000508.1 GCA_030681235.1 Pirellulaceae bacterium | reverse complement strand
CTGCCAGACACATGACTCGCAGCGGATCGTCGCCATTCCAGAGAAAATCGGGAACAATCAAACCCGAGAAACCGGCTTCCCTCGCGGTACTTAGAAATTTCTCGGTCCCATATCGCAACACAATTGCGTAGCTGACCATGGCCACCAACGGCTGGGTCAATTCGGGGCTAACGTTGCGAACCATGTCGAATATCTGCTCGACTTTCAAATGACGAGCCAGGGCCCGGGTATAAGACGCCTGAATCACTGGGCCGTCGGCGATGGGGTCGCTGTAGGGAAAGCCGATTTCGATAAGTCCGGGCTGCAACCGGTCGATGGTTCGCAGCAAATCGGCAGTGAATTCCAGGTCCGGGTCGCCTGCGGTGATAAACGGCATCACGGCCGTCTGCTGCTGGCTTGAGATAGCGGTCAACGCAGCACTAATGGAACGCATGGCGACGGTCTTCCTAGAGAACTTGAAGCACGGGATGCACGCGACCGACTTTCTCGATCACGGCGGGTGTTAATCTACTGGATTTTTACCGAATCCTCCAGATGGACGGTCGTCGGACATTCGCTCGAATTAGAACACGCGGAAAAATCGGCTAATCCCGACAGCCGACAAAGTCGATTGGGATTGTAGAGCAAGTCGGCGAACCGCCCGCAGGCATCGTCACGTACCGTCCGAACCGGAAATGAAAATGAGTTCCAATTTGACCCGCCGCGAAGTTTTGGCTGCGTTATCGACGTTTGGAGCCGCAATTGGCCTAAATCATGTCAACGCAACAACGGGAACGGCCGCCTTCCACTCCAATCGTTCGGCTTCGGCATTCGTCGATACGACTTACGGCTATGAGCTGGACCTGCAGTCGGAGGGTGTGGTTTTGTTGGGACCGGACGAGGACATTAAAAAGGTCTCTTTTACGATCGGCTCGCACCAAACCTTTAGCGAACGAGCCGTCATTGTCAATGGCGACCGGATGGCGAGTCGATTGTATCAGAAAGCCGAATTGGTCAAACGATTTGGTGCGTTGGAGCCAGAAACCGTTTCGATCCATCCGGCGCCGCTTCCGGTATTGGCCATGCCGGAGAGCCCTGAATCCGGGCGGATGATTTTCCAATGTGCAGACCGTCAACTTTCGGGAAGGGTGTCCAACCTGTTGCAAGTTCCATTGAGTCCCATTTGGTTGGACGAAATGGCGACCGTCTTGTTCAAAGATAAAACAAAGTTGGTCGTTGGCGACCGCGTCAACTTGTCCGCCGACTTGGTGGCCAAACTGTTTGGTCTGGACGAAGTCCGCGAGACGACCATCGTGTGCGAGGTGGAAAAAGCCAACGAAACCCAAGCCGTGTTGAAACTGTCGGGCGATGCGTCGGGCCGCAGTTTGGATGTCGCGACCAAAATCCGAGTGAATGCCTCGGTCCGCGCGATCTTTGAGACGAGATCCCTGTCGCAACTGAGGGCCAGTTTTTTCGAGCAACGCGAGAAGGGGGCGATTTCGCCTGCCTACGCGGCCACAACCAAGATCAAATTGGATCAGACCGTCGCCGCCACTGAAATCAGTGCGGCCACCATCCGTCAACAGACGGATCGATCTGGCTCGGCTCCGATCTTCATCTATCAATCGGCAGACAATCAGGTCGAATTCCAACACACTCCTCAATGGCACTTGGTACTGGATCAAAAAGGTGCCTCGATTTGGCGTTTGATCGCCGACGGCGAGCCCATGACGCAATGCAACATGCTGTTTTCGACCGGTGCCGACAAAACCCAGTTGGATCTCAAGACGTTTGTGGCCGAAGTCGAAGCCTCGTTGCAGGGGAACCTCACGCAAATTGTCAAACAGCAACTGCTCCATGGAGCCGACCAATCTCAAATATTCCGAGTGGAAGCGATTGGCAAAGACGATGAGATCGATCTGATTTGGATCTATTACCTGATCCAAGAAGCCCATGGGCGAAAGGCCCAGTTGGTGTTCACGACGGAAGCGGACTTGAAAGACGCCGTCGGTCAAACTGACCTGCTGATCGCTCAATCGTTCCGTCAGCCTGCGGCTCCGATCGCCGACGCCACTAGCACGACCGTTCGATAGAGCAGGCAATTCTGCCTTTGCAGATTCTAGAAAATCCTCTACGATCCATCGGCCTGCCGGAAGTCGCAGGAATTTTATCCAAGGATGGACCGCGAGCCCCCGGGCTCGGAGTAGGAAGCTAGGAATGGAATCCGAGGCAATCGACCGGCGAATGGTGAGGGAAGCGACCATCGGTTTGGTGGTTTTGGCCGCGTTGGTTGGCCTCTTGTTCCTCACGATCTGGCTAAAAGCCAAATCCATATGGTCCGATGCTAGCGAAGATCTTTTGACGGCCCCTGTCAACGTCTACACGCTGGATCGCGGCAATGTTTTGGTGGCAACCAAAAAGCCGTCACCGGTTCCGCTGCCACAAATCGAGTCCAACGAAATCGTCGATCTGGGTGAAATGCGACCGATATCGAGCGAGCGGATGGCGGCCATGTTTGGGACGATGTCCGATCCCGACAAGCTGCGAGTGGCCGCAGTTGACGCGAACATCGGCTTGCCCCAGTTCCCAACTCCTGTGTCGCCTGGTCTGCCTTCGCCTGGTCTTCCTTCGGTAAATCCACAACCGTTGAGTCCGCAGTTCTCGAATTCTGGAACATTGCCGGATGCTCCGCTTCCGAACGATGCCAACAGCTCCGGTGGCCCCAATCTGCCATCGCTTCCGTCACTTCCTGGTACGGCCGAAGAAAATCCACCTGCCGCTTTACCACGGATTGGTGCCACGGCTGTGCCCGAAGTGATGCTTGCGTCCAGCGTTGCGAACAAAATCGTTCTTGAAGATTCCGACGAACAACCGAAGACCAACGAGGGAACGACGCCGATCGTGTTTCCGTCGCCGGCATTGCCGAGTCCAAATTTGTCCGCCACGGAACCCATGCTAAAGCTTGCTGAACCGAATGTTGCCGGGAACCCGGCAGGGGCCCCGACGGAAGAGAAGCCAACTTCGATGCCGTCAAACTCGATCGATCCCTTGAACGGTGCGTTGCAACGAGCCGCTGCGGAAGGTCATTTGCCCCGAGTTCCGGCGGGCGACCATTCGTCAAGATTGGACGATTGTGGCCACGAACCAAGCAACCCAGCGGATCCGACTCCGCTGCTGGCAAATTCGTCGTCGCTCACCCAGATTGATGTTCACAACGAAGGTGACGCGGAAGTGGCAGCGAATCCAGCGCCGCGAACCTATTCGGCGGATGAACTCAAAAAGGCGATGCGTCGGGTCAGACTACCTCAGGACATGACCATGGCACAGTTATCGAACCGACTTTATGGCAATGCCCGCTACGCGGCGGCGCTTCAGCAGTTGAATCATCGCCGGGCGGACGATCGCGGGCGATTTTTGCCCGACACGCAGATCGCCTATTTGCCGGGCGAGATGCTGGCGTTTGTCTATCCGGACTTGATCCCGGCGGATCAATTCGATGAAGAACTTGGAACGATTCAACCGGTCGACTATCAAGTGCGACCCAGTGATTCGTGGGACATCGCCACGGAACCGCCGCGCGGGGCTAATCTTCCGGAACCGCTACCCATCGAGATCGATACGGCCCAGACCGCAGCGACAAAGACACCTGAATGGGTGTTGACCGAAGGTGGCGAGTCGCTGTTTCAGTTGGCCGTCGACCATTTTGACCAAGCGAGTTACTATCTGTACTTGTACGAGTGGAACCGAGCGACGATCGAGGGTCGTTATCGCGCAACGGATCCCTTGCCCAAAGGGTTGCGAATTCGCCTGACACCACCGACGGTGGCGCGAACGCCGCAAGGTTAAGGATTTACTACTAGCGAAAGTCGCCAAGACTTTCGGTTTTTCCAGGGCAATCGCGGGCTGCAGAAAGTCTTGGCGACTTGCGCTACGGTTATTCTTGAGGCCTTCGGCTTTGTCACGGTAGCCATGGACAGTTGCGGGCCTCACGGCTTTTGCGGCGACCTGTTCCCGATGGCGGGTCGGCAACTGCTACCGCAACCCGTTCAGATTTTTTAGCGTTTGCTTTTGACGCTCCAGCAGTTCCTGCCATTCGAGCGAGAATTGCTCGATTTTTTGGATAAGCAGTTGGGTCGAACGATCGAAATTGGCATTGTTCGGCAGCTCGGTCGGGTTCTCGATTGATGGTTCGACAGGTTCGAGCGGGTGCGATTGGTTTTGGGCGGCCAAGGCCAATAGTCCGGGCAGGTTACCGGGCAAGGCGACGACTTCCGACTTGACGGTCGCGTCGCTGGTCGGTGTTTGGCCAGATATCGACCCGTCATTTTCGTCGGTTCGATCTTGCCGGACGCGATCGGCATAGTTGTCTGGGCGTGCGATTGGGTGAATCGAGACGGAAAGTTCGGCCGAACCTCTCAACACATGCAGCGTTGCCGTTTGGTGGCCATTGGATTGGATCGCAGCGACCAAGTCCGCGTGAGTTGAAACCGTAGTTTCGTTAAAGGCTAGGATCATATCACCGGGTTGCAGCCCAGAACGGCTGGCTGGGGAATCAACCATGACTCGTCGAATTCGCAGTGGCGGAGTCGCTTGTTTCTCGTAACGAATGGCCGCAACTCCATCAACGACCTCCATTTTGGGCACCAAATAAATGGTGTCGGAACCATCGTTTGTCCAACGTTGGGTAATGATCCCAGCCCAATACTTGGTTTCTAACGTAACCGGGTTACTGGATTGTCCGAACAAGTTTGCGGGGAAAAGAAGCGAACACCCCAACCAACCTAACAAAACGATATGGACCTGCATGGGGCACCCTGAACCGAAATGGTGTGTGGAATCGGACAGCAAATCGCCCTGTCCAACGAGCAATGGATCACAGAGAAATATAAGTTGCCGTTCATTCCGAGTCGGAAAAAATTAGGAGAATCGACTCGAGTCAGATCACTTCAGAGCGAAACTGCACGTGGGAGTGGGCGTCGTCGCTCGGCTGTCGCTGGCTGCACGCTAAATCCGAGTCGCCGATTGGCATCGAAAAGCCCCTTCATTTTCGGAATCCGACGCCCTATTGTCGATTTTACCCACAAAATCGAGCTAAGATCTTGTGATTGGCGCATTTATTGCTGCCGATAAGTTCTGTCACTGGGGTTTGGAGTTTGAGGAGTACGGACGATGTTGTGTCACGAGTTGAGCGAATTGAAGCAAAAACTAGTTCGAGCGGCCTGTCATCCGGTCCTAACCGAATTGACGCGTTTGGTGTGTGGTCGCTGTACTCGTTTGGAGACGTGTTCGGCCTTGGCTATAGAACAGGTGGTGTATCTGCAAACGCAGCCGCACGGTAAGACGAATAACGGCTAGTGGTCCGTTGCGTTTGAATCCGCGTGGTTGACGCTGTCGCCACGTTCGCGGCTTTAGGTTTCCCTTGTTGTCGGCGTTTACCTACTCCACTTCCTCCACTTGTGAGCGGCAATCGATTCTTTTTCCTGTCTAAAGGCAATTTAGCAAGCGCTGGTGTACCG
>JAUXWY010000504.1 GCA_030681235.1 Pirellulaceae bacterium | reverse complement strand
CGGTACGACTTTTGCGGCGTCGTTCACTCGATAGTATTTGCCCTGTTCGCCGATGCCATAATTGATCGCGGGCGTCTGTCGGTTTTGGGCCAGCCTCTTAAGGGTTTCATCATGGGTTTGGTAGGGCTTGCCCGCCAATACCCACAAGTCTTCGATCAGTTCCAACGCCTTTTGGTTTTGTTGACGATTGCGAGACGCGGCGGTGACTCCATTCAGCACCCAGGGGACGGAAAGGCCGGCGATTTCTAACGGAGCGTTGGATTGCCAAGCCGAAACTTCCGTTTGTTCCAGTTCCCACCGCGCGACGACGAGTGCTCGACGACGTGCGTTTTGTCGGGCACCATCGTCCGCCAAATACGTCACCATTTCGTTATACAGCTGGTCTTCAATCATTTTGTTACTTTCCGGTCGCAAGAGCTGTTGCAATAACCAAATCTCGCCGATATCTGCGATTTCTTGTTCGGGAATTCGACAGTTTTGGCGAAGTCGGCGGAGCAATTGAACGTGAGCTCGCAGGACTCGATTGAACAACTCGGTTCGTTCCGCAGTTTCGATATTCCAGTGTGGCACAAGTTCCGCCAGCGACTCCAACAAAAATCCATCCGTTTGATACAAATAAATATCCACGGCATATTCAGACAATGCCAAATCTTGTTCGACCCGAGATAGGTCTTGAAACAAACTAGTGCGAAAATCTTCCTTGAGTCGCACTGCTTCGTCATCGATCGACAATCGTGGTGCCACTGAATTCCGGTAACTCGACCGACGTGTCCCTTCGATCAATTCTCGCATCTGCGCAACATTGAATTCGTGCATTTCTGCTGCGATAACGGGGTTGATGTTGAGGGGCATCACGTGCGGCCAGGCAATTAGAGTTCCCAAGACTAGCGTAACGACCGCTGCCGCCCCACCCAATTGAGCGACCGAGCTGCGAAACCCAAGACGACGGTCCATCCACGCGGGCATGGACCACCAAGTACCGACCAAGGGGAAGATCGCCAGCACACCGACGAACATTGTTTCGATCCCCAACCAATGCAGCAGCGTCATTGTGAACGCCACGGTGCTGATTGCGATCGGAGGGATAACCACGATGGCCAAAATAACGCTCTGGAACCGTTGCCCGACCCATTGGCTGACGGAATAAACGGCAAGCAAAAAAGCCAATGTAGCCATTAGCAAAAAAAACAGATTGGCCATTGTGATTGGATAGTTGCGCGGCTGCAACGACAGTTGCGGCACGATTTGCTTGTTCAGGACAAGCGTTGCGACGGCCAGCGCGAGTATTCCGTACATCGATAACATCGAAAGAGGAACCAGATGCCGAGTCCACCAAACTTTCGCTGGCGAAACGCCTCGCTCCGCTAGAAATCGAATCTGGTGCTTGAAGGCATCGCCACCAAAGGTCAAGACTCCCAACCAAGATGCGGCCAATGCTGCGATCAGGGCGATCGTATTTGAATGGTCCAGCCAGTTGGCGGCCAATTGACCGAGCGAAAATAGGAATACGACTCCGATCGCCGCCAGCGCCCAAGAATTTTGACGGAGCATCTGCCACGTCAAGCCGGTCGATGGCGACATCAAGTGACGGCGTTTGGGAATGGACGACGAAACGCGGTAAGGAAGCCACGCCCGATCAAAGTCTGCGGCGTAGGTTGGAGTGGCCGTTAAGGCGCGGAGCCCCCACCGTCGTACCAAAAAAAGGGCAACGATTCCCAACGTCAAATAACAAATCCAGAGCAGAACATGAGTATTGAAGTCGGATTGCGCCGCCACGCGAGCCCCAGGAAAGATGATGTTATCGATGCCTTGGGCCACCCCAGCCGGGACAAATGCCATTACCAAGAGCAAGAAAATGGATGCGAAGGTCGATTCTAAACGCCATACGATCGCCAGTCCGACGATCAGGATGTACAAATCAACGACCAAACATAATAGCCACTGAGAAATATCGTTCTCTACGGGAAAGAAGGGCTGGAGCAGCACCGACGTTAGCACCGACGCCGACCAAACTAAAATCACACCGACGATCCCCGCCCATAATTTTCCATACACGATGTCCAAGGCACGAATCGGCAAGGCGGCCAACCAAGTCAGCGATCGTTGTTCCTTTTCTTGGCACACCAGCAGTCCAACGGCACCCAGAGAAAAGACAACACCTGGCAATTGATAAGCCAATTCCCATGGCAGGCCACTTCGGATCGGCGAGAGCTTGCCAATCGTGGGAACAAGAAATAAAAACGCGACCAGCGCCACCGGCGTGGCAGCGAAGACGGGCAACAATTGCCGGAGCTCTTTCCCTAGCAAACGCCAACGCATCAACTTTAGGTTGGCCGTATTCGAATTCATAGTTTTTCTCCTCGATCACGATCGCGCGGTCGCGCCGGTTTCAACCAAATGCTCAGGCCGAGTGCTTTGTCGATGGCTTGCCTCGTAAGCAGGCGGTAAAGACATCTTCCAAAGAAGTCGCGTGCGTCGAAACTTGCTCGACACCGCTCCATCCTCGGACTTGCTCCAATTGTGCCGGTGACAAGTCGCGCACGACCATCCGCTGTTGACGCCCGTTGAGTTGGCTGCGGAAAACTTCTGCCGGCGATTCAAATTCGGGCAACGTGACCAACGGATCGGACAAGCCAATCGTCAGTTCGACAAAGGAATCCCGCAGATTCTGCAACGAATCCAGTAACCTGACTTGCCCTTGATGCAGAATCGCCACTTGATCTGCCACTCGTTCGACCTCGTTGATTTGGTGACTGGATAGGAGCACCGTTCGACCGTCCGCGACTCGCTCCAACAAGCTTTCTAGAAACTCGCGACGCACCAATGGATCCAATCCAGAAGTTGGTTCGTCCAAAATCAACAGTTCCGGGTCGTGAGCCAACGCCAGAGCCAACGCCACTTTGGCTCGTTGACCTTTACTCAAGTGCCGAATCTTGCGATCGGCCGGCACCATGTAGCCACCGATCAATTCGCGATATCGCTCCAAATAGCCGTGTGGATAAAACGAGGCCGCGAACCAACCGATTTCGTCGACTTTCATCCAGTTGTACATGGCGGGCGCATCCGAGACGTAACCAATGCGTTGGCGGACTTGGACCGAGTCGCGAACGGGATTCAAACCCAAGACGCGACATTGTCCGGTCGTCGGTTGCGTAAAACCGGTCAATACGCGGATCAGCGTCGTTTTGCCCGCTCCGTTTTCTCCGAGCAACGCAAAGACGGTCCCTTTGGGAACTTGCAGATCAACTTTGTCGAGCGCGACGCATCCAGGGAAAGTGACCCCCAACTGCGAAACTTCGATTGCCAAGTTGTCGGATTCTTCGGCCATGACGGCATTCCTTGTCTCAGTGAATCAGCAATAATCAATACACAACTCTAGACAAATCCATCGTACCCGGTCGGCAACTAACCGCTCTCTTCTGAAAGTCCGGATGACACCGTTGGGACCTTGCCTTTTAGTTCACTCAGTTGCCGGAGGACCATTTCGCGAACTTCTTCGGGACTGAGTCCGGCATGGAGTGCCTCGCTCAATACTTCTCGGATCCGCAATTCCAATAACGACTGTCTTGCTTTGCGACACGAGGCCAGTGCCCGTGAACAGACGGCCAAGCCTTTGCCGCGAATCGACTCCAGTACACCGTCCAATTGCAGTTGCTGAAAAGCCCGATTGATCGTGTTCGGGTTGATCGCCAACTGCTGGCTCAGGATTCGAGCACTGGGCAGCAATTGCCCTGGCCGCAGGGTCCCTTCCGCAACGCCAAACTTCACTTGACGTATCAACTGCTCGTAGATGGCGACCCCATTTTGGGGATCGATCGAAAAAAACATCTGGTTCCACCTCCCAATCATCAACCCCGCATCGCTCAATCGGTCGCACCCGCCCCCGGCGAAGAAAGGCCTGTCGTCCGGCCCTTCCCTTAGTGCTGCTACAATAGTACACTAGCCTATTGTACATGTCAATGGGTCGCGCCCAGATTCTAAGGATTTGTCCGGAATTAAATTCCCGACTTGG
>JAUXWY010000503.1 GCA_030681235.1 Pirellulaceae bacterium | reverse complement strand
GGGTACGGACCGACCGGACTTGCGAGCGTGAACCGTTGCGGTCTCGGTTGGAGTTTATTTGCTAAACAAGTCTGTTCCTCGACCGCTTCTCTTGCGTTTCGCGCGTGCGTCGTAGTGGTCAATCCTGGGCTCCACCGAGGTAAACTCGGTGGCGGCCCGGTCTGTGCCTCGATCGCTGCGTTTGCGGTTGCAGTCGTATTCGATCCCGCCACCGCCGACCTTGTTGTCGGTGGGGCGATGATTCACCACTAAGCGTACAGGAAAATCGCGCCGATTTACTCGGCGGATTGTTTCGGTTTCTCGCTACAACGGCGGGCCGGGTTTTAGGGGCCGTAGGTCCGATCTTGCTTCAGACAGGTCGGCAAGTAGGCCGATCGGGTTTGCCTCTTGAGTACGAACAGCCGCCACTTGGCTTTACGCCAGTGGGGCAAGGATTAACCACTATGAACGACTGCTTCCACAGGTTTGAAGGCCGTAGGACCGAACTTGCTTCAGACTCGTCTGCAAGTAGGCCGATCTGGTTTGATCTTGGGTACAGAGCGTGCTGGCTTGCAGGCGTGAGCTGTTGCGGTCTCGGCGTGTTTTGTTTGCTAAACAGAACTGTCCCTCGACCGCTTCTCGCGCGGCGCGTCTTTTCTAACCTCAAGACTTTCGCTCCGACCGGATCAACCGGTCGGGGGCGGCGCTGAGGCAAGGTTTGATCTTGGGTGCGGATCGTTCGGACGTGCGATCGTGAGCCGTTGCGGTCTCGGCGTGTTTTGGTTTGCTAAACAGAACTGTTTCTCGACCGCTTCCCTTGCGATTCACGCGTGCGTCGTTGTGGTCAATCCTGGGCTCCACCGAGGTGAACTCGGTGGCGGCCCGGTCTGTGCCTCGACCGCATTCCCCACCACGCAATTCGCGGTTCGGTACGAATATAAAGCAGCACCTAGCCGAGCTTCGCTCGAGCTTCCTCGAGGTCTTGTGGCGAATTGAGGTTGATGAGGCTGCGGAGGTCGGGATCGTAGACGCGCAGAGACGCCTCAGAAACCCAATCGACTCGGAGACCAGACAGCCACCCTTTGAGACTGCGGCCTCCTTCGCCAAGGTACGTCAATAACTCTTCGAGACTCTTTAGCCGGTACGCGGCACATAATGGGAAACAGTCGTGTGGCGAGGGACTGCGACATGGGACCACCGCGTCGAATGTTTCGTCGCTCCGCAAGCGATCCAGCAAAAAACGCAGCAGCGCCGACTGCAACAGCGGTGAATCGTTGCCGGTCAATAAGACGAGGGGAGCCGATTCACTTTTGCCGCTGGCGTTCAGGTCGGAACAAGCAGCCGTGTTTTGGACCCACAAATCACGTACGTATTCGAGCCCCACTCGCACCGATGACGCCGGGCCATCGTGTCGAACGTCATCCACGAGCACGTGGGTTGGCACCTTCACGTCGAGGTCCGGCAGAACTTGGTCGAGGTCGGACTTGATGAGCACCAACGCCGAGCAAACCTGCTCCAAAGCGGTCACCACCTGCTGCAGAAACGTCTGCCCGCCCCAGGTTACTAAATTCTTGTCTTGTCCCATGCGCGAGCTGCGCCCGCCGCATAGGACGATGCCGATAACGGGCGGGGCGCCGCTCACCGTTGTTTCTTCTGGATTTCTTCCAAAAGGATTTCAACCGCGGCTTCCAAGCGAGATGCGGAATGGGCACCCACCATCTTCAGTCGCACCCGACCACTGGCATCGATGAGTAACGTGGTCGGAAAACCTTCCATGTTAGGAATCGTTTCGAGAAGGGAATCGTCAATCAATGCACATGGATAGTTGATTTGAAACTCTTTGATCGCCGCCTTCACGCGTTCCGCCTGTTCGGCGACCGTCGCGTCGTTCTCGCTGTTCAAGCCGACGACCTGCACGCCCCGCGGCCCATGCTTTTCTTGCAGCGCGACCAAATGTGGCAAACCTATTCGGCATGGCGGACACCACGTGCCCCATACATCGACCACCAAAACTTTCCCCGGCCATTGACTTTTGGCAACAGGCTCACCCGCCACGCCAGTCAACTTGAAATCGAATTCAAACGATTGGAAGCTATCCAATTCCTTTTGCACTTGTAGGGCGACGCGTCCTGGCACCAGTGATTTTTGTTTCTCCAGATAGGCCTGAAATTCGGGCTCGGCCAAGAGTTCGGCGAATGGCTTGGCCTCTTGAATCGCGGACCATCCTTCAAACCCGAGGTCGCAGGCACGGTCCAAAGCGGCGTACATCGCCGGCGGGTTTTTGTCGGTGGCATAGGTTTGTGCCGCATGGAAAAAGACATCGGCGAACATCATTTCGGCTGCGGGCAGATGTTTGGGGTCGGCGACCACGGAAATGGCTAAACTTTCGGCGCGGCGAATGGCAACATGTCCGGCAGCGATTTGGTCTTCGGCTACCAATTGCACGCCATGGCTGGCGTTGAGGCTAATCGCCAACAAATACAAATCACTGTCGGTTGGAAACTTGTCCAAGATCGAATCCAAGTATTTGATCGCGGCCGGCACGCCGTTGGTTTGGTCCTCCAAGAGTCGGTTGAGTTCTCGGCGGACTTCCAGTTCTTGCGGCGCCTTGGCGTCTTGGGGACGGTCTTGTTGAGCGCTACCATCGCTCGGTGCCAGTAGAATCAGCAACACACCGAGCCAGGGAGTAAAGAACCGTCGAAATTCACGGAAGCCAAACATGTTTTATTCCTTATTCGCAGACTTGTGATCGTGGGATCGTCAGGCAATATGTCCGAAGCAGACCAAGCACAGATCGTCGGCCTGGGACACGCGTTCCGAATGGATTCGCAAATCGGAAATCACGCCCTTGCCGATGGCCTCCACGCCCTTGTCGGCGTACTTCTTGATTTCTCGCTCGACGCGATCACTGCCGTAGATGTCGCCTGCCGTATTGACTTGTTCAGACAGCCCATCGGTGTACAAAACGACCGCATCGCCCACGGCCAGATCAAATTCCATTTCGCGATATTCGGCCGCTTCGACCATGCCGATCGCAAAACCGTTGTAGGCCACGTCTTGAGTTTCCATCCGACCGCCACGGCGTGTGATGGTCGCCAAAGGATGTCCGGCGTTGATCATTTTCAATTTGGCGGTGCGTGGATCTAGCACACACAGAATCATCGTGATAAATCGGCCCAAATGCCAGTCGTAGATGGCCTGGTTCAAACAGTGGCCGACGTCACACAGTTCGGCATGCCCTAACAGGTTGTAACGGACTTCCGTGCTGAACTTGGCCATCAACATCGCCGACGCAACTCCGTGGCCCGCTACATCCGCCACGATAATTGCCAGACGACCATCGGGCAGTGGTATGTAATCGTAATAGTCACCACCTACCTGATTGGCCGACCGATAAAAGTCGTAAAACAAGTAGCCCGGTAGGTCGGGACGTTTTTGCGGCAGGATCGCCCGCTGGACCTCGTTGGCGACCTTCAAGTCATGCTGCATCTGTTGCTGATAAATTTCCATTTGCAATAGATATACTTTTTCAATGGCATTGGCCGCTTGCATGCCGACCACCAACATGAGCTCCAAATCCTCTTCGCGAAAAGCGATGGACTTGCGAATCGAATCCAACTGCAACATGCCAACGGCGTTCCCTTCGCTATTGAGCAACGGGACACACATCATCGACCGAATCTCGATATCAACGATGCTGACCGACGAGTTGAAGCGCGAATCGGACGAAGTATCCGCCGACAAAATCGCCTGCTTCGTTTGCATGACATGTTCAAAGACCGTGCGGCTACAGCGCATTTGACGTTCGGAGACGCCACTGCGGTTCTTGGCCGCAACAACGCGAAAGGCGGTATTCTCGCGGAGCACAATAAAGCCACGATCGGCGTTGGCAAACAACCGCAGAAGACAGTCCAGGACTCGCGGGCCAACCTTGTCCAGCGAGATGGCCCCACTGAGGGAGCGAGTGATTTCCATCAGTGCAGCGAGCTTCAACTCCGGATCGACCTTGGTCCGGCCTTTAGCGCTTAGCGCGCTTCCCAAATCCATATGGGACATGATGGTGGAACCTTCTTCTTCGCCCGGCGAGTCGTCCCACACGACCATGTTGTTGCCGATCATGGTTGCGTCAGGGACCCCGGCCACCGACCCTCGACCCTGTCGGCCGGAGGACCGAGGGTCCGTGTCCTGCTGGGAGTGATCGGGGTTGCGAAAAACTAAGGAAACATCGCAAATACGAATCTTGTCCCCGTCCTGGAGCCGCGTCTTTTGATGCAAACGAGCATCGTTAAGATAAGTGCCGTTGCGGCTATCCAAGTCCTCCAAAAAACTGCCTTGTTCGTCGAGTGAAATCTGTGAGTTGAACCGACTCACCGAAGAATCCTCGATCACGATTTGGCAATCGGGATGACGACCAATGGTCACGATTGGTTTGTCCAAGGAATAACGCTTCGGGTTTTCCCCATTTTTTTCGCTGATCAAATATGCCATGTCGAGTTAAAACCTGCTTGCTTCCCAATTTGATTCGTTCAGGCCACGACCAACTCGGCCAAGGCTGCTGCCATTTGTTCATCACGACTGATCTCCAGCGGTTGGTAGCTGGAATGGCGCACCTGTTTGTAAGGGCTGTTGCTCCGAGCATTGTAGCAACAGATCAATGACCACCGCGAGCGGTCGCTGCGATTGGCGTCGCTGCGGTGCAGTAAGTTGCAATCGAAGAACAGGACATCGCCCGGTTCGCATTCGACATAGGTCGGCGGTCCTTGCTCCAACAGCACATTGACCCGCTCCATGTCCGCACCCGTTTGCCCCGCAACTTTGCCATGATCGATTCGTCCCAATCGCTGCGAGCCCGGCAACACTTGAAGGCAGCCGTTCGCGCGATCCGCGCGGTCCAGCGCGATCAGGCAGCTGATCATGGCCGGTCGCAAGCAGGCGTAGTTGTACCAATAGCCGTAATCTTGATGCCACTCCCAGGCCCCGCCCGTCCGCGGCTCCTTGAGCATCATCTTCGAATGATAGTGATAAATTTCCTCGCCCAACAACTGAGTCGCCGGCTCCACCAATCGCTGCGACCGAGCAAAGAACCCGAACAGGTTTTGCGGCGGATCGTCCCACAGGCTGAGTTTCGTCTGATTGCCCTCTGTATCCATTCGGCCCGTTATCCGCGCCATCATATCGGCGTCCTGCTGAGCGAAGCGAATCAACCCCGACACTTCCTCTGCCGCGTACAGACCGCAGCGAAGCACAAATCCGTCCACTTGGTATTGTTGAATTTCTGCGGCTGACAACATCGCTCGACTCCTAGCGGCCTATCCCGGATCGCGCACCACACGCCATTCTAACGACGTGCAAGAATACCGATCCTCGTGATAATCGTTTCCACGGGGCCCCTACTTATTGTAGCTCGCCGGGAGAAAATTCGTAAGTAACGGCCGTCCAGTGAAATAAGCCGCCCTGGAAGCTCAAACCGAGAAAAACCCGCTTGGTTACCAACCCGCTTCCATTTGATTGACGATCTGCTGAGCGAGTTTGCGGACGAGTTCTTGCTGGGCGGTGGTGACGGATTGCCCGACCTCCGGCACGAAGGAAACATCTTCGGTGATTTTAATGACTCGGCCGGCGGTCAAGGGATTGCCGTAGCGATCGGTCCAAGTGACTTCGACTTGCCCCGTATAGCCGAGATCCCGTCCTTCGTCGTTGGCGTTTTCCACCAAAATGGTCTTGCGATCGGCGACCCATTGAGCACGCAAGAAACTGTCCGCCGACCGAGCGTCCGCGATGCGATACGGAGTTCGCAGCTGGACTTCTTTGACAACCGCTTCCGTCAGCCAAGGACCGAGCCCGCGACGAAAAGTGTCGTTCTCGAACATCTGAACATGCACGGAACTCACGTTCGGTGTGTACAGCGTGCAGTTGCCAAACCGATACTGAGAGCAACCGGTCATGTGACCGAGACCCAACAAGCAACACCACAAAAGCAGCAGGCCACGCCGCGCGCTCCGATCGGGAACAGGCGTTGAGCGGCCGGCAACTTCGGGGGTGATTCTTAGATGGTCCAAGGCATTTCTCGCGAGCGGAGTTCCGAAGTTACTTGAGCGTGCCACTGCGAATCAAAGGGCGAGTGCTTTGCGGCTCGGGGAACAGGTCGACTAGCCAGCCGGCGACTTGGGCAGGTTGGTCCGGCTTCCCTTCCAAACCTTGCAACTTCGTCCGAGCCTCGCGGGCGATATCCGTTTCGGGAAAGGCTTCCATCAGAGTTTCCAAGTAGAAGCGCGCCGCCAGATTTTCACCTCGGTTGATGTGGTAATCGGCCATCGCCAAATCACGCTCGGCCAACATGTTGCGAATGGACGCCGCCTGTTGCATCAGCTCGTCCTTCAATTCGGCAGATTCGTTCGGGAATCGCCGCAGGATCAACCGCAAGACCTCTTCGGCTTGTTTGAGCGGCAGACCTTCATAGTACTTGCCATCGTACATCGCCAACCGGCTTTGAAACTCCATCAAGTGAGCGTGAAACTGGTGGGGACTGCCGGGATAGTTGTTTCTCAGATCCGCAAACGTCTCCGCCGCCTCAAAATATTTGTGACTGTCATGCAACGCTTTGCCCAACAGAAACGCGGCATCGTCGGCCAACTTGCCCGTCGGGTCGTCCAATCGAATCCGATCCAACACGCGTCGGCCATGCCCGGCCCAGTCGTTGAGAGGATATTTTTCGTCCGTCAGATTGATTGGATTGCTAACGACAGGAGTTTCTTTAGCCACATCCAGCCAGTATTTGGCGATCGCAAAGCGATGGGCCTGGACCTTGTCCATGTAGCGAGTCGCCGGATAGAGTTCGACCAACTTCTCATAGGTTCTATTGGCTTTGGAATACTGATTCGCAAAGAAATGCGATTCGCCCAACATGAACAGCGAATCCTCTTCGATCGTTGAATCGGGCCAACGTTCGGCGGCCTTTTCCAATTCGGGGACCGCTGCGAGAAACGCCGCTTGAGTCGCCGGGGCTTCGGCCTGAGTTTCCCAACTGCTCACGGCAGCGCGATACTTTTGTTGGCCGCTAGCGAAAGCCGCTTCGGCAACTTGCCGGTTGGGGCCGCGACCGGTCAGTTTCTTCCAAGTTTGCGGTAACTTCTCCGGGGCAAAGTCTTTGGCCTTGATTGAGGTGTCGTGCCGCTCGCTGTAGATTTCGCTTTGGTTCTTTCCCCAAGCCGGTTGGCCTGTCGCCAAACGTCCTCGTGGCATCAGACTCAGCTCGTCATTTGACATCGAACGCCCGGCCCACGACGAACAACCACTTAGCACGATACAGCTAAGAAGCGCCCATCCCCCAAGCGACCAGGCTTGAAGCGCGCGAATCGAAACGCCGAGATGACTGGTTTGTTCCACCGTACAGACGCCTTGTCACTGCCGAGGTGCAAATACTGCGGGTCCCAGTTGGGAACGATCCGCTGCGACCGGTCCGAAAAGTCGGATCGTCGCACGGAGGATTTAGAGGAAAGCAAGATTTCGATCAAGTCCGATCTGGAACCAGCGTCGGGAAACTGTGGACGAGTTTCGCTACAAATATTGGGTTTGCCATAACTTGAGCTTTTCTGTACTTATCTCATGGGGTTTCCTGATTTTGTCCAGCCGCTTCGCCAGCACGGAGGTGCCGATGTCTCATTTTTTGAGCCCAGTCGAATCCACCACCATTCCTATTTTGGAGAAAGTGGTCGGGTTTGCGCAATCCCGGCACACGGTTCTGGTCGGCAACCTGGCGAACTCGGATACGCCCGGGTATCAAGTGCGAGACCTGAGCCGCGGCACCTTTCAGGAACGGCTGCGCGAGCTGATCGAATCGCGAGACACGCCGTACGCGTCCTCGGTCGAACGGGTGGACAACTACGATTCGGCCATGAAAGAGGTCCAAGACTCGATGAAGACGATCCTATACCACGACAAGAGCGATGTCGGGATCGAACAACAAGTCTTGGAAATCACAAAAAACCAAACCTTGCACAACATGGCGATTGCCATCATGCAGAACCAATTTCAACTACTCAACGTGGCCATCAGCGAAAGAATCTAGGAGTGACTTATGTTGACTGCCATGGATATTAGCACCAGCGGCCTGATCGCCCAACGCACGCGGTTGGACACGATCGCCAGCAACATCGCCAACATGTCAACGCTGCGCGATGAAAACGGCGAAGCCAAACCCTATCAAAGTCGGCACGTGATTTTCCAGACGACGGAAGATATCGGCACGTCCTACGGAGCGGTCGGCGTCAAAGTGGCCAACGTCGAACTGGATGAAAACGAACCGATCTATCGCTGGCAACCCAACCACCCGTTGGCGATCAAGTCCGGTGACAAAAAAGGGTATGTGGCTTATCCCAACATCAACTTGAACCAAGAGTTTGTCGATGCGCTGAATGCGACGCGGTCTTACGAGGCCAACATCGGAGCGATCGAGATCAGCAAAGATATGGGCAACCAAACTCTGCGGATCATCGCATAGTCCCACGTTTCCCGAGTGATGGAAGAGATTTTGCCATGAATCCAGCGATGAGTTTAAGTTCACTGGGCGGACTGCCACCCGGCATGTTGCAGCAACTGAATCAGCTGACGCGACAGGGTTTGACGACCCACGAGTTCATGCAGACGACAAAATCGCCGGAGACGGATTTCAAGAGTTTGATCATGGAGTCGATCAATCAGGTCAACGACATGCAACAGAACGCAGACGTGGCCATCGAAACCTTGATGACGGGCGGCGACATCAACCCCGCCGAGGTTTTAACCGCGATTCAAAAGGCCGACATGTCGTTTCGCATGATGCAACAAATCCGCAACAAACTGATGGATGCCTACCGCGAGATCAAGGAGATTCGAATTTAATCGACTGGGGCCAATGCCCGGCGACTGATCTGAAGCGGTCGTGACCAAGGATGGATCACGAGACATTCCACCAGAACTCAAGGACGAGCCCATGGATTTTATCAATCGAAATTATCAGTCGATGTTGGCCTTGCTGCGTTCCATGACGCCGGCCGCCCAAGTCAGTTCGGTGCTCATGTCGGTCGCGATTGTCTCCAGCATGGCCTATCTGTTTCAATACCAACTGAGTGGCGGAACGACCTATTTGTTCGGCGGGCAAGAGTTTTCTCAAGGCGAAATCGGGCACATGGAAACCGCTCTGTCGCAGGAAGGGCTCAATCAATACGAAGTCGTTGGCAACCGGATCCGAGTACCGTTGAGTTCGCGCGACAAGTATCTCAAGGCGATTGCCAATGGAGGTGCGGTGCCGTCGAGCATCATTCGCAAGGAAAGTGGAACGGGATTTGACCCCTTTATTAGCAGCTCGGCCGAGAAGCAAAAAGTCAAATCGCAAAAGACCAAGAAGATCGAAGACATGATTCGACAAATGTCCAAGATTGCCAATGCCACCGTCGAGTACGATGAGCGGATCGAAGGCGCACCGTTTCGCGAAACGCGGGTGACCTGCGTCGCTACGATCCGCCCGATCGGCAGCTACCAACTATCCCGCGAGGAAGTTGTAGGCATTCAGAACGTGATTCGCAACTCCTTGGCCGGCATCAAGGATAAGGACATCACGATCTACGACGCCAACAATGGTCAGTCATTCACGGGCGACATGCTCTCGATGTCGGCCGCTGAAAACGAGCTCATTCGAACCAAAAAGTGGTGGGAAGAAGACTATCGCAAAAAGATCAGCGCGCATTTGATTCCCTACCCAGGGGCGACCGTGGGTGTCGAAGTCGAGTTGGATCCAACGCTGGGCACAAACACGTATCAACGGACCTTAGAAACACCGGTAACCTTGGAGCAGAATAACGAGCGGACCACCACGCGTTCCTCGACGGGCGGAAACGGCGGCGCACCGGGGACTCGGACGAACTTGCCAGCCAACGCGACCGCCAACGCTCAAGCCTCGCTGAGTGACTCACGTCAGGCGTCGACCGACATCACGAAAGAAAATAGTTCGTCGATTGTCGGTGGTGGCATCACTCATACTCAGCAAGCGGGTCTCAATGTCAAACGAGCGAAAGTTTCAGTCGGCGTGCCGAAGAAGACGGTCGAAAAATTGTTTGCCAATGCAAATCCGGCACCCGTCGGAACGGCGATAACAATTGACCCCAACAAGCTCCAAGAATACTTTGAACAGAATATTCGCAAGCCCATCAGCGAAAAAGTTCGCGCGTTGATCCAACAAGGAACCACAGTGGGCCAAGATCAATTCGAGGACATTGTCGTGCAAATGGATCCAAGCCTCGACCTCGACCCGATTCCAGCCACGCCCATGAGTGAAACCGCGCTGTCGTGGTTGGCTGCCAATTGGCAGAACTTGGGCCTGTTTGGATTTGGACTCGTATCGCTGGTCATGCTGCGTTCGATGGTCAACTCGGCGGCCAAAAACGACGGCTCGGTCGCCCGCGCCGAGTTTGAACTAAATCGGATTCTACCGCCCGATTCAGCCAGCGACGAGGCGGAGGAAATCATCATCGACAAAGATGGTTCGACCCGAATCGTCAAACGGAAGAAACAACCCGAATCGGCAGAAGAGCGCGAAGCTCCCGAAAACAAACTCAAAAAGCGCTTTCAAAATCGGCAACCCAACATTCGCGAAGAACTCGCGGAGTTGGTCGAAGCGGATTTGGATGCTGCCGCCGCAGTTCTCAAAGCCTGGATTGGCGAACCCACGACCTAAGTAACGGAACAACATGACCCCCAACCGCCTTCGTCAAATCGCGATTCTTGTGGATAGCCTCGATACGCTGGCTGCAGATCGGCTGCTCGATCAGCTGCCGGAAACGCTGCAACAGCGTGTGCGTGACGCAGTGATGGATTTGGATTCGGTTTCGGACAGCGAGCGACAAACGGTCTTGGCCGAATTCCGGCGCGGCGCGGCAGGCGGCGAAACCACCAAGTTGGATCGAGTCGTGGAGCAGGCGGAGCCCAAACCCACGGTGACGCCCACCTATCAACCCGCCTGGCGCACGACGATGCCCAGCGCCACCATGGACCGTTCGAACTACGAACCTCGCGAGCTATCCAGTAGCGGCCTTCCTCGGGACTCGCGGCGCTCAACGCCCCAACTCGACGCCATCGAGCGAGATCCGTCGCTGTCATTTTCTCGCCAAAAAGCGTCGCTTCCCGAACCAGCGCAATCGGCGCCACCGCCCAATTCCGATCTGAGTGAAACCTTGGCGTCCGTCGACGTGGAGACTTTGGCCAGTGTCGTGCTGCGCGAGTCGCCCCAAATCCTGGCGGCGGTCTTGTCACTCCTACCGCCTCGTCGTGCGGCACAGTTGCTAGAGTTCTGCCCGCCGGCCCTGCAATCAGCCGCGCTGCAACGATTGCATTACTTGGAGGAATTGGAAGACGAGGTGGTTCATCTGTTGCAACAAGAGCTTAGCCTGGTGATCCGACAACGAATCAAGCTGAAGCAAAAGCAACGGGTAGGCAGCCAAGCTCTGGCGGAAATCATGGTCGCAGCCCAGCAACTGAACAACGCCTCGGTGACGAAAATGGTCCGAGCGCAATTGCAAGGAGAGCCGGCAACCGTTCCCCACCAACGTCCCCAAACACCCAGTATTTCTCGAGGCCTAGCCAGCGCCGAGCCGACGACCGAGTCGCAAGATCACGCCGAACGTTGGGAAGAAGAAAAAAGGGGCTCGCAGCCGATGGCGGATCGGTTGGCCTCGAATGAATTGGAACAAGCCACCGCCTTGGCCGACTTCGAACCTCGGCAAACTTTCGCGGAATTGGTGAACTGCGAGGCGGCATCGTTGCAGGCGTTGTTGGCCACGGCCAAACCGCAGCTGACACTACTGGCGCTGCGCGGCGCCTCGCAAGCATTGTTGGATCGCGTGTTGAAGATGCTGCCGCGGAACGAAGCCAAAGAAGTCCAGTTCCGGGTTCAGAACCTGGGACCGACACGCGTTCAAGATATCCAGCAAGCCCAGCAATACCTGCTGCGATTGGCCAGCTTGTTGGAAGACATGGGTCGATTCCGTCGCCCGCGCGTGCGTGCTCGATCGGCTGCCTGAGCAATCCATTCGTTCAATTTCAGGATCACCCATGCCCGGAATCATCAAAGCTGGTAGCGAAACGCCGGTCACCAACGGCGACCAGGACCGTCCGTATTTCCACTTGCAGGATCTGGAGCAACGGAGCGAGTTGTTCCTGACGCAAGTTCGCAAACAAGCGGCCGAGATCTTGGCGCAAGCTCAAGCTCAAGCCGAGTCACTTCGCCAACAGACCATCAAGGCTGCCAAACAAGAGTCGCTGCAGGCCGTGCGGGCCGAGATGCAGAGCGAAACCGAACGGCGTTTGGCGGCCTTAGAGCCATTCTTGAAAAAGACGGTGGCGGAACTGCAAGAGCAACTCGCGGCGTGGCGATTGGACTGGGAAACACGGACCGTGGGATTGGCAGTCGAGATTGCTCGGCGAATCTGTCGCCGCGAACTCCGTGAGCAACCACAAATCGTGCTGAGCCAAATCGAAGCGGCTCTGCAACTCGCGAGCCCCGACGACTCGATCGAACTGCGAATTCATCCCGAGGATCTCCAAGCGTTCGAGCCCGCGATCCAGGCTTTGGCCGGTCGCGTTGGCAGTATCGGGCGAACCTCCGTCGTGAGCGATCCGCAAGTGGCCGCCGGTGGCTGCGTCGTGCGCACGAAGTATGGCCAAATCGACGCCCAGTTGGAAAGCCAGTTGGCCCGAATCGAAGAGGAACTGTCCCCATGAGCGAAGCCACGTTGCAGTTGCAGTCGCAGTCAGCCGTGGACCACGTCGTCACGCTGGCCATTCGCGGCACCATCCACGGCAGCGAAGGAAATCTAATCACTGCCGAAGACTTTCCGGTGCCGTTGGGGGCCGTCGTTGAAATCCAACGAGCGGTCGGAACTTCGATCCACGGCCAAGTGGTGGGGTTTCGTTCGGGGTTGACCCTGATCTCGCCGTTTCATGAGCCAAACGGGATCGGTCCGGGCAGCTTGGTCCGGTTGCTGAAATCGCATCGTCGCATCAGCGTCACGCCATTCCTGCGCGGCCGAGTCATCGATGCGCTTGGGCAACCGATCGATGGCAAAGGCCCGCTGCCGCCGGGTCAGTGGCGATCGATTTTGCGCGAAGCGCCAATCGCCACCCAACGTCCGCGTATTGATGAAGTATTGTCCACCGGAGTGCGATCGTTGGACGGACTGCTGACCTGTGGAGTGGGTCAACGCATGGGCGTGTTTGCCGGGTCGGGCGTGGGCAAAAGTGTGACGATGGGAATGATCGCGCGAAACACTTCCGCCGACATCAATGTCATCTCCCTGATCGGCGAACGAGGTCGCGAAGTCAACGAATTCATTCACGATTCCCTGGGCGAAGAAGGATTGAAACGCAGCGTGGTGGTGGTCGCGACCAGTGACCAACCGGCGCTGCTTCGAGTGCAGTCGGCTTATGTGGCCACAGCCATTGCCGAGTACTTTCGCGACCAACGCAACAGCGTCCTGCTGCTGATGGATTCGCTGACCCGGTTTGCCATGGCGCAGCGCGAAATCGGTTTGGCCGCTGGCGAACCGCCTACGACTCGCGGGTACCCGCCCAGCGTGTTCTCGATGTTGCCACGGTTGGTCGAACGAGCCGGGCGCACCGAACTGGGCAGCATTACCGCATTTTATACGGTGCTGGTCGAAGGGGATGATGCAAACGAACCGATCAGCGATGCCGTGCGTGGGCTGTTGGACGGTCACACGTACCTGAATCGGAAGTTGGCTGCCAAAGGCCATTATCCAGCGATCGACATCAGCACCAGCCTGTCGCGTTTGATGAACGAATTGGTCGGCCCAGAACATCGAGCCGCCGCAGTACACCTACGAAGCATGTTGGCCAAGTACGCCGAGAACGAGGACCTGATTGTCATTGGCGCGTACCGAACCGGTTCCAATCTGGAAGTCGATCAAGCCATTGCGCTCCGCCCCGCCATTTTGGCGTACTTGCAGCAAGGCATGCACGAACCCTGCGATGCTCAAGAGGCGCTGAAAAAGTTGTTGGCAGTCGCGCAAGCCAAGCCCACCGCGCCGCCGGCGCGGTAGCGTTCGTCGTACCTAAAACAGGCTAGCGTCACTCATGCCCGAAAAATTTCGCTTGCATTCGGTTTTGCGACTGAGAATGAACCACCAGCAAGAGCGTCAGGCGGAACTGGCGCAGGCGGTCCAAGCGATTCAGATGGTACAAGACCAAATGAAAGAAGTGAAGCAAGAACTCAGCGAGATCGAAACAGAATTGCGATCCGCGGCAACCCACCACGTGAACGTGGATCACTTGATGGCCGTGCGGCGACATCAGACGGAACGGCGTGGCGTGCTGAGGCAATTGGAGGAGCAAGAACATTTGGTCGAACAAGAAATCGAGCGCCGGCAAATAAAGCTGAGAGAGGCCAATCGAGAAGTCAAAGTCATCGAAACCTTGGAGCAACATCACCGCGCTGCTCAGGTCGCGCAAATGCTAAAGCGGGAACAAGAAACGTTGGACGAGTTCGCACAGAAACGCGTTGGCATGGATTTCGGCGGATACGAGGGAACCTAAATCATGAAGTTGATTGGACGATTGGCCGGCTGGCTCGGCGCTGGCCTGACCGCGTTTTGCATCGCCACGTTTTTGAGCCAAGGAGTTCTGCTCTTCATGCTATGGAATCGCGGCTACCTGACTACGGAGAAGCTCGCCCGGTTGCAAGCAGTGATGGCGGATGTGGATTACCACAAGATTCGCGCGGATGTTCGGCAAGCATCCCAACAGGCGGCGGAAGACCCCAAGGCGTTGGCCAGAAACAGCGTCCTCAAGAGCCAGGAAGCGTCCATCAATCAACGCGCCGGCGATATTGCATTGACCGAGTTCCGCCTGCGCGAAGCGGGCCGCCGCTTTGGTATCCAAGAAGAGGCCTTCAATGGCAAAGTCAACACTCTGGAAACCGAATCGCTGCGAATGACGAAGGCCCAATTGGTGCAGGCCATGAAAAACATGGCCACTGACCAAGTTAAAGCCAACATGATGCAGATCATCAAAGACGGTGGGATCGAAGATGTTTTGGCAGTCATCAGGCAAATGTCGACGGCGGAGCAAACCAAGATCTTCTCCGAGTTTCAGACGGACGACGAAAAAACGGCCCTCAACGAAATCCTCAAACTGATGCGGAAGGTATCATGATCAAATTGCTATCGGGTCTCGCATCGTTGTTCGTTTATCTAGCCGTCGGAACGGTCGTGTTTCAGGCAGCCGGACTGGCTTGGGCGTGGAAGGAAGGTCATCTGAGTTCCGAAAAACTACAGCGGGCGATCCTCGTGTTGTATGGACTAGAACCCGAAGACTTAAAAAGCTCCCTGCAGGAAGAAATTCTAGCTCCAGCAGGTTTGACTCATCGTGAAATTCGTCAATATCGTTCCAAAATGACTTTGGACCAGGATTTACGCGAGAGTTCCTTAGTCGGAACCGCCGATGATTTCAAGTACATCGACGCCGAGTACTCGGAGCGGCGGCGCCGATTCGAACAGATCCGCAACGACTTCGAGACGACGATCGCCCGACTGCAAGGGGTGGCAACCGACAAAGCGCTCAGCGAGGTGCGAGAGACCATCAAATCTCTCAAGCCGGACCAAGCGGCGGACCAAATCGTTCGCCTGTTGGAGTTGAGCCGCACCAGCGGTGATTCTCGGCATCGCGACGACATGGTCACGATTCTGAAGACCCTGCCGGGAGCGACCCAGCGGAAACTGTTGGCAGAGTTCACGTCCGAGGAGCGGTCACCTTACTTGTACGAGATGTTGACTCAGATTCGGTTGGGCAAGCCGGATGTGGATGCAATTCGCGACACGCGCGACAAACTGCAAAAGTACCGACAACGATTTTTGGATTTGGGCGTCCCATGACACGAGTACCTGCGACAGCGAACGATTCACAGCTTCAGGCAATCCTGAAGGGATCGGACCATCGCAGGACAGCGGCTCTCGCCACATCGAACTCCGACTTCTACCAAACGCTCCTGGCGACAGCTCCAATAAACGATTTTGGAAAATTCGCTTCCAGTCTGTCGCTGGAGTATCTGGCTCCGGCACTGACGACACCCGAGAGTTCTTCACGTCGCGATCCTCGAGAAGACGAGGATCGACGGCCAGTTCCAACGAACGACACCGATCCCGCGAATCGCGATACCGCCGCCCCGGAAACGGAACGCGACGGAGCGATATCCGAACCAAAACATAGCCACGTCAAGCAACGATTTCCCGAGGCGGCCTTAGCCGTCGAACCGGCAGCTCCATCGATCGCGGACCCATTCTCGCAAATCATTCGACGTGATAATTTGGATCTGCGACCTGCCACCGATCTGCGGCGCGACAAGCTGGCCGCGGCGGTCGAAGCGTCGCGTCCCGAGCCGTCGCTGTTGGGCCTCGCGGATAAACCCGAAAAAGTCCGGATACCCAACGTTCAACCGTCAGAAGTGGAAGCGGTCACGCAAGTGCCGCCGGATCAAGTCGCAGTCGCCATCCCGCTCGAACCAGCGGTGAGAAGCGAGGGCTTTCCCTCGGCTGATAGAGTCGCCAAGCAGATTTTGGAGACTCGCGCGGCCGACCCAGCCGCTGTGTCGGAGACGCACGAGCAAACCGTTGGCAAAATCTCGCTCGATAATCCCGATTGGAAAGCCGTTCCGGCCGCCGAAGCGGCGGTCGAACTGACACCGGCTGCAACGGCAGCAGCAAGAAAGGTGTTGGAAGGCAAATCCGACCTGACAGCATCGAAGGAAGTTTACGAACGGGCACCGGTTCCAGTGGCAGATTCGTTGCTGAATCCCCGCATTCGCGAAACCGCCGTCGATGAGCCGCAACAGAAGACCCGCATCGAGCCGGTGCTTGTGACGACGGAGAATTCCGCCGTTGCCGTGGATGCAGAAGAGACCGTAGAAATATCCTTCAAGGCTGATGCTCCCGTCGTTCAAAAGAGCGACCGCTTTGTAACTCGCGGGAATCGCCGTAGTTCTTTTCGCGACGAGGGTTTGGATGCCGCTATCGGGAATCGCCCGGGTGCTCAAGAGCCGAGCGACGCAATTTATGCCCGCCCCGAACGGCCAGCGAATCTCAAGCTGGCTGGGGACGCGGCCAACTACTCGCTAGATGAGATCCCGTTTCTTCCAAGTGCCCAGCGCGTGGTCGCGCAATCAAGTATCGTCGCCATGGCAGCGGCCGGGCTTCGAGCGACGGCCCACGCCTCCGAGATCGCTCTGGAATTGCCGGGGCGATTGGACGGTTCATTTCCAGCGACCAATCAAACCTTGTCGGCCTCCACGGCCACACCGACAGTCGGAAGTTCACCGTGGGTGACAAGGGCCTTCTCAGCAGAGGACGCAACGGCGGTCGAGGGACAGGTGGCTGGCACCGACCGTACTCCGGTCCCAAGCCGCTTGCTGAATCAAGTGGCTCACGCCTTGAAACAAGTGCCGGCGGGTGATTCGACGATGCGTTTGCAGTTGAATCCGATGGAACTGGGACAATTGATGATCGAGATCTCATTCCGCGATGGCGTGATGCATGGCCGATTGCGGGCAGAACAAGGGCCTACGCTGCGAATGCTTCAAGAAGGGCTCGAGGGGTTGCGAACACGGTTGAGCGATCAAGGGATTGTGGTTCAGACGTTGGAAGTGGAGTTGGGCCAACAAGGCGACTTCACGCAACAACATCAGCACCGATCGTCTTCTCAATCCCAAGAATTTGGTCAACAACGACAATCGAATGGCTACTTCACGGGAGAAGGTCAGCCGGTTCGACGGTCGAAACCGGACAAACAGCCCGACATTACTCCAACTAGTACACACATCGATGGCCGCTGGGCCGTCAATGTGGTCATCTAACGAGACCTGCTACAAATAGGATTGCGTTATGTCAACAATAAATAATGTGCCTTCGACCACACCCTTATCCATTCCATCACCACAGGCGGCGAAAGCAACATCCGTCAACGAGTTGAGTTCCAACGACTTTCTAAAACTGTTGATCGCAGAACTTAAGAATCAAGATCCTATGGCGCCAACCGATTCGGTGCAGATGTTGCAGCAGATTAGTCAGATTCGTCAAATCACATCGAACGATGCCATGACCGCAACCATGAACTCGGTCCAAATGGGGCAAGATGTGGCCACCGCCAGTCAGATGGTCGGCAAACGAATCTCGGCACTGGATCAGAATCATCAAGAAGTCGAAGGCGTGGTCAGCCGGGTGACGTTTTCGCCGGCCGGCACGAATCGCAACAGCGGTCGTGAAATTCGCTTGCATGTCGGCGAGCAACAAGTCGAAATGAGCAAAGTCCGTAGCATCTTGCCGTCGACGGCCTGACGTCGAAGCCACTTCCTTTTCGTGTGCCTGCCTTTTCTCCGTGTCTCCCAATTCAATCGTACTTGAGGTCCTACCATGGGTTTAGGTTCCGTAATGACAACCGCACTGTCTGCCTTGACGGCAGCAGAAGCCAAAATCGACGTCTTGGGTAACAACTTAGCGAATTCACAATCCATTGGCTTCAAAGAGGCCGACGTGATTTATTCGACGCAGTTCTTCCAAACACTGAACCAAGGTTCGGGCCCGTCCGAATTCAACGGCGGAACCAACCCCAGTCAATTTGGTCTTGGAACTCGGGTGGCGGGAATTGCAACCAAACATACTCAGGGCATTATTTCGATTAGCAGCAGTCAAACACATCTGGCCATCCAAGGCGGAGGAATGTTCATAGTTCAAGGCTCGGGAGGTGAACAATTGTACACTCGGGCCGGCGCGTTCAGCACCAACGGCAACAACGAATTGGTGACTCAAACAGGCCAGCGATTGTTGGGTTACTCTGTGGACGAAGACTACAATCTCCAAACGACCGGCTTGCGGCCATTGGGTATTCCAATCGGCATGGCAACCGTGGCCCAGGCAACCAAGACCGTTGCTCTGGAAGGCGGGTTGCCACCCAATGGAACTTATGCCGATACGGCCACCGTCGTGCAAAGCCAGCCGATGAGTTTGTCCTACATTCCCCGGGCTGACAACCAAAACATGACGGTCCTGCCCAGCGATCCTCCCGGCGTCGCGATGGTCGTTGTCAACCACTCGGACGGTGGCGGCAGCCACCCCGAAGGAGTCACTTACGGGTATCGACTCGTTTTCGTAGATTCGGCGGGCACCGAAAGTAGCCTCTCCACGAACTTGACGGCAACGACACCGGTTGGCAACTCGCTGGCTGATAACGTCATTCAACTCAATGGACTTCCGGCACAACCGTCGAGTTATCAGTTCATGCGTGTTTATCGGACCGCGGCCAATGGCAGCGAATACTTTCGTTTGACCGATTTGGCACCCGGGTCCACGACCTTTACGGACAACAATTCGATTGCACTGTCAACAACAGTCTTGAATCAGGACACGTTGTCAGCAGGGCACATTTACAGGGTTACTTATTCTGCGGCGGGGTCGACGGAGACTCGTCCATCGACCTTGATCGGACCGGTTGGAGTTACCAACGGGCGTATTCAATTAGCCAACTTACCAACGCCGCCGATTCCAGGGCCCGGCGATCGGTTCCCCAGTTTCGATACGGTCCACATCTATCGTAGTTCGCCTAGTGACCCAAAAACCTTCTACTTGGTACACTCTGGGGTGCCCGGCCAGTCCTTTACGGACAATCGCTTGGACGTCGACATCATGGACCTGTCCAATTCGGCCAATCGCAAATTGGACCTGGATGGTCCTCCGATTGAATCTAGCACGCTGCTGTCGGAGATTGTTGCTCGAGACGGGGAAGGCTATATTCCGGCCTTCGGGGTCGGCAAGCTTTCGCTTAACTTCCGCAAGGGCGGTGACGCTGGAAAGACTTTCACTCGAAACTTGAATGTCACGGCTCTGACTCGTGTGAGTGATCTCTTACAATTCATGCAACAATCCATGGGCATTGCCACCTTCAACGGTGCCAATGACATCCCCTCATCTTTGAACAAGATCCCGGGTGAAAGTGGAACCTTGTCGGCGGGGGTCACGTTGGTCGACGGTGCAATTCGCATTGTGTCTAACAACGGGACAGTCAATGGTATTTCAATTCCTACGACTGGAATTGGAGTCGCAAACGGCTCGAGTGTCATTAGTTCGAACCTGAGTTTCAAAAAGCTTCAGGACGGGAATGGCACCGCGGCTTCAACAGAATTTCCGGCGTACGATTCATTGGGCATTCCAATTCAAGTAAGGGTTTCCATCGTCAGGGAGTCACAGGACCAAAATTCGACCGTTTACCGCTGGTTTGCCGAGTCACCAGACAATGATCCTGTGACGGGGTACAACACCCAGGTGGGGACAGGGCGGATCGAAATGGATGGCATGGGAAGACTAAAAAACGTCGCGAACAGTACCATCGTTATCGACCGTGCTAGTAGTCCAGCCGCTTCTTTGTCCTTTGAACTTGACTGGGGCTCGATCAACGGATTGGCTGCGGACACGGCGATGGTTCGCGTTGCCAAACAAGACGGAGCGGCGGCCGGAACGCTGTCCAGTTTTGCGATCAATCAAGATGGGTCAATTGCAGGCGTGTTCTCGAATGGTACTGTACGACCGTTGGGCCAAATCATGTTGGGCGTTTTTGCCAATCAGGAAGGCCTGACCCAACGCGGCGACAGCATGTACGCCAACGGACTCAACTCCGGCGTCGCTTTGCGAAAACCGGGCGAAGGTGCTGGAGGCGAATTGGTGTCAGGGGCCTTGGAATTGTCCAACGTCGATGTGGGTCGGAACTTGATCGATCTGGGACTCGCGTCGACTCTCTATCGAGGAAACTCACGAGTACTCTCGACGGCGCAACAGCTCTTGGATGAGCTTTTGAATCTCCGACGCTAAGGCCCGCTAGTCACAAGGCAGGCTCGACGTCGCTGTAATATTTAGCGGTTATCCTAGCTTTGCGGTCAATTTGTCTTCTTGCCCTGACGATAACCATTGGAGAGGGGACGGGACCCGCATGATCCGTCGTGGTCAAGGATTCCAGCTTTGATTCGCTTGACCAAACTTGACGGAACGCCAATCGTCTTGAACGCGGATTTGATTCGCTATGTCGAGCAACTGCCAGACACCTACATCACGTTAACCAGCGGTGACCGGATGATCGTCCGTGAATCGATGGAGCACGTGATGGACTTGGCCATTGCCTACCAGCAGCAAAAGCAAATGTTGCCCAAGCAGTTAAGATTTTCTCATTCCCGCGACATCCCTAGTTGAGTTGCCGAACTTTTATGAGTCAACGAGCATAGGGGACATCTTATGGACATCACAACGATCGTTGGCTTGGTGGTCGTCGCCATTCTACTGGTCACATCGGTAGTCCTGGGTGGCGCATCGTTTAGCAGTTTCATCGACATACCATCGGCTTTGGTCGTGATCGGAGGTGCGATCGCGGCCACTATGATCGCTTACCCACTCAAAGACTTCCTGGCCGTCTTCAAAGTCGCCTTGAAGGTCTTTTTGAATAAGGCCGAAAATGTCACCAAAATCATCGATCAGATTGTCGCGTTGGCCGAAGTCGCGCGGAAAGACGGCCTATTGGCCCTGGAATCGAAACTGGCGGATATCGATCAAAAGTTCATCAAACTGGGCATTCAAATGGCGGTGGATGGTTCGCCCCCGGAAGTGATCGAAGACATCATGCGGACTGAATTGGATTCCGCGGCGGCGCGGCACTCGCAAGGCAAAGGCCTCATGGATACGCTGGGCCGCTACGCACCGGCCTACGGAATGATTGGGACCCTGATGGGGCTGATCATGATGTTGGCGAACATGTCGGATCCGTCCAGCATTGGTAAGGGCATGGCCGTGGCGTTGATCACGACACTTTATGGTGCGATCTTGTCCAATGCCTTCTTCCTGCCGTTTGGAGACAAGCTCAACACGCTCAATAAGAAAGAGTTGATGGCCATGGAAATCGTGATCCGGGGCATCATGTCGATCCAAGCGGGTGAAAACCCTCGAGTCATCCGGCAGAAACTGAACTCGTTTTTGGCCCCCAAAGCCCGACCCAAGGAAGATAAATAACCCGTGGCCTTTGTTGAAGATCCACCACCAAGCGTGCCGGAATGGGTTGTTACCTTTGGCGACATGATGTCGCTGTTGCTGACGTTTTTTATCATGTTGGTGTCACTGAGTGAAATCAAGTCGGAAGAAAAATATCAGGCCTTGGTCGAATCGATCAAGAAGCAACTTGGACATACCACGAGCATGGACAGCACGGTCCCCGGTCCATCCAAACCACACAACTCCATGGTCCAGCAAGTCGCCAACTTGGCGCGAGCCAAGCGTCAAGATCTGATGCAAGGTGGTCAAAAAGTCGAAGCGCCCACCGGCGAAAGTAGCACGGTCCAAATCGTCCGTCCAGGCAGCCGAACCGTGGTTGGAACCAGCGTCTACTTTGGCGATTTCGAGGTGGAATTACGAGCCGCGGAAAAACAGAAACTGGCGGAACTGGTTCCGAAAATCATTGGCAAGCCGCAGAAAATTGAAGTCCGGGGTCACGCCAGCCGCCGACCGTTGCCGCCCGGCACGTCGTTCCAAGACCATTACGATTTGGCCTATCAACGGGCGCGACAGGTGCGGGAGTACTTGGTCAAAGAACTGGGCGTCGAACCGAACCGCCTCCGCATGATCTCCGCCGGCTCAGATGAGCTCATGCACTCGGGGATCGACCCGGAAAAACTAAAACTCAACTCCCGAGTCGAAGTCTTCTTGCTCGACGAACTCACCGAAAGCCTCTCCGGCTCCGCCGCCGATCGCGCCGAACAACTATTGAGCCTACCTCAGTAGGACGATGTTTGGTCGACGTTTGGCCCAAACAGCCTCCGTTTTACGGCAACCTTCGTTACCACCAACCACACGCACTGATTCACGTCTCACGGGCCCGCGCAACCGGCAGGTCCCGATCAATCGACACAATTGGCCTGGTGCCGCCAGCCAAACTGGGTTGACTTGGTCGCAGGAACTGTTTCTCCGTGCTAGATACTGGGGAAGACGAACCGTCGGCTCGTCATGGTTTTCTCGCCCACGCGATCGGTGCCACTCATGGCTAAGAAAGAATCAGTAGCCCCTGCAACGGCTCCCGCTGCCCCCAAATCCGGCCCCGGCTTGATGGGAAAAATTGTCGGCGCAGGAATCATCGGAGTTATTGTGCTGGCGCAAGCTGGACTGGTCTATTTCCTGTTGCCCAACCCTGACGTCATTGCCAACCGCGTCCGTGATGAAGTAAAAAAGGAATTGGACCAGGGCAAAGAAGCGACTCCTGACGTCGCCGCAGCCGCGACTCAAGGCGAACAGGCCGAAGTGGAACTTGGCACCTTCACACTGGCCATTCACCAACCAAGTTCCAACACCACGCTCAATATGACCTGTCGCGTGATGGGCACGATCGAAAAGGCGGCACAAGCCGAATACGACAAACTGCTCGAAAACAACAAGAACCGACTCCGCGAACGAATCATCATCGAATTCCGCAGCGCGGAGCTGGACGAATTGACCGATCCAGGATTGGGATTGCTAAAACGACGGATTTTAGAGAAAAGTAATCAATTGTTGGGCAAACCACTACTGAAGACGATCATGTTCCCCGAATACAATTACTATCAGCAGTAAGCATTCGGGGGCCGCGAACGAGCTTGATTCGTTCAGATTGCATCCCTCGTGCCTTTCGATTGAAATTGGAACCCAGTCATGGATGACTCGTCCGGATCAAAATCTGCCAAGAATGAACCCGGCGCCCGGCACGGCAGCACGCCTCCACCCGTTTCTGTCGGCGACGATATCCAGGTTTTGCTGGAACAAGCCGAACGCGCCATTTCGTCGATCAACGAACCGGCCCAATCCAAGGCCGCAGGAATTCGCCCGTTCGAGCTAGCAGAATTGGCCGGCTCGGCACCGAGCCAAGAAAAAGCCTCGCTTTCACTGCTACGGGATGTGGAGCTAGAACTCAAGATCGAGCTCGGGCGTTCTCGGATGCCGATCGAAGATCTCATGAAACTGAGGAAGGGTTCGGTCGTCCCGCTGGACAAGATGGCGGGTGACCCGGTGGATGTGTTGGTCAACGGGCGTTTGGTCGCGCGAGGCGAGGTCTTGGTCTTCAACGACAACTTCTGCGTTCGTGTTGCCGAATTAGTTTCCGGCGACCAAATTTGAGAACAAGCCAATTCCCAGGAATTGGCTTGTTTAGCGAGCGCTGTTGTCCCGGAAATCGCTTCTTGGGAGTTTCTATTAGATACGGTTTAGCGAGCGCTGTTGTCCCGGAAATCGCTTCTTGGGAGTTTCTATTAGATACGGTTTAGCGAGCGCTGGTGTACCGGCTTTAGCCGGCGGGGTGTGTGAAATAGCTCTTTTCAGCTCCCCCGGCTAAAGCCGGTACACCAGCGCTTGCTAAATGGGCTTCATCTTTTGA
>JAUXWY010000502.1 GCA_030681235.1 Pirellulaceae bacterium | reverse complement strand
GGGTACGGACCGACCGGACTTGCGAGCGTGAACCGTTGCGGTCTCGGTTGGAGTTTATTTGCTAAACAAGTCTGTTCCTCGACCGCTTCTCTTGCGTTTCGCGCGTGCGTCGTAGTGGTCAATCCTGGGCTCCACCGAGGTGAACTCGGTGGCGGCCCGGTCTGTGCCTCGACCGCATTCCTTGCGGAGGTATTCGATCCCGCCTCAACTTCGCGGTATTGCGCTGAAGCCGGTACACCAGCGATCGCTAAACCAATCGATTCCTACAGCGCGAGCAACAAACGGCTGGGGGCCTTCAGGTATCCAATGATATCGTTGAGAAAACGAGCCGCCATGGCGCCGTCGATCAGGCGATGATCGTACGATAGGCTCAACGGCATCATCAAACGCGGCTTGATTTGATCGCCAATGACGACCGGCAACTTTCGCGTTCGTCCCAAGAGTAAGATTGCGGACTCAGGCACGTTGATGATCGGCGTCGAGTAAGTTCCACCAATCGCCCCCAAATTGCTGATCGTAAACGTACTGCCGCGCAAGTCTTCGATGCCAAAGTTATTGTCGCGCGAGTTCGACGCAATGAGTTGCAACTGCCGAGCGATGTCCGGAATCGACAATTGATCGGCTTGCCGCAAACTAGGCACCACCAGCCCGCGTTCCGTATCGACGGCGATCCCGATGTTGATGCACTTCTTGTAGACGATGACGCCTTGCTCCATGTCGATCGAGGCGTTGATCGCCGGGTTGTGCTTGAGCGCCATGGCGACCGCTTTGATAACAAACGGCATCGAGGTCAGCTTGATCCCTTGTGCGGCGTAATCGCCTTTGCTGCTCAGGCGGAAATCTTCCAGGTCCGTGACGTCGGCATCGTCGAAGTTGGTCACGCGAGCCGCTGTTGTCGAAGACTCGTGCATCTTGGATGCAATGGTCTTGCGAATTCGGCTCATCTTTTCCACGGTGATCGGACCAAAGGCGTCGCTATCCCCAGCCGGAACCGGAGCAACCGACTTGCTGAGCGATCCCACAGGTGGTCGCGATCCTTGCTTGACGATTTCCAACACGTCTTCACGTTGGATCCGTCCCCCAGGACCTGAGCCGGTGACCTGAGCCAGATTGACGCCGATCTCCCGAGCAAATCGACGAATCGTGGGACTGGCCGGGATGTTTGCTCCATCGGTCGAGATCGCAGGCGACGCCGTCGCAGTTGGACTCGAATGAACGGCCGGTGATGATTTGGTTTCCACAATCGGAGTGACTACCGGCGCGGCGACCGAAATCGGTGCCACAGGAGCTGGTGCCGGAGCCACAGGAACAGGCGCAGGAGCGACCTTTGCCGGCGTTGGAGCTACCGGTTGCGGTGCCGGAGCCGAGCCCCCGACCGCTTCGATGCGGAACATCGCTTGGCCGATCAAAACCGTATCGCCTTCCTTCACCAGGATTTCGACGATCTTTCCGGCTGCGTCCGAGGGGACCGAGGCGGTCGCTTTGTCGGTTTCGAGCTCCAGCAACGATTGATCTTTTTGTACCGTGTCACCAACTTTGACGAACAGTTCCAAAACTTCCCCGGATTCGATTCCATCACCTAAGCTAGGCAGTTTGATTTCGCTGGCCATCAGTCTACAGTCTCTCTGTGTCTTGGTTTACTTCGCTTGCTCTGTCAACGCTATTCAAAGGTAGTTACGCTCGCATGGGCGAGCGTAGGCTTGTTTCCACGTTCTGGCGAACGTCGCCACAAATTCGATTCCGGTCCCTGCTAAGCGTACAATGCGTTAATTTTGTCGGGATCGACGTCCAGTTCCTTGATGGCTCGTGCCACCTCGCTGGTTGCCACTTTGCCTTGCAGGCTCAGTTGATACAGCGCTGCGACCGTCACGCAGGCCGAATCAACTTCGAAGTGGCGACGAAGAGCCGGTCGAGTTTCGCTGCGGCCCATGCCGTCGGTACCCAGCACGAAGTAATCGCCGGGGACCCATGGCTGAACCTGTTCGGCCAACGCACGCACGTAGTCGCTGGCCGCAATGAATGGACCTTGATGTCCGTCCAAAACAGTTTCGATGTAGCTGCGTTTGGGAGCTTCGGTCGGATGCAACATGTTCCAGCGTCGGCAGGACTGAGCATCGCGGCGGAGTTCCGTGTAGCTGGTCACGCTCCAAACGTCCGAGGCGATTTGGAACCGCTCGGCCAAGATTCGCTGCGCTTCCAAGACGCCCATCATGATCGCGCCGGAACCGAACAGTTGCACTCGATGCTGAGCACCCTTGACCTCGGAACTGGAGAACTTGTAGATGCCGCGAACGATCCCGTCCTGCACGCCCTCCGGCATGGCCGGTTGCAGATAGTTGTCGTTGCCGACCATGATGTAGTACAGGCCGTTTTCACCTTCTTGATACAAGCGACGCAGACCATCAAAGATAATCGTGGCCGTTTCGTAGTTGAAGGCCGGATCGTACGAGCGAACCGTCGGGAACGCAATCGCATTCAACAAGCTGTGGCCGTCCTGATGTTGCAAGCCTTCGCCGTTGAGCGTCGTTCGCCCGGCGGTGCCACCCAACAAAAAGCCCTTGGCCTTCATGTCGGCGGCCGCCCAGATCAAGTCGCCGATCCGCTGGAAGCCGAACATCGAGTAATAAATAAAGAACGGAATCATGTTGATGCCGTGGGCGGAATAGGCCGTTCCAGCCGCATTGAAACTAGCCATCGAACCAGCTTCGGAAATCCCTTCTTCCAGGATTTGTCCGGTGGTCGATTCCTTGTAGTACGCCACTTGGTCCGAATCGACGGGATCATACAACTGCCCAAATGGCGCGTAGATCCCAACTTCGCGGAACATGCCTTCCATACCGAAGGTCCGCGATTCATCCGGGACGATTGGCACGACGTACTTGCCAATTTTTTCGTCTTTGGCCAAACGCGACAATAAACGGACCACGCCCATGGTGGTCGACAGTTCCTTGTTGTAATCGCGTTCGATCGCTTTGCTGTGATCGGCGAAGGTCGGTACTTCGATGCGGGGTGCCTCGGTCGGGCGACTGGGGACTGAACCGCCCAACGCTTCGCGACGTTGCAACAAGTATTTCATTTCTTGGCTATCTGCCGGTGGACGGTAGAACGGCATTTTGGCAACTTCCGAATCCGAAATCGGAATTCCGAATCGATTGCGGAAATGACGCAGTTGTTCTTCGTCCATCTTCTTTTGATTGTGAGCGACGTTGCGACCTTCACCCGCTTCACCCAACCCGTACCCTTTGACGGTCTTGGCCAAGATCACCGTTGGTCGGCCATTGCAATTGACGGCCGCATGATAGGCCGCGAAAACTTTTTCTGGATCGTGACCACCGCGACGAATGCTCTCCAGTTTCTCGTCCGATAAGTTCTTGACCAACTCGAGTAGTTCGGGGTACTTGCCGAAGAATTTCTCGCGGATGTACGCGCCGGGAGCGACGCTGAACTTTTGATATTCGCCGTCGACGCATTCTTCCATCCGACGAATCAACAGACCCGATTGGTCCTTGGCCAACAACTGGTCCCATTCGGAGCCCCAAACCACTTTGATGACATTCCAGCCCGCACCGCGGAAGATCCCTTCCAATTCTTGGATGATCTTGCCGTTGCCGCGAACCGGCCCGTCCAGTCGTTGCAGGTTGCAGTTGACGACAAAGCAGAGGTTGTCCAGTTTCTCGCGAGAGGCCATCGTGATCGCGCCCAATGTTTCGGGTTCGTCGCACTCGCCATCGCCCAAGAACGCCCACACTCGTTGTTGTGAGGTGTCTTTGAGACCTCGATTTTGCAAATAACGGTTGAAGCGTGCTTGGTAGATCGCCATGATCGGAGCCAAGCCCATCGAGACGGTTGGATATTCCCAAAAACTCGGCATTAGCCAAGGATGCGGGTACGACGAGAGGCCGGGATGGTCTTGAAGCTCCCGGCGGAAGTTTTCTAGGTGCTGATCGGTCAATCTTCCTTCGAGGAAGGCTCGTGAATAGATCCCGGGCGAAGCGTGGCCTTGAAAGTAGACGTGGTCGCCATCGAAACCTGAGGCCCCTCGGCCGCGGAAGAAGTGATTGAATGCCACTTCGTATAATGTCGCACTGCTGGCGAACGTAGAAATGTGCCCGCCCAATCCGTCGTTAAACTTATTGGCTCGGACCACCATCGCCACGGCATTCCAGCGAATGATGCTTTTGATCCGCCGTTCGATTTCTCGATTGCCCGGGTAGGTCGGCTGTTGCGAAGGCGGAATCGTGTTGATGTACGGAGTATTTAGGCCGAACGGGAGTTCAATTCCTTCTTGACGAGCCTGATTTTCCAGGGCTTCAAGAATATATCGAGCTCGGTCGATGCCTCGGCTTCGGATCACGTATTGGAGCGATTCGATCCATTCACGGGTTTCCATTGGGTCCGCATCAGCCCCCTGGGCCGCTCGGTCCATTGGGAATGGCAAACGGTCGGACGGAACCTGCGAATGAACGATATCGGACATGGATTCACCTTTCGGGTGGAGAGTTGGGCTACAAACCAACGGACCAAACGGCCCCGATTCTAACGAGAATCGCATCCAATTAACAGATCCTAAACCTACACTTCTTGGAGGTGCCCGAATCAACCATTTCGGCGGTTCTTCCCCAAGATATGAAGCGTCATTTCAAAAGGGGGCTAAACCGATCCGGTGGGCCCATTCCCAAGACTTCAATTCCAATGACGGAGGGATTCGTGGCGACGGCAACAAGGCGATTTTCGGTGCCATTAGGGCCAAGCAAGGTTGAATCTCGGCTCGATAGTCCGATTAAACCGTGACGGCCAGATCCAAACAGAGGGCGCGTTCGAGCAAACACTCCATTTCCCAGGTGGCCTGGTCGCTGCGCATGATGCTGGTGTCCAGATTAAAGCGGACTTCACTCAAGACATTTAACGGTAGAAGATTGAGCATCAAACACGCGAGGTCATGGTTCATTCGTTTCGCAAAGCCGATGCTTCCCGACTCCAACTGAGCCGCCTGCAGGCCACCGATCAACATCAGCATGGTCGGCAAATCGCGAGTTTTGGCCTGGACCTCCAGCATGTCGCGGACTCGTTCAAGATCGAAACAGAAAGGTTGGACATCAATCTTCGACGCGAACCCAACGAGCAACCGATCCGTCCATCGTTCGATCCGGCGCTGGAGTCGCAAGATTCGATCGGCAGAGCTTCGTTCGTATCGACTCAACCACAATACCAGGTCCGTCGCACGGACCACACTTTCCCGGTGACTATCGACAATCCCCGTGGCCAATCCGCCCAGTCGATCGTTCGTTCCAAGCTTATTCTTGGCGTCATAGTAAGACCAAGCCGCGCCCCAAACGTTGGTGTGTAGTTGACCGAGCAGAACTTCTTCCAACAGCTCGGTCACGCGGACGAAAAAGCTCTCGCCGCAGGTCTTTGGTTGCTGGCCGGCTTGTTGAACCCAAGCCAGCGATTGATTCCAAAATGAAACCCGACTCCGAGTAATCGTCCAATATTGTTGCGCCAACAGACTCATGCGTTCGATCGAGTTCTCGCAAATGGCGTCCGCATTGACCTGAAGGGCCACCGCCAACACGTTTAGTTTCGAGCAATGCATCTATCTAGGCCCTTACGGGTGTTTGGAACTCGAGCGAATCGGGCCATGTGGAACGGGCGGAGCCGAAAGTTTTTCGCTCGCGTTCGATTCAATCTACTTCAACAAACAAGCACCGGCTCTCGAATGATGCCGAAACGCCACCGACACGCGGAAATCCAGGCAGACAAGAACTTCCCGATTTGCGCTCGCGATGGGCTTAGCAGGACCCGAGAATTCGGAAGATAGGCAACTTAGCGATCGCTGGTGTACCGGCTTTAGCCGGCGGCGGGATGAAAAGCTCTTTCCCGCAATCGAGTGGTCAGGGGCGGGATCGAACCGCCGACACATGGATTTTCAGTCCATTGCTCTACCAACTGAGCTACCTGACCAAACGCTATACAGTCGCGTTTTCGTGCTGTTTTTCAGTCCCGAAGGCTGATAACTGACACCTAGTTGACACCCGCAAGCCCGACTCGGTATATTGGGAGGTGTCAAAACTGACACCCGCACTTAGTGCCAAGTGTCAAAAGTGACACCCGCGATTCGTGGTCGCAGGTGTCAGACTCACACCAAGCGTTAACCAAGGTGCAAGCAGATGCAAGATTCTAGTCTATCGGCTAAGCGTGGCAAGGGCTCCACAGAAAAGCCATCGAAGCCAAGAGCGGACTTTCCGCTATTCCCGCACGCGACCAAGCGTTGGGCCAAGAAGCACAAAGGGCGGTTCTATTATTTCGGGCCGTGGGATGATCCAGACGGGGCCGAGTCCGCATACTGGGAATGGCGAGCCGTCTACATCGAAGGCAAGGCCCCAAGGCCAACAGCGGAAGCCGGGGCCACAGTGGCGGACGTTTGCAATCGGTATCTAACAGGCCAAAAGCGGAAGCTTGAATCGGGCGAGATTACAGAGCGGACGTTTGCGGACAATAAGCGGACGACCGATTTACTCGTTACCGTGTTCGACAAGCACAGGCCGGTCAAAAGTCTCAAGCCGTCGGACTTCTCTGATTTGCTCCACAGGTTTGCCAAGCGGAGTTTTGACTACCGGGCCAATATCGTCACCCGGACGCGATCCGTTTTTCGCTATGCCTATGACACTGACTTGATCGAACAGCCCGTCAAGTTTGGGCCGGACTTCACCAAGCCCAGCGGTAAGGCGGTCAAACGAGCCAAAGCTAAGCAGTTGTCAAAGACTTTCACAGCGACGGAAGTTTGGCAGCTACTCGACAACAGCGACGGCCAGTTGCGGGCGATGCTTCTCTTGGCGGTCAACTGCGGACTGGGTCCGAGCGACTTAGGGCAGTTGGAACAGCGCCACCTTGACTTGGCGGGCGGGTGGTTGGACTATCCCAGGCCCAAGACCGGGGAGCCCAGGCGGTCCAAGCTATGGGCGGAAACCGTCGAGGCAATCAAAGCCGTGGCAGCGATCCGACCAAAGCCTAAGCGATCCGAGCTTGATTGTCGCGTGTTTCTGACGCGTTGCGGGGAAAGTTGGCACAAGGAAATTCACGATACGCCAATCGCCAACGAGGCCGGGAAGCTCTTAAAGCGGCTGGGGCTCCAACAGCGGGGCCGGGGGCTCTACGGGTTGCGACATACGTTTGCCACGATAGCGAGCGGTGGCGGCGATTTGGTGGCAACCCAGGTGGCAATGGGGCACGCGGCCAATGGTGTCACACAAGGCTATATCGACTTTGACGCAACGGGCAAGGCACGACTTGAAGCAATTGCCCAGCGGGTTCGCGAGTGGCTGTTTGCAGGGAGGGTCGCACAATGAACGACCAATTCAAAAAGTGGTTTCACACCTCAAGCAACCTACCCAGCCAGTTCGAAAAGCTGCGACGGCTGCTTGAAATAACCGAAGGCGAATTAACCGACGGCATTTACCCAAGTAACTGGGAGGCAATCCAGCGACTTGTTACCGATGCAAACCGGCAAGCGTTGTTCTCTTTAAAGCGATTCGAAGATATGGGATTAACACCCGAAGATCTTCCAGTCGTTCCAGGACCGTTAGTTGCGATCGGAACCGAACGGTTTACCAGCGTTTTGGCTGGACTGTTTTGGTCCGCTCAAATATGGATGAAACCGGGCGGAGATCTGTTGGCCATGATTCGCGTTGCCGAACCATCGCTTGAAATGCTTGGCTGGTTTCAACGATTTTTTTGTCTGATTGATAGAACCGCAAAGGTTCGTATTGAGTTGCGAGAAACCGGGATAACTGAGGTCCACAACTGGATCAAGACACCGATCAAGATCGATGATCGAATTTGCCCAGCGGGGCTCTTGGTTGATTTGGTCGCTTGGCAAGCCAAGCCTAAGCGGGACGACAAACGGGAAAATGAAAAAAAGTTTGTGCCTTATGAGCATTGTCTGAGGCACGAAAAAAAGTGCATCCAAGACGCTGCGGCCTATTTGAATCGAATCGGGAAGCCACGCGGTAAAGCAAAAGCTTTGAAGGACTTTTTTGATTCTGAGCGTGAAGGTCAAGAATCCGCAATGCCATTGGAGGAAGCTAAAACAATGGTAGACACGATGAAACATATCGAGCAAAAGGGGAGGGCGCAAGCGGGACAGTAAGCGGGATAGATTCCTGATTATATCAAACGACATGTTGTAATAGCTTCCGTTCACTTCACAACAACGAAGGAAACGGGAGCTTTTTTTTATGCCGACAACAGCAAACGAGTTTTTGAAGCCGACCGAGATTGCCCAGCGTTTGGGATGCGCGGTCGAAATGATCTTACACGCGATCAACAGCGGACGCCTACCAGCCATGAACGTAGGCAGAGGATCAAAGCGGCCAACTTGGCGAATTCACCAAGCGGACTTCGAGGTGTGGCGAGCGGCCAATACAACAGGTCAGCGTCGAGAGCCAACACCGGCCAAGCCCAAGAAACGGGCTCCGTCAAACGATGTGAAATTCTACTAGCCCACAAAAAAAGCCCAGTCCGGAGCAAACGGCACTGAGCTAATGGATTGTCCCGATCACGGAATGGACGGACTCATTATGGCAATTAACGAAACCAAGTCAACGCGGCAGTCTATAAATTCGTTCTCGAGTCGCGTGAAGTCGGCTGCTACGGGGCGTTGGCCGTTTGTTGTTTCGACTATTACTCGCATCTCATTAGAACGTCTTAGTGGCAAACATGGCCCTTGTATTTCAGGGAAGTGTAAGAGTCAAAAAGACGGCTTTCGAACCTTTAAGGATTTTGACAAAACTGGTGGCTGTGTCTGCAACCAGTGCGGAAAATTCGCCGATGGATTCGCCACCCTGGAATGGCTGACCGGACGGAAGTTCCCTGAGGTGCTCGGCCTGGTCGCCAGTCTCCTGGGGGTCAATAAAGAATCAGCCAAGGGCCCCGTCGATCCGGCCTACCACCTGGAATGGATCGACTGGAACGAATCACTTGTTTTGCTGTGGTGCATTAATCATCGACCAATAATCCCAGAGGCTCTTAAGTTGGCCGGGGCTCGGATGGCTCGCTACCGTGGCCAGTTCACTGTGATCGCGCTGCCAGTGTGGGTCGGCAATCGTTCCAACGTCGTCGGTTGGCGAATTTGGAACGTCAGCGGGAAGCTGCCTAGTAAATCCAAAGGCAAAGACGGCAATGAGGTCATCAATTATGTCAAAAGCAAATTGACATACGGGAGCCAACCAGGGATGTTGGGGACCATCCAAGGGAAACCGACAGAGATCTGGAAGGTCGAAGGCGAAACCGACATGCTCGCGTTGCTCTCGGTCAATCCGCGTGGCTCGGTCGTGTGCAATTCCAACGGCTGCGGTCAGAATCCCGCGACGTTCAATTGGATGAAGGATGCGATCGGCAAGGCGGGTTCGTTTCTGATCTGTCACGATGCCGACAACCCTGGCCAGGATGGGGCGGCCAATTGGTCGAAGTATTTTTCGGCGATACTCAAAGACTGCCAGGTCGCGAACGTCGAGCTACCGTACTCGATCCAACCGACCAAGGGGAAGGATCTACGGGACTGGATCACGGAAGGCAACGATTACCAAAAGTTAATGCAGCAGGCCAGGAAGTTCGAGCCGGTCGAAGGCTCCGATATGATCCCGGTGGAAGCTGAAGACGATCCGCACCGCCTGGCCAGGCTGAATCTCGAGCAATACGAAGCCAGGCACGACGGCCGGCTGGTCTTCTGGCGCGATGAATGGTGGAAGTACAAATCGGGCCGATACAAGCAGATCGAGCTAAGCGAGCTGCGGGCCAAGGTGACGGCCTCGATTCGGTCGGAATTCGTCAAAGGTTGGAAGGCCCGCCAAGAGACTCGAGCCAATGATGCCGACCAGCCGGTGCGAAAAATAACCAGGTCAATGGTGGCCAACGTGATCGGCGCCATGGAGTCGATGGTCGCCCAGCCGAATAGCTTGGAAATGCCCTCCTGGTTGCCGAACCGCAAACAAAGGAATTACCTGTCATTACTGAACGGAATGTTAGACCTGGACGCGTTGTTCGATGGCAAAGACGAATCCGAGTGTATCCTGCCCCACACCCCGCATTGGTTTTCGTCGATGCGACTCGATTACAAATTCGATCCCGAAGCCAAGTGCCCGAAGTGGGACGACTATGTCGAATTCGTTGCCGGTGGCGATGAAGATAAAATGAAGCTTATGCAAGAGTGGGCCGGATACCTTCTGACTACATCGAGCGGCGAACAAAAATTTTTCGTTTTCGAAGGGGAGGGGAATAACGGAAAATCGTCTTTCTTCGCTGGTATTGAAGCGATGTTGGGCGGTGAAAACGTCAGTCACTTGTCACTTGAGAATTTCGCCGAGTCGTTTGCCTTGGCATCCACGATCGGCAAGGCGGCCAATATTTCCGGTGACGTCGGCAAGATCGAGGGAGGCGAGGAGGCGATCATCAAGCGGTACACGGGCGGGGAGGCCATGCATGTAAACCGCAAGCACATAGCTCCGGTCACGATCCGACCGACCGCGAAGCTAATGATGGCATGGAACGAGCGGCCGCGGTTTCGTGATAAGTCCCAAGGCCTTTGGCGTCGAATGATCCTTATTCCATTGGATCAGACGGTGCCGATGGAGAAGCGGATAAAAGGAATGGATCGACCAGAGTATTGGCTTCCTGAGGCACCTGGAATCATGATCTGGGCGTTGCAGGGTTTAGCAAGACTGATCGAGAACAAAAACTTTACTAATTGCAAGGCCGCCAACGAAGCTCTTGAAGAATACAAAGCCGAAGCGAATCCGACGATCAGATTCTTCGAAGATTATCTTTCTGAAACAATTGAATCTTCTATCGATTCAAAAAAACTCTACATGGTCTACCGCCATTGGTGTGAACAAGAGGGGCACCATTCTCTGAATGACGCGTCTTTCGGAAAACAGATCGTGAAAAAATTTTCCAGCGCAAAAAAACGTCGAGCCCGCGAAGGAAAAAAATTGATATGGGTGTATTCTGGAATTTCTTGGACTGTTGACGAAATTTTTGGAAAGAAGGTTTCAG
>JAUXWY010000495.1 GCA_030681235.1 Pirellulaceae bacterium | reverse complement strand
GGGCAGTCGAGCACGGTGTGGAGGTTGCATTCTTCGAGGAGCTTCTGGCGCAGGCTGACGGAGGCGTTGTCGGTGTTGGAGAGGAAGGTGTTCTTGATGACGATGCCGGCGCGGCCTCCGGCCTTGAGGATTTTGATGAAGTGCTGGAGGAAGAGGAACGCGGTCTCGCCGGTGCGGATGGGGAAGTTTTGCTGCACTTCCTTGCGCTCTTTGCCGCCGAAGGGCGGGTTGGCGACGATGATGTGGAAGCGGTCCTTTTCCTGCACGTCGGCCAGGTTCTCGGCCAGCGTGTTGGTGTGGATGATGTTGGGCGCTTCGATGCCGTGCAGGATCATGTTCATGATCGCGATGACGTAGGCCAGGGACTTCTTTTCCTTCCCGTAGAAGGTGCGCTCTTGCAGGGCGCGGTCCTGGGCGGTGGTGCGTTTGGGGTTCTGGGCGCGGAGGTAATCGAAGGATTCGCAGAGGAAGCCGGCCGAGCCGACGGCGGGGTCGCAGATGGTCTCGCCCAGCTTGGGCGCGGTGACAGCGACGATGGCGCGAATCAGCGGGCGGGGCGTGTAATACTCACCGCCGTTGCGCCCGGCGTTGCCCATGTTTTTGATCTTGGCCTCGTAGAGGTGCGAGAGCTCGTGCTTCTCGGTCTGGGATTGGAAGCGGAGTTCGTCGATGTGGTCGATGATCTCGCGCAGGTTGTAGCCGCTCTGGATGCGGTTCTTGATCTCGCCGAAGATTTCGCCGATTTTGTATTCGATGGTGTTGGGGCCGGTGGCCTTCTGCTTAAAACCGTGCAGGTAGGGGAAGAGCTTGCCGTTGACGAACTGGATGAGGTCGTCACCAGTCTGGGCGGTGTTGTGGTTGATCTGGCCGTCTTTGCCCTTGGGCGCTGCCCACGATTCCCAGCGGTAGGGTTTGTCGAGGATGTGGGTGTATTTCTTGCCGTCGAGGGCGGCTTCGGTGGCTTTGTCGTGCTCCAGGGCGTCAAGGTATTTTAGGAAGAGCAGCCAAGAAGTCTGCTCGGTGTAATCGAGTTCGCTGGTGCAGCCGGCGTCTTTCCGGAGGACGTCGTCGATGTTTTTGAAGGCTTGTTCAAACATGAGATTGCATTTGTCCTGATGCGTCCGAAAATATACCGGCAAGCGTTGGACAAACGCGGTTCGGGCTGCAGACCTAGCCGGTGGACCGAGTATAGCCCGAAGAAACGACCGATAGAAGTTGCCAGGGGCCTTTTGCCACAGATTTCTGGAAAGGTAATACGAAGCGGCTTGGCTCGCTATTGGTCTTTACCAGCTAATACGATACTCAACTCGTCAAGTGTCAGACTGCCAGGTTAAGATAGGGTAACGACTGGCTCGCTCGATTGTCGAGAGATCAGCGAAAGAAGCTCTCGGAGAAAGGGTCTCGATCCGTCTCTTAACGACTCAAGCACTTGTCGGGAGAGGGACGAAAAAGCCCGTAATACAAAGGCTTTCTGTCGCTCTCTGTCGCTCTCTGTCTCCGGAGGACTTTTCCCTAATAGTGGGCGATGAGGGACTCGAACCCCCGACCTTCTCGATGTGAACGAGACGATAGACTATCATTTGACGCTGGGAAAATCGAGGCGGGAGAGGATGTTGTCGGTTGGTGTCCCCCATGGTGTCCCCCCCATGGTGTCCCCAAGAATCCCCGGATGGTGACGCCGGGCGAGATGAACTGTTGGCCGTTTGGAATCGGCTCAACAATGCCCAACGAACGAGACTGTTGGAATGGGTACGATCTGAATTCAGTCAGGGCAGGGGCGAAAACGACTAATCAGACTACTCAGACTAACCAAACTTCGTCGGTCCTATGGTGTCAGCGTGCTTTCCAGCAATGCCTGGGCCCACGGCCTGAAAGGCCAGCTAACGCGGCTATCCTGGCCAACTCTAGATGGCCGATGTAACTGAGCCATCGTGACGAATTGGTATAGAGCGAGGTGTATCACCAAGAAAGCCGTCAACCGACATTGATTTGACTTCTCTCGATGTTGACTTGCAACGACGGCGCCCCTAATTTGCGAAACGTCGCCAACATTTTGACCGCCGCAAGGTGCCGTTTTTGGAGTCGTTCCACTCGATTGTCGGAATAGTCCTGCTGGGCTACCGACGGAGCCGCCTGTTGATGCTGGTGCATTTCGGCCACCTGCAAGTGCAACCAGGTCTGAACCACCCGCTCGATCAACAGCCGCTCGGACTGGCTGGCGAGGTCGTAACCCATTTCCAACCGCATCGCCTGCAACTTGGCCCGTACAACCTCGGCTACTCCCGTCTGGGCAAAACTGGCCTTGATGAGAGCGTTTTCCACTTGACTCGCCAAGTCGCCGATGGAATCCAACAGTAATCGGGCGTTGGGGCCGCTCAAATCGCTCCTCAGAGCCGCCAACGCCTGCCGGTCACCTCGATTGGCCTTTTCCACGTTCGACCACATATCGGGCATTTTAGCCGTTGTAAGTTCGTTCACGACATCGCCTCCATTCTCCGAGTTTATGCTGCTTGAATCCTGCCAGCAGCAGGGCCGCTTTGGCCAACTGCTCAGAAACCGATCCGAACGAGGACACCAGATCATCCATTTCCTGGTCTTGCTGGCGGAGAGCCTTGAATTTGTCCTTTTCGGCCCACACCTGTTCTCGCTGCACCTGATCGGCTTCCGCCGCCGACTCGGCCATCGGCCCGCAGCCGACGTACTCACGCACCACGCGCCCATTCAGCCGCTTGGATCGCGTGTAATACCGACCCCTCCCGTTCCGTGCTTCCCATGCCATTGTGTTACACCTCCGACGCGGCCCCGCTCTGACCATTGTACACAATGTTTCCTTGGCATCGCTACCAAAGAAAATCGCCAGTCACCAAAGATGCTTTCGAGAACTTGGTGGCTGTGGCAAATTAATTCTTCAATCGGCTCCAGAATCGATATTTCGCAGCGAAAGTCCAAGGGCTTCTTGAACAAAGGCCGTGCCCTTGGCTTTGCTCCTACCGTCGCGACGCGAACCCAAAGCCTATGGCAAAAATGTTGGTGTTTCGACCGACCGACGTTGAACATAACGAATCAAACCACCCACGCGGCCGTGCAAAAACTTGTTTGCATCCGTTTTCGCCACTTTCGATTCGACCCCAACGATCGAAGCTCGGAGAAACAAAAAATGGCATGTCGCCGTGTCCCGCTGAGGGGTCACCGCTATGCCCTCGAAGAAGTTTGGCGTTGTAAGAACCATCGCTAAGCCACTGGAAGGTGTTGCGCGGCAAACCTGGGCCAACCGACTGATTGCCGAGAACTCAAGCCCAACTGCGGACAAAATGATTGCGGACACGAAGTATGCCGTCAAATTCGTTACAAATCGGCATTTTCGTTTAATACGGCATGGTGAAAGAACCGATACCGAGCTTGAGGCAATTTGCCGTAGCTGATCTTCATGATCGAGAACGACCCATACTCAGCCCGCCATTAACGCGAATCGTTCGATGCGCTGCCGTGGCGGCTGTACTTTGCACAGTGTTGTTCCCTCCACAATCCTTAGTCTGTCGAAACTGCCTGGTTCAGGATCTGTCCGAATTCGATTCAGGAGTTGATCACGCCGAGTGCGACGATCCGCACGATGTTAAAGACGAAGGGCATGGCCACTCTTGTAACGACAGTGAACATTGCGGGTCCAAGGGCGATTCGCATGAGAATTGTCCCTGCGAACTAACGAAAGTCGATGCGGCAATGGTGGTCGCACCAAACGCGTTCTATAAGATCAACGTAGAGTTCATAGCGAGTTCACTTTCCGCCGACTCGTCGGCACTGACTCCAATCCAAATAGCCGCCGGCGTAGACTCAAACTTGC
>JAUXWY010000494.1 GCA_030681235.1 Pirellulaceae bacterium | reverse complement strand
GCTGCGACTCGTGACCGCCGTCCTCGTTGAGGTCAGCGACGACTGGGAGACCGGACCAATGAGCTACCTCACATTCAAAGAACAACAGTAGAAAGGATTACCGATCTAAACCGAATTTACAGAAACAGGGTTGCATTATCTGGACATTCGATTGCCGTAAAGAAGGTTCGGAATATTCTCGAGTTTTACAAGCAAGGGAACTGAACACTTGGTTTCCGAGAGACGACCGACATTATTTCGAAATATTTCTCTAACCTACTGGCCCGTGGGCTTGGCTTTAAAAACAGCCTTTGGACAACGTGATAATGTCTGTGCAGCAGCCCGCATCGCCAACACTTGACGCCGAACTCGTGGTCGAACATGGTATGCGCCATTTTTATTTACTATTTTGTGGCTTCCAAGCCGCCTAGGTCAACAACGTCCTTCACTCCAACCTCGAAAAGCAAATGCGAGTACAAGTTCGCAAACCCAAAAACCACGATACTTTTATCGCGCCGGGGAATTCTCACACTTCATTGCTGCAGTTCCACAACCGCCAATGTGGGGTTTGAAAAGCCGAAACTGCGATGCTTGGGTTCGAACTTGATTTCGCCTTGTTGCAACAAAGCCAGGTAGGCAGAACGGCGGGCTTGAACTGCTGGCGATTGACCGGCCAGATGGGCGGTCACTAGGTACGGGTCGTAGGCAAAACTGCTCAGGGCAAAATGCGTGTAGCCGTCCTGCCGCAGTCGCTGCATGTCCACGTCATACGCGTATTGGACATCGATATCGGTACCGGTCATCGGTTCACCGAATAACTTGATGCCTGGACTCTCCGCCCATGTCGCTAACTCTGCTCGCGTGTCACGGTTCAAATAGTGGTTCAACTGCACGGTGTCGTAAGCTGCCAAACCAACCATCATCACGCCAATCAAAACCAACGACCCTCGCCAAACGGGTTGCGGCCAATGACGTCCGGTTGCCGAAGTAGCTGTTCTCGCCTCAGCAAACGTTTGCCACCGAACCAACCACAGCGACTGCCAACTTTTGACCAAAAAGAACATCAGGCCCGGGACCATTGGCAGAATGTACCGTGCCTCGTCTGGGTTGGGCTTCAAGGGCGAAATCTCGGGCACCAAATACGAGACCCACACAAAGGTTAACCACAACCGCTCGCCCAGCTGCAAGCTCCGGACCCGTACTGTCCACCATAGACAACTGCCCACCGCAGCAACCCCCAAACCATAAGTCAGTCCCGGCAACAAACTGTATTGCAAATGGTAGGTCAGATAAAAATCGCTCCAATAGATCGGCACGAAATGACCATTCAAGGCATGGTTCCGTTCGTGATTAAAACCACTGACGAAAACTTCCCATTTGTCCAGAATCACGGCGTTTGTAAGCAGGAACCCCAGCACCGCCAATCCGCTGATCAGCAGCAACCAGACCCCACGCATCTTCCAAGTGAAGGCACGGTCGAACAGCAAGAAAGGTACCGTCACCACTCCAACCAATAGCCCTTTGTAGTGACTGCCCATTGCGAAGCCCCAACAAAGGCCCGCGACCAACAACCACGCTTCATTTCGCGTTCGAAAGTATTGCGAAAACCCACCCAGTGCCGCCCAGGACAACAGGACCAACAGAATATCTTCTTTTAGGTAATGGGAATGCAGGACCATCGTTGGAGTGACCGCCAAAACGGCTCCCACAAGCACCGCCGCCCCACGTCCCAAATACGGCATCGCCACCAAGATCATGACCACGGGAATCAATGCCCCAACGACGGCCATGATCGTCCGGCCTAGCTCCACGACCTCTTGCGGCGTGCGACTGGTCCCCCACTGGTTCGCCGAACGCACCAACTCCAGCATCAGAATCGGGTGATGAAAGTCTTGTTCACCCGTTAGGACGAACATCACTTTCTTGGGCTCGTCAAAGTGATAACCTAAGGGAAAGTCATGATTGGTCAAGTTCAACACCAAAGACAGGCCAAACACTGCCAATATCCCGAGCCACATTATCAAGCTGTACAGAAATCGGTTCATGAGTTAGCCCCTCCCCATTTTTCCAACGCGCAAGACAGAAGAATTGTGGGAAAAAAGGAATCTGCGACACTTGTTATGACCGGCGTGACGACGATCACGGACGGCTCGGCGTTGTTACCGACGGTTACTACGATCATGGTACCGCCGCACTGAGGCCGGCGTGACTACACGGTCCATTGGCGGTTGCGGGACTGCGCTACCTCCGAGTCAAGCTTCCACACACGACTAATCGTGATACTTGCGGATAATAATCGAAGCATCGTGTCCGCCGAAGCCGAAACTGTTGCTCATCGCGTACTCGATCGTCCGCGGTTTGGGTTCATTGGGCGTGTAATCCAAATCGCAATCGGGATCCGGCGTGTTCAAGTTGATGGTCGGCGGGACCAGCGAATGTTCGATGCTCTTGCAGCAAACAGCCAATTCAATTCCGCCGCTGGCGCCCAAAGAATGGCCCAACTGACTTTTGGTGCTACTGACACTCAATTTGTAGGCATGCGATCCAAAGACTTTTTTGATCGCTACGGTCTCGGCTTTGTCACCCAACGGAGTACTGGTTCCATGAGCATTGATGTAATCGATCTTGTCAGGAGCCAGTTGTGCATCGTCCAGCGCTTGACGCATGGATTCAGCCGCTCCGGTACCTTCCAAATCCGGCTGCGTGATATGGTTTCCGTCAGCAGTCGTCGCGAACCCAACGACTTCTGCATAGATCCTGGCTCCACGGGACTTGGCCAATTCCAATTCTTCGAACACTAGAATCCCGGCGCCTTCGCTCAGGACAAACCCGTCACGATCTTTATCAAACGGGCGACTGGCGCGTTGTGGATCATCCACGCGACCGGAGAGCGCCTTCATGTTTTGGAAGGCCGACAAACCCATGCGTGTCATCGCGGCTTCGGCGCCACCGGTAAGAATCACGTCGGCCGCGCCATACTGAATCAAACGCAAGGCTTCGCCCATGGCGTTGGTGGCGCTGGCACACGCCGTCGCTGTCGAGAAATTAGGGCCTTTGAGTCCGTAGCGGATCGACAAGCAGGCCCCCGCTGCATTCAACATCATTCGGGGGACCGTCATTGGCGAGACGCGATGTGGGCCTTCCTTAATCAGCTTGGCGATCTGTTCCTCGATCGTCTGCAGCCCACCAATCCCAGACCCCAACACCACCCCAGCCCGATAGGGATTTATTTGTGAGAAGTCAAACCCCGAGTCAACCACCGCATCAACGCCCGCAACCATCGCAAATTGAGAGAAACGATCGACTCGCTTCTCATCTTTCCGGTCGATGTAGTTCGACGAGTCAAAGTCGTAGACGTCACCACCAAAGTTGATTCGCATGTCCGAAACGTCGAACAATCGAATCGGATGGATACCGCTTTCGCCATTGAGCATTCTCGTCCAGCAATCGTTCACCTGATTGCTCAACGGTGAAATCAATCCCAGACCAGTTATGACAACGCGACGTCTCATGATGGGGCCTTCCCGCAACAAAAACACCGGCCCAGGCAACACTTAGAAAGTGTCCTACATCGGCCGGTTTTTCCCGACTATTCAGTTAGGCAGCAATAGCCTTGTCGATCGCTTCGATTGCTTCACCAACGGTCTGAATTTTGTCCGTTTGATCTTCCGGGATTCGGATTCCGAACTGTGATTCAAACTCCATCACCATTTCGACCAAGTCCAACGAATCGGCACCCAAATCGTTGATAAAGTTGGATTCGCGAGTGATTTTGTCTTTGTCAACGCCCAATTGTTCGGCGACGATATCAACAACTTTGTCTTGGGTCGAGGCCATGTGCTTCGCCCTCCTTATCTTTTGTGTGAAAAAATGGACCAATCTATCAACAAAACGAGCCCAAGCCAAAAACCGTCAAGCTTGGACGAACGACCCAAGATATCGGATTTTTAGGAGGGTGGTCAAGGCTACCTCGCGTCATCAAGCTGCAAACAGCCCTCGATCGAACCCCAAACAGACGCTTGAAGGCCCGGACGTCCTCGCAACTTGCGATCAGGCAATCATTCCGCCGTCGACGGTCAGCACTTGACCGGTCACGTAGGCGGCCCCGGAACTAGCCAAGAACAAGACGCAGGCCGCAACTTCCTCGGGTTTCCCGATCCGAGCCGCCGGAATTCGCTTTTTGACCTCGTCCAAAATCGCGGGACCCAGGACTTTGGTCATATCGCTTTCGATAAAACCCGGCGCGACCGCATTCACCGTGACGTTGCGCTTGCCCAGTTCTTTGCTCAACGATCGCGTCAAGCCGATCAAGCCAGCCTTAGAAGCCGAATAATTGCACTGACCCGCGTTGCCAATCAGCCCGGAGACGCTGGCGATGTTGATGATTCGTCCGTACCGAGCCCGCATCATGATCCGGGAAGCGGCCCGCGCGAACAAAAACGCCCCGCGCAAATTGGTCTGAATCACGTCATCCCACTGATCGTCGCTCATGCTCGGAAGCAACGTATCCCGAGTGATCCCGGCGTTATTCACCAAGATACTGAGCTTGCCGTACTTTTCGACCACCGAATCGATCAAGGCATCGACCGATTCTCGTTGACTGACATCACAGGGACGGATCTCCGCTTGTCCGCCGGCTTCCACAATCGCGGCCTGGGTTTCCATCAACTTGGCTTCGTTCCGGGCCACACAAATCACTTGAGCCCCGCTGGCGGCCAACGCCATGGCCATCGCACGACCCAGACCCTGCGATGCACCTGTCACAACGGCCACTTGTCCCGTGAGGTCCACCGTCAATCCATAAATACTCATTTGTTCACCTGTCCAACGAAAACATGAAGGCTCTGACACGTTGCAGCGGACACTCCGCTCCTGCAATTCCGACAAAGCCGTAAACTAATCCACCACACCCCGACACGGGATCTTGCGATCCGTGCGTTTCATCAACCCCCGCAACACTCGGCCCGGACCGATCTCGTAAAAGCAATCGAATCCCTGGGCAATCAGAAACCGAATCGAGTCTTCCCAATAAACCCGCGCGCAGACTTGTTGGATCAAGAGCTGACGAATCTCGTCCGGTTCGGGATGGGGCTGAGCATCCACATTGGAGACCACCACGATCTCGGGGCGGCGCAACGCAACGTTTGCCAACACTTGGGTCAATCGCTCCACGGCACTCGCCATCAAGGAAGTATGAAACGCGCCTGCAACGGCCAACGGCACCGTTTTCATTGCGCCGGCTTGCATGGCCAATTGTGCCGCTCGCTCACAGGCGTCAGTATGGCCAGAAATCGCAATGTTCCCCGGACACAAAAGATTGGCCACCTCCAGAACTTGCCCGGCGTCACGCGCCTGCTGACAAATCTGTTCGACCTGTTGTCGCTCCAGTCCCAACACGCTGACCATCCCGCTGGGGTTGGCGTCGGCAGCCGCCTGCATCGCTCGACCACGTTCCTGAACCACTCGCAGCCCGTCTTCAAAACTCATCGCACCGGCAAAGACCAAAGCGGAGTATTCACCGAGACTTAGCCCAGCCGCCGCTTGACAACTCAGAACCGCTTCCGGCTCCTTGTGTCGCAAAACTTCCAGTGCCGCCAAGCTTGTCACGAACAAAGCCGGTTGGCTGACCTCGGTCGAATCCAACCGCTCCGCTGGACCGTCTTGGCAGATCGACAACAGGTCATAACCGAGAACCCGAGTCGCTCGTTCGAACAACTCACGAGCCTGCGGAACAGCGTCCACGAAGGGCGCAGCCATGCCAACCGATTGGGCGCCTTGCCCTGGGAATAAGAATGCAATTTTTGACACAGAACCAACCTACCTTGAAATCCCTGCGATCATCCGACCACCCCAAATTTGAGCCAAAGTTATAAAACGCCCCGGTCCATTGGGGAAGATCGGGCACTTGAACCAACTAGTCAAATAAAGTTCTTGGGGCGGCGCCCGGAGCCGGGGCCATGGGCAACTTGAGATGCGAAAACGCTTTTGGCGTCGCCACACGTCCACGCGGCGTCCGCAAAATCAACTCGGAACGGAGCAAAAACGGTTCGACGTCGTCGGTCAACGTGTCCGTGGCGACATTCATCGTCGCCGCGATGGTCTCGATCCCCGTTGGCCCGCCACCGCAGATTCGAATCAGGACCTCCAAATAACTGCGATCTTGGTGATCGAGACCCAATTCATCGATCTTGACCATTCGCATGGCTTCCCGAGCCACTTCCAACGACACCAGACCGTCGGCCCGACTTTGCGCATAGTCGCGAATCCAACGCAGTCGGTTATTGGCCACCCGCGGAGTGCCGCGACTGCGACTGGCAATTTCCGCCGCCGCTTGGGCCTCGACCACAACTTTCAGGATCGCAGCGTTGCGATGAATGATCTGCTGCAATTCCAGATGGCTGTAGTAGCCCAAATGCTCGCGGATCTGGAACCGATCACGCAGCGGCCCGGACAACATTCCGGCTCGAGTGGTCGCGCCAATTAAAGTAAACGGCCGGAGCTGGAAGGAATGTGTCCGCGCGTTGATTCCCTCGCCGATGACCATATCGATCCGAAAGTCTTCCATCGCGGTGTACAAATACTCTTCGACCGCTTTGGGAATTCGGTGAATCTCATCAATAAACAAAACTTGGTGAGCCACCAGATTCGTCAAACAGGGAATCAGATCTTTCGGAGCCTTCAAAACCGGACCCGACAAGAACTCCACCGGCACGTTCATCTCTTGAGGAATTACAGTGGCAAAGGTAGTCTTGCCCAAGCCCGGTGGTCCGTCGAACAAGATGTGCCCAAGCGACTCGCCACGGCGTTTCGCGGCATCGATCGCAATTTGCAGACGTTCCTTGACGTCCATCTGGCCAATCATTTCCGCCATTCGACTCGGTCGCAAATTGCTGTCTTCGGCCGAAGCGGCCGACGCCAAATCCGATTCGGGCCCCAACGACACCTCCGCCGAGCTCGGCTCGTCTTCCCAAGGAGAATCGTCGCTGTTGATGATCTTTTCGCGTGCCATGCTGGATTCGTCATAAAATGCCCCGGATGGATGGCCCTTTCAGGCCCGAGGCAACTATACCAAAAAAGAACCTGCGGAGAAAACCTAGGAATCACGGTTTTATGCAGCAACGGACTCCCCCGCAGTGCACTTGAAACCTACAGGCGGTTTCCGAACCAAACCCGACAAGGTATTTTGTGCAATTGGAACCAAATCGAGAGAATACCTAAAAGGCCAGACAAATGATCGACCAAGCCAGTGTCCAATCCGTGCTCAAAGCCGTCCTGGATCCAGAAACAGGTCGCCCGATTACCCAATCCAATCAAGTCCAAGAAATCACATGTGACGCCGACCAAGTTCGAGTCTCCATCGGATTGACCTCCCATTCAGCCCCGCTCAAGCAAGATGTTCAAGAACAAGCAACCGAGCGTTTGCGACTAGCGTTTCCCGACGTGGCAACGATTTCGGTTCAAATAGTGGCTCATCAACGGATCGTGCCACAAATCGGACAAGTCGGACTCCGATGCCGAAGCGTGATCGCCGTCGGGTCGGGCAAAGGCGGCGTCGGCAAGAGCACGGTCGCGACGAACTTGGCCTACAGCTTGAAGAAAATGGGCTGCCGCGTCGGATTGATGGATGCTGATGTCTACGGCCCTAGCATCCCGCAATTGACGGGTACCGCAGGTCATTTGCAACAAGAGGACGGAAAAATCAAACCCATGCTGCAAGATGGAATGCCCATCGTTAGCATTGGCTTCATGGTGCCCGCCGATCAGGCCATCATTTGGCGAGGCCCGATGCTTCATTCAGCCATTACCCAGTTCATTCGCGACACCGCGTGGGGAGAATTGGATTACTTGATCATCGACATGCCACCCGGAACGGGCGATGTGGCGCTTACTTTGTCACAACTACTGCCGATTTCCGGAGCCGTTGTCGTTTGTACTCCGCAAAAAGTTGCTCTCTTGGACGCCGTCAAAGCGGTGGCGATGTTCCGCAAAGTCAAGATTCCATTGATCGGCGTCGTGGAAAACATGAGCGGGTTTCTCTGTCCCGACAATCACAAACGCTACGACATCTTCGGGTCCGGTGGAGCTCGGCAAATGGCCGAGGATGCCAATATTCCATTCCTGGGCGAGCTGCCAATCACCATTCAAATGCGAGAACGCGGTGACGAAGGTACGACCGGCGAGAACCTCCAAGACCCACAAATCGCGCCGTACATCGATCGGATCGCTTATCAAGTCGCCCGCCGCATCGCGGATCAAACGCGATTGGCCCCGGCAACACCACAACTGCCGGTCTTGGGCTAAGAATCGATCGGACGGATCAGTCAGATCAGTCAGATCAGTCAGATCAGACGGATCAGTCAGATCAGTCAGATCAGTCAGATCAGTCAGATCAGTCAGATCAGACGGATCAGACGGATCGGACGGATCAGACCAGCAGCAAAAAAAAACAGAGCCTCCCCAAAAAATGGGGGGCTCTTCTCGTTGTTTCAAGACGAAGCGTCTGTTAAAAAGCCGTTCGGGGACCCGAGAATCGAACCAAGTCAAGAAATGAACGTGGCACGTGTCTAAGACGGGAGTTGAGAGACCAAAAGCTTTAGAGCCCTAAGACTTAAATCTGGATGGTCATCCCTGAACCAACTTCAAAACCAAGACTACTTCTTCTTCTTAACAGCCTTCTTAGCAGCCTTAGGAGCGGCTTTCTTAGCAGCCTTCTTTGGGGCAGCGGCCTTCTTCGGTGCAGCGGCTTTCTTCTTAGCCATGATAACGTCCTCCATAAAAACAAACTTGGCAATCCGACCATCCTGTCGAATAGCGATTCGCTTCAACTTTCGTCAAACCAAATCGAATTGCAAAACTATCGGTCACCGGTTTCCAAAACCATTCCGATGTCAGTGTTCACCAACCACTCGATCGAAGCTTGACTCACCGCCGTTTTTTTCATTCGCTGTCAGGGACAACTTTTGAAAGCAACTTGCAGCGAATCCAACCTTGATTTTGTGATCTTGGGAATCATCTCGTCCGTCCTCGAAATGAACTTTGACGACATCATTGTCGTCTCAATTCATCGCTTGGTAGATGACTCCGATCCACATCCCATCGGATCCACGACATAGTTGTACGGAGCGTTTGACTTTTTTTCAACATGTTTTTTCCACTTGAACGCAATTTTTATCAAAATTTTTTTTCTGGCTCCGGTCGCTCGTCAATCAAAGCAACTCTTGAATCACACATAAATCGGATTCATTACGACAGAAAATTGCAGCGCCAACCACACACGAGCATCAACATTACCATCGACTCGAATGTTGTTGCAGCGATTGAAAGTTCTGAATTGTGATGTAGATCAAGAAGACACCACCGAAGAAGATTCCGTATTGAAACGCCAACACAGCCAACACACCACCGGTGATAATACTGATCCACAACGCGGTGACGTCGCCTTGATAGTGCCCCTGAAACATTCTGGCGAATCCTTGGCAGATTTGGCCTCCATCCAGCGGCAAGATTGGGAGCAAGTTGAGGAGGGGCCACACCAAATTACAATAAAGTGCCACGTCAACCAGAACGCCGTAAGACAAGAAGCTGTTCGGTGGCAGCGGTGGTGCAAATCTATCTAGCGACCACACCAGTCCGTACAAGATAAATTGGGCCAAAGGCCCCGCAAACGCGATCAAAACCTGATCCCAGAGCCCCCGACTCAACCCTCGGCCGCCCGTGGATCGGGCATAACCACCCATTCCATACAAGACGATCTCTGAGCGGATGCGGTACCGGGCCATCATTGCCGAATGCCCCAGTTCGTGGACCAAAATCGACGCAAAGACAATGGCCATCATGCCCACCAAATTGAGCACCGGATGTCCATCTTGAAACGAAACCACCCCATTGCCGAACAAGATCAACGCCATCAACCAAAAGAACGGATGGACCATGACAGGAACGCCAAAGATTCGAAACCGAATCTCGTAGCCCGTTTCATTGACTGGCATGAACATAGAAAAACCCGGCGTTTGCATCCGGCCCAATATCTACCAAACCGCAGGCATCGCCAACCAAGCGACCCTTTTACATCATTCCAATGGCAGGAGGACGAAATGATAACACAGAAGCCGTTAGCATCGCACCACCGGTCGAACGATGACTGCCGCACGGATCAACGTAGCGGAAGTCGCCAAAACCGTCGGCTCAGGGAATCAAGCTGCTCGGCGGCTACTTGAAACTTGGCTGCCGACGGGTTGTTGGGCTTTGCGAGCCGCTGCGGCGGCGGCCCCCGAAATCGATGCCGGGAGATCCACGTCGGCGATTTCGTCGACAGCGGCAGGCACTTGAAATTGATCCACGAGGTACTGAGCGGCCCGCGCCGTGGCGCCCGGACGGGCGTATTTGGCTTTCAGTTCGATCAATTGCTGTCGACGTCGCTGCAGTTCTCGTGGGTCACGCAACCATTCGATGGCCAAGGCAGCCATCTCTTTGGCTGGGTTTCTCAACCAAGCAAACTCCGGGAATGGAACATGGGGATCTCCTCCGGTCGCTTCACCGGGACGACCTGCCCTGCGGCTAATGTCGTCGGTCGCCAACAGATTCACGAGGGTAACGAAACGGCAGGTCATCAGAAACCACTTGCCTATGGCTTGCAGCCTTTTCAAACGATACACGATGATGGACGGCTTCTCGTGGTACATCAACTCCAACGACACCGACCCGGAACAAGCGAGGCACAAGGTCGACAATTCGATGAGCTCCGGTGTCCGCTTCACAAATACATCGATCGGCAATTGGCTACTGGCCACCACTTGGCGTACGAATTCGGCTTGAGCGGGATGAAAACAGGCCACCGCAAAACTAGCCTGCGGCATTTCCTGCTTGATCCGCACCGCGGTTTCTAGCAGACACTCCAGGTTGGCATCGACCTCCTGGTTTCGAGAACCAGGGAGCAACGTAATCAATGGACTTCGCGGGTCCCCATACTCCTGCAAAAACTCTGTATCCAGTTGCCGTTGATGAAGTTCGTCAAAATACGGATGCCCAACGTAGTGAGCCGTAACGCCCCGATCCGCAAACCAGGGAACTTCAAATGGCAACTTGCACAGGACATGATCGACCAACCGGCGAAGCTTGTGAACTCGCCAGGGCAACCAACCCCACATTTGGGGCACGCCATAATAGAACACGGGGACGCGATGGCGTTTGGCCGCTTTTGCGACCCACCAATTGAATCCCGGAAAATCGATCAGGACGACGGCGTCGATTTGCCCGGTGGCAAAAATTCGATCGGCGTGCCGATACTGGGCCCAAATCTGAGGCAGATACTTCAAGGCCTGCAAGAACATCACGGCATATTGCGTCATGTCATGATAAAGTTGGCAGCCCGCTTCCTGCATCCGCGGACCGCCAAAACCAACGCACTGAACTCCCTCAGCTTGCAACTCGTGGACGAGATTTGCCCCGTGTAGGTCACCGCTCGGCTCGCCCGCAGAAATGAACACTCTCATCGACAGAACCGCAAGTTTCAGAGGGAAGTAGCTGCTGGACTATCGGTAGTAATGACCATAGGCCGGTACCGGTCGAGCGTAGTAGTAGGTCGGCGCAGGCAAAACATGCACTTCCTCGACCACTGTCACCGGCGGCGCGTAACGGATCGGCGGAGCAGCCGGTGCCGCATACGTCGTCGGACGTTGCAAAGCGAAGATGACCCGGTCGCTGACACCTTGGTTCTTGAGCAGGATCAAATCATTGGTCGTCAACGCTTGATGAAAGCCGTTTTGCTGCACATGGGAGATAATCAACTCATCGCCCACACCGCTGTGGGTCAATTGAATCACCTGGTCCAACGTCACCCCAGGATTCCGGTACACCGGTTGCGGTGGCTGTTGATAGTACGTTTGATAGCTCTGTTGGTAACGTGGTTGGTAATACGCTTCGGCTGCCCGCCGCTGTTCGACTCGATCGCCAATAACATTTCCGACGATTGCTCCACCCAAGCTACCGACCACCGCCCCCACGATTGGATTTCCCGACTTCTTGCCGATGGCTGCACCCGCGCCGCCGCCCGCGACAGCGCCCAGGAGCGTCCCCTTTTCGGACGTCGACCATTGCGCTTCCGTCAATTGCGGACACATCAACAGGGTCACAACCGCGATCCAACCAAACTTACCGTTCATCCTCCGAGTCCTTTCGTATCCCTTCCACCCCACAATCCTAATTATCGAATCGAAGTGGGGCGGAGATTGAGTTATCAGTACCAGGATTCATCAATCCGCGAAAGATGAAAGCACAAAAAAACGGCTCGCTGAACACTGTCAGCGAGCCGTTGATAGCAGTTTGATTGAGAAAACGCCAATAATCGCGTTGACTAGTCTTTCTTCGGTTCAACTTTGGCAAAACCCTTGGCAAACGCATCTTTGGCAAACACGATTTCCAATTGAGCTGCGGCGTCTTTTTCGCCTTCGACTTTACCTTTGCAATTGTTGCAGCAGAACTTTACTTTCGTTCCACCAACTTCGACTTCAGTCGAATCATTCAATTTGCCACCGGAGATTGGGCAAGCGGTTTGCTGGAATAGCTTGGTGTCGACCAACTGCTTGTTGGCAACCGCAGTGTACTTTTCCGGCTCCTTGGTGAACTTCCCAGCGCAGCCCTTGCAGCAGAAGTAGACCTTCGTGCCAGCATAGTCCACTGCAAATGTCTCTTTGACTTCCTTCTTGGGCATCAACGGGCACTTTACACCCGTCAACTCTGGCTTCACTTCATCATCGACGTGTGCGGTTGGAGCAAATAGAGCGCACGTCAAAGCAGCGAACACAACCATCGATTTCAATACCATCAGAGTTCTCCTCGAACTTACAAGTAGCAACATGAGTTCCCGGTGAACGATAAAGCGGCACTTCCGCACCACAGTTTCCGGGAGGAACTCGACTAGTTTACCGTAAAACCAAGTCGGAAACCACTAGTATTGTTGACGTTTGGCTCTTCGTCTTGCGGAAAAATTGGCTGGCTTTTGCGTTGGACAAGGCCGCCCGAAAGCCGAAGGTGGGAGAAATGGCCCCATTTTGCGGCCGGCCGCGGCGACAACGGTTGAAATTCCCACGCTGGCATCCCATACTTGGGCGTCCAAACTGTAGAATGATCAATGCCGAGCCCAACTCCCACTCGCCAATCAATCCCCTCGAAAGGCTGGCCAAATGCTGCTTGATGACTCCAGCGGAGCGCATGGTGACTCCGGCGGAGCGCATGATGACTCGCTTTCCAGCGCGTCAATCTATGGAGACTTTCAGGGAACGGAAGCGGAATTCAACCACTTCTTCTCCAGAATCATGAGTACCTTTCGTTCCGATCTAGAGGAATATCTATTTCATCGCGGAGCGACGCGGCTAGAGAGCGAAGAGGTTGTTCAAGATTTTTTTGTCAAGCAGTTCCAGAAACGGACCGCTTTCTCGCGGCTTCATCATTGGCTCAATGTATCCCGCACACCGCACCGAGCTTTTGGGTTCCTCAAAGCCTGTGTTCTCCATCATTTTATCGATGCGCGGCGACGACGACGTCCCGAACAATTCATGCAAGAGCTGCGAGAAACGACACCTCACGAGCAATCGGTTTCAATGCCTCCACTCGATCCCGTCGACTATGCTTGGGCCGTTTCGGTGCTCCAAATCGCGATTCACGACCTGAAGACTTCCCTGATCGGCGATCAAGCCACCCCGAACCGCGAAGACAAGAACGCTCGTTCCGATCGAGAATCACGCTTGCTCACTTGGCAGGTCTTTGTAGAAAAGTTTGTATCTCCTTCGGTGCGGCACGTGGTTCGCGGGCGGAAATTCACAGCCGCAGAAATTGCCGCTCGGTTGGGCCTCAGTCGCGATCAGGTATTGTATCGAGCCCAGCAAGTCCGAGAGTTGTTTGCCTGTCATTTGCGACAGGCTTTGGCCGACTCGAGCCCCGGTGCCGATCCGGAAGTTCTGTTTCAGGACCTGCGATCGATCCTGGTCTTGGGCAATGTTTCACTGCCAGACTTATTGGCCGATCTGCCGGACTTTTTCGCTGAATCAACTTTGGACACCTGCAACGTGTTTTCCTTGGCGTCCCCCGACGACTTACCGCGCGATGAAGTGATTGATCTATTGACAGCCCCCACCACCGATTTCGACGAACGGGAAACAAGAGAACTATGGCAACTGTTGATGCGACGGGAATATCAACCGCATCCCGGCAGTCAAAGTGGCACCGACAGGACGAGGCCAAGTTCCATTGAAGGACTCATCTTTGCACCTTCGCCATCGGTCCAAGACTTGCAGTCCATCAAGAAGTTGGCCCGGGAAAATGGGCAGCGCGAGCACAAGCTCCTGCAAGAAATCTACCACGCGCTCTACGCATTGGTCATCGCGCGGGCCAAGAACGCTTTAGATCTCACGATCACGTCATTGCCTGCCGAACAACGCCATCACTCGCTGGCGTTTGCCGCTCGTTATGCTTGGCTACCGGACCGCGTCAGTCGCGAAATTGAACTTGCCGTCCGAAAGTTCTCCGAGCCCGACGATCAATCCAATCTTGCGCCTTGATCACGGAACTTGATCGAATCGACCAACTGCTGCGTTTCCCCGGAGGGCAGCTTGCGACCTGTCACAGCGGTCACTGCGGAAATCGTCTCCGAATATCGCAAATCGTAGTCGATCACAAACTCGACAATCAACTTGGTGTCGGAGGCTGGATCGCGCTGGCGCTCGGCCCTTTGTTGAATTTCCGTGGCCAATTGCCGGAACATGTCCTGCCCCACGTATTCGGGCAGGTCGTCGACCTTGATCCCAGCCAAACGGCGGTTGACACCTGATCGCAGGGTCACCACGACCGGACGATCCAGGTCCTCTAATTCCGACTGAGCCTGCGTTTGGATCGGCATTTGGATATTGAAGTCGCCTTCCAATGCCGTTATGCGGAATGTCATGACGAAAAACGCCAACAACTGAAACACGATGTCGATCATCGGTGTCATTTCCAGTTCGGGCGCTTTGGTCGTTCCTTTGAGCGACTTCGTAAACATGTCGACCTTCTCTAAGATTCTTCTACTGGGTTCCCAACACTCGTTCTTTGACCCGCAATGCGAAATTCGATAAACTCGCTTTTTCGCATTCGGCCATCAGCTCTTGAACTTTCCCAGTCGGCGTGTCTTCATGAGCCCGAATCACGATCCGAATGTCCGACGGTTCTTGGCCTTCTCGTTTGGCGTCCCGAATTTTTCGTTCGAAATACGGCTTGAGGAGATCGCCACGAGCCAACTGATGACTGGAGTAAATCACACCCCCATCCGGCAAGAGGTTCAACACCATTTCGTGGGCAGCAGCCTCGCGCGGCGGTTTGGCCAACTCGCTCAACGGCAATTCAATATCTTCGCTGCGGTCCACTTCGGAGAAGTTGATCAAGATCATAAAAAACGCGATCAACTGGAACGTCATGTCGATCATGGCCGTAAGGTCGACCTTCTCGGGTTCGGACTTCCGCCGGTTCAGTTTCATCGAACTGCTCTCCTAAATCCGCTTCCCCGCCACACAGCTGAACGACACGCCCACGGAACCTACGAACGTTTTTCCGTCGACACGCTCTCAAAGCGATTCATCAATTCTTGGGCAGTCATACCAACCTCGAGCACCAATCGATGAACGTGATTTCGCAAAACGGTGTACGCCACCATCGCCGGAATCGCAATCGCCAATCCCAACAATGTGGTCACCAGTGCCGTCGCGATATCCATGGCCAACCGGGTTGGGTCGGGCGTACCACCCGATTCCGAAATCTTTTGAAACGCCCGAATCATCCCATCAACCGTCCCAAACAAGCCGACCATTGGGGCAATCCTCGCGATCAGGTCCATGTAGCTGAGTCGATGCTCCAACTTCATGGCCTCGTCTTCGCCAACTTCCTGCATCGCCTCGATGGACTTCGCATATCCCGACTGCAAACGTGCCATGCCCGCCGCCAAGACTTGGCCCAAGAACGATTCGTCGGCTTTGGCCGTTTCATAAGCTTCTTGATACTGTTTTGCATCCAGTTGCTGTTCGAACTGTTCGGCCAATTGAGGTGGACAGATCGTTCCGCGGCGCGATGACAAAAAGTTCATTACGAAGAACGCGCCCAAAGTAAAGCTCAAGATCATGAACACCAAGATGTACGTGATCCCAAGCGCTTCGTAGATCCACTGCAACAGGTACACTCGCTTGCCGCCGGTCGCCGGATCCGCGCCACCCGCGGGCGGGGCAGGATTCGCGGCAGCATCCTGCGCCCATACGGTTGCGCCAGTCTCGAACCACGACACACCCCACGACGCAGCCATGGCAATCCCCAGAGCCAACCCCGCAATGGCCAGCCATTGCGTATATTCGCGCTTATTTCCCAAACAAATCATTTGCGATTCAACCTTGTCTGAAGGAGACTTTCGATTCCCATTCTGCCTGTGACTGTCCCAGATAATAATGAAGCGGAGTTTGCCTGACGATCCCCTGTCGGACCAAAAGCTCACCCTCCCAGCCGGCAAACGGGGCGATCAGTTGGTTATTTTCGTGGCCCAATACGTTCCGCCGTACCGACCTTTCAGCTTCTCGCGCGCCTCGGTCGCCCGATCGGTCTTGCCTGTATCCGACCAGATTTTGATCAAATAGAACAACGCCTCCGGATGAGCTTGAGAATTTGCCGCGAATAACAGTTCCGTGTGCAAGTACGACAACTCCGCATCCCGAGGTTGGTTGGCTTGAAACTGCAACCTGCCCAAGGCGTTGTAAGCCATCGCGTTCAAATACACATCGTCCGGACTTTCGTTGGCGATAATCGCCTGTATCGCCGTCACTGCCGCATCGATGCTCCCGGCTCCGGCGTCCGCCACATGTCCCATGATGCGAGCCGTTTGCTTGAGCCGCAAACTTTGGGCATCGGCAAGGTCGAACTCCGCAGCCTTTTTGTAGGCTTGGGCAGCGTCGGAATATTTCTTATCAAGCAACAGAGCGTTGCCCAATTCCAAATGAGCCTGCAATGCCGTCACTTTATCGGGCACACCCGTCAATGATTGAAACGTCTCAATCGCCAAAGGCAACCGATCCGCGGAGAACGCCAATTGCCCGTAGAGGAGCGTGCCCCGATTGTACTGAAAATGATTCTTCCCGTTTTCCTGGAATCGCCGCAACAACCCCACGGCATCCGCCAACGAGTTGCCTGGGACGCCTGTCAATGCCAACTCGGCTTTCACCAGTGCCGAATAGTACATTCCATCCAACACGGTTTCCGGACGTAAGCCTTCCCAACTCATACCGGTCAGTTCCTTCGCGGCTTGCTCGAACTGCCGATTGCTAATCCGCTCCCGCACTTGATTCATTCGGGTCGGTTCGTCCGAGAAACGAATATGATCGATCTCTTGGACAGGGATCTTCGTCGTTTGACGGTTGCGTTCGATGCTGACCTCGGCCGCCGACATCTCGAGCATCTTCCCGGTAACTCGCGATCCATCCAACTTCACAACGGTTTCAAGTTGGGCCCAAGTGATACCGCCAGTCAGGCAGGCGAACGCACCGACCGCAAATACGATTCTCATCAACATCATCGTCATCGTCTTCCTAGTGGATCTATAAACCCTGGATTCCATTGGCTGTCTTCTTGGCATGCTGTTGAATTTCTTTGACCAACCGGTCGAAGCGTCCGAACCATTCCGCCCCACCCAAGGTCTTGTCTCGCTCGACTTGATCCTTGACAGCCTTCAGCGCGGCTTCGATGTACTTTTCATCGCCGGCCAATTTGCCGAATTGAAATCGGCACGTGACCATTCCGTACAGCGATTGATAAAACGTGTTGCGATTTTTCGTATCGGCGATGGTCGCCTGGGCCAATTTTTGCCACCCCCAGATCTCGGCCTCGGTTCCCTTACCCTGCCCCATCAACGCCGTCCGCAAATGGGCCCGATCTTTTGAGGCAATCCCCCACTGTTGGTACAGTTCGCACAGTTCAATCTGTATCAAAGGATTTTTGGGATTGGCTTTCAACAGATTCGTCAACTGCGTCCTGGCTGGTTCGAATTTACCTTGGCCGCGCAGCGCGGTCGCCGACTTGACCTGAAACATCAAACGGAACTTCGCGACTTCCGCGTCCTGAGCCTGGTCGGCCGTCAACTTCAACGCTTGGTCGTAACAGCGGGTGGCGGATTCCAGCGTCTGCGTTCGCAATGCCTGCTGCGACGCCGGGAGCGACTCCGCCATTCCCAGCATGGTCTCGCCCAAGATCGATACCAAACGCCAATCATCCGACGGCCCGATGATCGGATCGAAGATTTTCACCGTGGCGTTGGTCAAATTTCTACGTGCTTCGTCGCTGAGATCGCCCGCGACCTGCTCCCGCAGTTTCCGGAGCGTCAACGAATAATAGGACTGCAAGATCGGCACGGCTCGGGGATGGTTTTGCAGTCGCGATTGCAACAAGGCCAACAGCCCGGCCACTCGATCCGTGGTCGCTGCGACATCGCCCCCTTCGCTCATCCGTCCCATGTACGCAATCACGGCGCTTTGAATCATGTTGGTCTGTACGTTGACATCGGCAACCAAGGGATCGTTTTGTTCCACACGCGGCAAACCGGCCAAGGGCGGTTGTTCCAGCAATTGCAAAGTGTCGGCAAAACGCCTCTGGTCATTCAACACTTGCGCCAAAGCCGCCGCGCCCACAAAATGCAGCGATGTGAATTCGCTCTTGGATGCCGCCAACGCCGAGGTCAACCACTCCTGAGCCTGGCGCCGCCGCTCATCGAGCTGTTGCAATTGTTCTGGTGTCGCCGCCTCCAACCGCCCAATCACATCGGCCTCTTGCAATGATGCGATCCCCATCCGCAGTTCCGCCAAAGGTCGCCGAGGATTGTCGGTCGAGAGTTGCGTGAGGACTGCTTGCGCGGCCGAAAAATTCTTGCGATCCAATTCGGTCGTGATCAACATAAATGCCACGTCGCCAGTTTCCTTGCGTTCGGGCCAGCGTTTCAAAACCAGTTGACAGATATGGACCATTTGTCGCTGCTCGACATCCACGGAGACGCCTTCCGCTTTTCGCGCCAACACGAGTCGATTCAAGCTTTGAGCTGCCAAGGCAGCTGCCTCCGCCGTTCCCAACTCTGCGGGAAAGCGATCCAACAGAAACTGGCCAATCAACGCCGTCTCCAGATAGTAGCCTTTGACCCAATACGCTTGACATTGATACAATCGAACCATGTTCAAATCCACGCGTCGGGTTTCGCTCGTTGCCAACTCGAGACTGCGATCCAACCAACTCAGCGTCTGATTCGCCTGAGCCAACATTTCATCGCGCAGCGCTTGATTCTCGGGCAGTTGCGAATCGCTTTCCGAAAGTTTCGCCAATTGCGATTGCAATTCGATGGCTTGGAGTAACAGGTCCAAGCCCGCTTGCTTGGCCTCGCCAAAAGTACTGACTTCCTTCACGTTTTCGGCCGGGCCCCTCATTCCCCATTCTTTCAACAACTCACGTGCTTCGTCCGCGACCGGCGAGTTGAGCTTGGCCAATTGCCGAGCGATGTCGCTTCGCAGACGCGACGACACATTCGCGGCCACCCGTTGTTCGGGGGTCGGCACGTCGAGGGAATCTGTGAAGACCCTCCGCTGATGATGGGCTTTCGCCAGAGCCAACTTGATTCGTTGGCTCATTTCGTTGCTCATTTCGGCCTCGGTCAACTCGCCGGCAATTTTTTCCAACTGAGCTAGCGCCAACTCGATCTTGAAAGGAGCCTCGCGAAACCAAACGTCAAACCCCAACAATACGACTTCACGTTTCAGAGGCCGATAATAACTGGCGTCCAGCAACAAAATGTCGTCGATGACCGGTGCTGCTTCCTGCCACTTGCCCAGCTGCAACAAAGCCTTCACGCGGTACATTTGAAAATACATGTCGTACGGAGGTGGATTCTTGTACTTGCCGGCATACTCGGCATTTTCCGCAACCAACTTCTCCATCATCTCCTTGAACTCGGGGCTCGACTTCGGGTAAGTCGACGCGACGCGGTCCGAGTTCAGCATCTTGGAAACCAAATGGTTCAGAAATCGATGGGTGTTTTCATCAAAAGTGGCCCGACGAGCCGGATCGGTGCTTCGCCTCGCGTCACGCAACTCTTCCAACAACAAGGAACTGCCTTGAGAAAACGCCGCCACGGCTTTGGTTAGTTCCTTCCGAGCCTCTTCGGCATGAACAGGGCTCTCCGCCAAACGCTCCCAAGGCAACTTGGCCTGACGCCGTTGGAATTCCGCCAAACCGAGATGAACTTGCGTGATCAACTGAATCGCCTGCAATCGACGATTCAAATCCGACGAACTCGACAATTGCTGATTCGCGATCTCGACCGCTTCGCCCCAAGCCTGCTTCAATTCGGTCACGTTATTCAACGTCCGAGTCTTCTCAAACAACAACTGAGCGCGGCGAAACGGAATCTCCTTCTTGAGAGCGTCCGGCACCGACGGGTCCGCCGCCAACTTCTCCAGATAATACTCGGCGGCATCAAAGAAACCGCGTTCCCGAGCAGCCTGCAAGAACTGATCCACTCGGACTGCCGTCACCTGTCCATACAAGCGTCCCGAACCAATCCAAACGACCGCTAAAGCCAGTCCCAGCCACACCATTGGCCGAAAAATCCACCACCCGACTGTCTTATCACCGACGACATGGATCAAAGTCGCCCGAGTGGAGCCCAACTGCAACCCGGGAAGACCTTCCGAAAGACCGCCAAGGTTCGAACCCGTTTGTAGTTGGCTTATAGCATTTCGCGGCAATTCCCGGCTCCTCGGTCAGCAAACAGTTCCCTGGCTGGTATTCGCTTTCGCACATCATAACCAAAACATGAACCAATTCGGTTGCAATCACACTTGGAAAAGGCCGCCCAGGGCGACAGGTGCGACTGCATCGCTCGTATCAATTCTATCAACTAGGCGGAAGTTTGGTACACTACCCACGGCGGCTTCCGCACGTTTTCTCGGTTTCTGTTCACGACCCAATCCTGCTAATGCAGGGTTGCGTTCTTTGGTCGAGTGTCTCCATGCCACAGCAGTCGTTCCGTTTCCTGGACCCTGACTCCCCGCGTCGTGCCCCAAATTATGGTTCGCGGAAGGTGCAGATCAAGCTCATGATGTTGGTGGGGTCGCTTTTTGCAGTGGTGTGGTGCATGCAATACGCGGGCCGACCCGAGACGTGGCGGTGGCTCTTTGCCATGGATGAGGCCCAACAAAACGATCTTCCATCGGGCGACGACTCGGCTCCAGAAACGGATCAGCCGCAGCCGCTTCCCGCAGTGACCGAGCCACATGATTTCAATCCGATCTGGCCCAATCCCATGGCAGCCGCCGAAACATTGCCCAGGTTGCCACTCTCGCTGGAAGCCGTGTATTGGAAAACGGCATTGGACCGTTTGACGCCCGAACAGAAATTTGCCTTCGTCGACGCGGTCCATCAATGGTCCACGGACCTCGTCCCAAACGTCGCGGCGGAACCCATCTTGCGTTCGGCACTGACCAAGTTAACGAACCTTCGCCAACGTCTCGATCAACAACTCAACGCGATTGCTCTCCGCGACGGTCCCGAAATGGGATCTGGAAACGCCGATCCTCTGGATGTTGACGGTTCGAATTCCGATCTCGGTACAGACGCAATCGCGGAAACCGAAATCGCGGAAGAGGGACCGGAAGAGGGACTGCCAAGCCTCAATCCATCCGCCATGACTCGGCCGCTGTTTGATTTGCCCACAGCGATCAGTATCGCCGATGCCCAGGCCATCACGGACCACTCGCGTTGGCTGGCGATTTTTTGGAATCCACGGATTCAATCGGGCGACTATGCGGAGTCGCCCGAAGCGCCCACACCGACGATCCAATCGTTGCGGCTGTCGGAGGCCGTCGCCAACCGCAATCATTGGAAACTACTCGGCGAGAAGTTTCTGGACCCGCATCTGTTGAGCACCATCGCCGACGGTAGTCGCTTGGGCCGTCCGGAAGAGCGTGCCGCATGGTTGCGATTCGTGCAAAACGCTCGACCGCGTTCGTCCAACGAGCCGCGTCCTGAAAAAGCCGAGCTGATCACTCGACAAAACTTGCTGGGACAGCCCAACGCGTTTCGCGGCCACCGTGTTCGACTGACTGGTACCATTCGCCGCGTCGAATTGGTTCGACAGTCCGACCCCGTTGTTGCGAAGTCCATGGCCGCAGACGAATACGCTGTGGTGTGGCTACAACCGGCTGTTAGCGGCCAAGGGCCGTACTGCATTTACTGCACTTCCGATGCGACACTGAAACAGATGGCAGAATCAACTCCGGATCCCCGGCGAATGGCGTCCGTCGAGGCATTGTTCTTCAAGCTCTACCCCTACACGACCAACAGTGGGAAGACCGCCGTCTGTCCGTTGCTCGTGACCGATACCGTGGAATTGACGGAACTGCGACCGGATACCCCCCAAACCACACTGGACTCCAGCCAATGGATCATGGTGATCGCTGGCATCTCGCTGTTGGCCGTAGGATTGGCAACGGCCGGTTGGTACTCGACCCGCTATCGCTCCGCCAATCCGCTGGGAGCACGTAAACGCGAGTCTGCTCAAGTCGATTGGCTTGATCGGACTCAGGTCCCCAGCACCGGAGAGTCGCTGCGTGAACTTGCCTCCCAGCAACAGTTGCAGGAGAAGTCACATGAGCAATCCTAGTCTTTCGCCAAACTCAAGGCCGACAAAAGCAAACAAACTCAAGGCCGTCCGTCGCGCCCCCGTCGTTCTGCTTATGACGCTGCTCTTGGGGGTCGCCTGGGTCGGTGCCTTCGCTGCGAGCGAACGCCATGCTCAAGTCGACGACGATCGCGTTGCGGATCTGCTGGGCTTGGAACCCAGCGAGTACGGGCGCTTGCTCGCGGAAAATCGTTTGTTTGTGAGAGACTCGGATTTGCAATTGGCTCTCCACCAAGTCAGTGATCGTCCCTTTCGGCTGCTGCCGCAACGTCCCTCGCTCCGCGTTGCCCGAATTTCGGGAACCGTCGAACGAATCGTTCAGCACACACTTCCGAATTCAACCGCCGACCTGGGTATCCCATCGTCAGAACCAAACGAAGGTCCCGGCGACGTCCATCTTCTTTCGATCTACGAATGCCTGGTTCGACCGGATGAAGCAGAAGCAACATCGTCCGCTCGATCGGTCCGAATCTTGACGCAAAATGTGCCGGCCCTTTGGACCAACTTGCCTTGGCAAACGTTGGAAGACGGTCGAATGGAATGGCAGCCTGACGCTGCGGGACCGACACTGCACGCGTCGGCCCTCGTCTTTGGATTGGGCGAAAAACGGTTGGAAGTGACGGCAGCTGAAGCGCTCGTCAACGAACCATCGCCCGATACTTCGGCCGAAGCTCCATTGCCAACGGGTATCACGAAGCGAATCGAGTGGCCCGAGAAAAACATTCACTCACTGCTTTGGCTATTGGAGCTCTCCGAATCCCGTTCTTCCTCGCCGGCTCCAACTCCGCAACCGACCGAGCGCACCCGTTCGCGGCAAAGCACGGCCCAAACATGGGCGATGCTCGGTAGCGAAGGTTTTGACCTTGGTTTGTGGGACTCGTTGGCAAAGAGCCAACGGCGACCGCTGCTGGCAAGCGACAACGAGCCGTTTTATCAACTGCTTCGAGCCAGTTCAAAATTCTCGCCGCCCGCAGCAACCGAACTGCCGCTGACTGACTTGATTCGCCAACCGCAGCAACTCGTCGGTCAATCGTTTCGAATTCACGCCACGATCAAACAGGTCACGAGAGTCCCCAGCGAAGCAGACGACCGCGCCACTCAATTGGGCATCACCGAGTATTTTCTGTTGCACGGCGTGATCCAATTGCCGCGACCGCTGCGGTTGAAGTTCGACGAAAAACGCCAAATTACGTATCAACAACATTTTCCAATTGTGATTGCCACGACCAAGCTACCCGAGGGCCTCGCGGTCGGCGACGATGTTCGACAATGGGTCAACGGCGACGGGCTGTTGTTCAAACTATGGAGCTACCAATCACTTCGTAGCCAAGAGGCCGGCGTGGACCAATGGGCTCCGCTGCTCGTTTCCAGCAATGTGCAGCTGTCCGGTCCACCCGCCGAGCCTTCCACAACCTGGCCCATCAGCGGATTATTGCTGATCCCAGTGGGGGCGGGCCTGTTGTTTCTACTGATTTTTGGCCTCCGCGGGGTCGGTCGGAGAAGTTGAATCGTCACCTTATAAGCGGACTGGCCTTTTTCTATAATCGGCCCGGTGCTTTGTCACACCATACAACCACTCGAAAAAAACAGGAGAAATCGGATGGCGCGAGCCAAAATCACGATCGTCGGTGCCGGAAATGTGGGAGCAACTTGCGCGCACTGGTGTGCGTCCATGGAATTGGGCGACATTATCCTGCTGGACATTCCCGCTTTGGAAGATGTCCCCAAGGGCAAAGCGTTGGACTTGATGCAATCGTCGCCAATCATGGGCTTCGACGCCAAGATCACTGGCACAAACGACTACGCCGACACAGTGAACAGCGACGTCGTCGTCGTAACCGCCGGGATTGCTCGCAAACCAGGCATGAGCCGCGACGATCTTTTGGCGACCAACACGAAGATCGTTTCCAATGTCGCGGAGCATGTAAAAGCCACCAGCCCCAACGCGGTGGTGATCGTCGTCTCGAATCCGCTGGATGCCATGGTCCAACAATTCAAGAAAGTCAGCGGCATGCCAGCCAAGCAAGTCATCGGACAGGCGGGCGTCCTGGACACCGCTCGGTACCGCACGTTTATCGCGATGGAGTTGGGCTGTAGCGTCGAAGACGTGTCGGCACTGCTGATGGGCGGTCATGGCGATACCATGGTCCCCATGCCCAGTTGCACCAGCGTCGGCGGAGTGCCCATCCGCCGTTTGCTCGACGAAAAACGCTTGAACGAGATCGTCGATCGAGCCCGGAAGGGTGGTGCCGAGATCGTCAGCCTTTTAAAGACCGGCAGCGCCTACTACGCCCCAGCAGCCGCGACCGCCCAAATGGTCGAGGCCGTTGTCAAAGACAAACGCCGTCTGATCCCGTGCGCCGCGTACTGCGACAAGGAATACGGCGTCGGTGGGTATTACGTCGGCGTGCCAGTGATCCTGGGCGCGGGTGGCGTGCAGAAAATTGTGGAGCTGAAATTGGAACCGGAAGAGCAAACCGCCTTCAACCACAGCGTTCAAGCCGTCAAAGACCTGATCGCCGCCATCGAGAAATTGGCTTAATCTCTCGGATTTTTACTCCAGCTACACCTCCAACATGCAGGCACTTGCCGAAACGCGAGTGCCTGCCCTATTGGACTTAGCGTACAAAGGCAATTGAGCGGGCGCTGGTGTACCGGCTTCAGCCGGCCGGGAGCTGAAAAGAGCGTTTTCACGCCTCCCGCCGGCTGAAGCCGGTACACCAGCGCCTGCTAAACCGATATCGTTACGAGTTCTCGGATTTTACAAAGCCAGACTCGCCCAAATCGGAACGCCGCGGAACTCAGAAAACTGCCACTTGACAATCTGGCAATGGTTGGGGATCATACGAGGCCGATTTTCGAAGGCACAGGGAACGTGTGGTTTCCAGTTTTTGTTGATCGATGTTTCGGTCGGTCAATCCTAACAAACACGGGAAATGGCTGACTTTCGAAGGTTTTTGGGGCGTTTTCCCGCCCGACACGTGTTTTCCAGCACAAATGTTTTCCAGCGAGTTTCGTAATGAAGATTCATACCGGCGATACTGTTAAAGTGATTTGTGGCGAAGCTGCTGGGAAAGTGGCTCGCGTTTCGTCGGTCAACCACGAAAACGGACGGATTGTCGTGGAAGGCGTGAACATGGTTTACAAGCATGTCCGCAAGAGCCAACGCAACCCACAAGGTGGTCGTTTGCACATGGAAATGCCCGTCGACGCGTCGAATGTCATGGTGATTTGCCCCCAAACTCGCAAACCGACCCGCGTCGGCTTCCGCTACTTGGAAGATGGCTCGAAAGAACGCTACGCCAAAGTCAGCGGCGCGTCGCTGGGTGTTATTTCCCCCCCGCGCAAAGCTTACGCCAAGAGCTAAACGGCCTTTGCCACGAGCTTGATTGCCCCACCGATTTCCCGTCTCTCCAGCGGGGAAGTGAATTTTCTGTTCGCATTACGGTCTTTATCGTCTCGCCGGTGGATGCGTGATTTGTCACCTGACGGAGTTGCAGGTAAGATCAAGGAGCGGTCGGCAACACTTTCCTGCGAGCTGCAGGTGTTCTAGCGGCCCATTTTTCGCCAACAAGTAGCCGTGCGAAAAAGATGTTTTTTGGAGAACGAGTCTGATGGTCCTTGATCCTGGCCAGGAGCCTAAAAGTCAACCTCGAAGTTCTGGTCCCATTAATGAGTCCTATGATTGTGTCGTGATCGGTTCTGGTCCGGGTGGTGGGACGGCCGCAGCGCTCGTTGCTCAACAAGGTTGGAAGACTTTGTTGGTCGATCGCGATCCGATGCCCCGATTTCACGTCGGCGAGAGCTTGATGCCGGAAACCTACTGGACATTCGAGCGGCTCGGGGTTTTGGAGGACTTTCGTCGAATTGCCTTCACCCGAAAGTACGGCGTTCAATTTGTAAACGGCGATGGCAAAGAATCTCGAGCCTTTATTTTTGCCGAACACGAACCACGGTCGTCCGCGATGACTTGGCACGTAGAACGAGCCGAACTGGATTGTTTGCTGTTCGACACGGCCGCGAAACACGGGACGGACTGCCGCGATATGACCCGGGTCATCGACTTTCGCTTGCACCCCTACGGCGAAGAATGGCACGAAGTGACGTTGCAATCACCGGACGGCTCTCGACACGTTGTACGGACAAAGGTCTTGGTCGACGCTTCCGGCCAGCAAGCTTTGATCGCGAATCGACTTGGACTGATCAACGTCGATCCGAAGCTGAAGAAAGCGGCCATCTGGGGTTACTTCTCGGACGCTGAACGGAACGCCATTGATGAACCAGAAGTCACGTGCATTCTGCATACGGAAGACAAGCAGGCTTGGTTCTGGTACATCCCGCTGAGCGACGGACGGGTCAGTGTCGGAGCGGTTGGCGACAACGATTATCTTTTAAAAGTGGGCATGTCACCGGAGGTACGGTTCGAATGGTTACGCGAACGCTGCCCCGGCGTGAAGAAACGCCTCGAAAATGCGACGCTGACGACGACACTGCGTGTGGCTAAAGAGTTTTCCTACACCACGACACAACGGGCAGGTGACGGGTGGGTGTTGGTCGGCGATGCGTATGGGTTTATCGACCCGGTTTATTCGTCCGGCGTGTATTTGGCGCTCAAGAGCGGAGAATGGGCGGCCGACGCGATTATTGAAGGGCTAAGGAACAACGACGTGTCGGCGAAACAACTCGGACGATGGACGCCACAGTTTGATCAGGGGGTGCACTGGATTCGCAAACTGGTTCATGCGTTTTATTGCAACGAGTTCAGCTTCGGTGCGTTCATGAAACAGTATCCGCATTATGGACAAAACTTGACCGATCTGTTGATCGGAAAAGTGTTCGAGGGCGAACCAGGACGAATCTTCGATGACCTAGATCCATGGATCGAGAAGTCCCGGGCGATGGGTCGCGACTGCTCGATGTCCGATCCGATGTCCGCGCCGGACGAAAACGTGCCAAACGCCTTCCTGTGCTAATTTATTTATAGAGAGTCGTCTTTGAGTTACGATGCAGTTCTCCTGGTCTCCTTTGGTGGCCCCAACGGCCCGGCAGACGTGATTCCGTTTCTAGAAAACGTTTTGCGTGGCAAAAACGTGCCTCACGAGCGGATACTGGAAGTCGCCGAACACTACAACCATTTTGGCGGCGTCAGCCCGATCAACCAACAAAACCTCGGCTTGAAAACGGCGCTTGAATCGCACTTGCAATCAGCTGGCCCAAATTTGCCGATCTATTGGGGAAATCGGAATTGGCACCCGCTGCTGGCCGATACGCTCCGCGAGATGAAAGCCAACGGAGTGCAGCGATGCTTGGCGCTGATGACAAGTGCCTTCAGTTGTTATTCCGGATGTCGGCAATATCGGGAGGACTTGGCGAGAGCACTGGAGCAAGTCGGCGGAGGTTTGGTCATTCACAAGTTGCGAGTTTTCTACAATCATCCAGGTTTCATCCAACCGATCTCGCGTCGCACGGCGGAATTCTACCAATCGTGGGCACCGGAACAGCGCGGCAACGGACGAGTCTTGTTCTGTGCACATAGTATCCCCAACGCGATGGCGGCGAACTCGGCTTACGTAGCGCAATTGCGAGAAGCCAGTCGCTTGGTGGCGGAACAAGTGGGCGTGCCACCGACTCATTGGGAATTGGTCTATCAGAGCCGCAGTGGCCCGCCGTCTCAGCCTTGGCTGGAACCCGATATCTCCGAGCGAATCCGCCAATTGCACACGAACGACCAACTTCAGCAAGTGTTGGTCGTTCCGATTGGGTTTGTCTCGGATCACTTGGAAGTCCTCTATGACTTGGATACGGAAGCCAAGACTCTGTGCGAGGAGTTAGGCGTCGGCTTTCAACGTGTTGCAACCGTCGGCAGCGACCCCGAGTTTGTCGCGGCCTTAGGCGATTTGATTCGCGAGCGAACAAACACGGCTCCGCGATTGGCTGTGGGAAATCTCCCGGCCAATCATGACTTTTGTCCGATGGACTGTTGCCTCAGCGGGCGGCCAGGTGCCGCTCCCCTGCCAACGGTCGCCGGCGTCGATCAAATAGGATCTTGATGTGAACTTGGGACTGGCGGCAACGGATGGCGTGATCTTGGTGGACCATGGTTCACGGGTCGCGGAAAGCAACGACGCACTGCTATTGGTCGCGAAGCGGTTCCAAGCAACACTGCAACACGCTCTCGTTGAACCGGCTCACATGGAATTGGCCGAACCGTCGATCGACACGGCCGTCGATCGCTGTGTGGCTCAAGGTGCAAACAGGATTGTCGTGGTCCCCTTCTTCTTGCTCCCGGGAAGACATTGGCGGAAAGATATTCCACATCTCACACAAATGGCTTGTGCGCGACATACTAACTTGCCGTTCCTTGTCACGGCCCCGCTTGGCGATGCTCAGGGCGTCGTGGATGTCTTGATCGGCCGGATGTCAAATTGTTTAGGTGCCGCAGAAACAAAGGGCAATGCCTGCGATGTTTGCCAACCCGGCCCGACCTGTTGGCAACGATCAACCGCCGCTCAAATCCTTCCGGAAGATAAAATACGCCGCACCGACCAAACATAGCCCGGCCCAAAGATAGTCCAGCGTCAACTTCTCTTTGAGATACCAAACTGCAAACGGGGCAAATACCGCCAACGCCAATACTTCCTGCAAAATCTTGAGTTGCCCGATGTTCATCACTTGATGACCAATTCGATTGGCAGGCACCTGGATCATGTATTCGAAAAACGCAATCCCCCAACTTACAAGTGCTGCAATGATCCAAGGTTTCGCGGACATGTTTTTCAAGTGACCATACCAGGCAAAAGTCATGAAGGCATTGCTGAGTAGTAACAAGAAAACGGTCGTGTAATAGTGATACATCAATCCCAGATCTCCCTGCTCGAAGGTTCTCGCGTGGCGTCGACCGAGTTACTAGTCATCGGCGCGCCAATAAGCAATAGGGGAGCTGATTCGCTAGCGTTAACGGCTGATTTCTTCCAGTGCCTGACGTTGACGGAGCTCGCATCGTCTCTTAAAACCACACCCTTCAGCAGAACACTTCGCTCGTCGACTCGTTGGTCGTGTGATGTTTTGCAAGACGATCCATTCACCGAGAATCTATCGTATGAACCGATTGCAGTTTGGACCGTTAGCCATGATGGAAATGGCTACCAATGAAATACCTTCCCACCAAACCAATTCGGCAAACACAGATTCGATAAACGTAGGACCGGCAAACCAATGGGAAACCGGCCAAGATCCGCAGTTGTCCGCGGCTCGGCCAAACCATCGGCTATTTATTCCGGCAGGTTACGAACGAAATTATGCATACCCGTTGTTGGTCTATCTGCATGATGCGCAACAAGATGCCGGCCAATTACATCGACTCATGCCGCAGATCAGCTTACAAAACTACGTAGGCTGCGCATTCACCTCACCCTCCCAACTCAAGCACCAGCGAGCATGGCAACAGCATGACACGATGGTTCATGCGTCACTGGATGCGTTGGCCCAGACGATCCAGAACGCTCAATCCAGATTGAATATCAATCAACGGAAGATCTTTTTGATGGGCTCCGGGCTCGGTGGATGCATGGCCATGCGATTGGCATTCTTGTGTCAGGAGCGGATCGCGGGTGTGATTTCCCTCAATGGCGAACTGCCGAACACTGGACCTTGGCTGTCGAGATTGAAGGCGGCACGCCAGATTCCGATCCTGTTAGCTCATTACCGCAACTCCCGCGACTTTTCGGAGCAACGCTTGTGCGAGAACTTGATTTTGCTGCACTCCGCAGGGTTTTCGGTAACGATGCGGCAGTACCCTTGTGATGACATCGGCTGCGATCAGGTATTTCGCGATGTCAACCGATGGGTTATGGATTCGGTGACTAGCGGGTGAGCCAGAACTTCAATTGACAGAATGGGCGGACTTTTCTAAGGTCCGCCGGACGGATGGATGGATACATCCGCTTCACAGCGAAGCAAAGCCAGGAAGGCCTATAGCGATGCACGGAATCGATCGCCCCGTTTTGAGTTTGTACCAGGTTTTAGCCGTGGGATTTGGGCTAACCTTGGCGTTGTCCAGCGGTTGTCGTCTCGGCGAGTCCTGGTCTCCAAAGATGCCGAATTTCGGCGGCTCTGGCTTGGTCTTTGGGGCAAAACCGAAAGATGAAATTGATCCGCCCGCGCTGAGCTTCAAGCCGAGTGAATTCAACACACCGGCCTCCAATCGAAACAACACACAACTGGCCGGAAACGCCGCGGCCAGTGGATCGGGTCCCGGCCAGGTCACGCCGCGAGCTCCGTATTCTTTTCAAGAATCAAGCAATCCCAGAGAACGCGATTCAAATTCGACGGCGTCGCGTTTGCCGGACACGCGACCATCCACCGGCTCGAATCCAAATCCGCCCGCTTCCGCGTTGGGGCAACTGCCACCAAGTCCCGGTGGCGTTGGCCAAGTTGGATACGACCGCCTCGATACGCCTCGGTCCGATGTCGGCTCGCCCCTGGGTGGACTAGGCAATAGCGTCGTCAACTCACCGTTGTTGCCATCCGGCCAGAATCCATCGTCTCAACGTGAAATCCGTGGCATCCCCGGCGGCAGTTTAGGCAATCCACTGGGCAGTAGCGCGGGCAACACATCAAGCTACAACACGAGCGTACAAGACCCCAATCCATCATCACCTTCTGGGCTCCCGAGTTTGCCTCCGTCGCCGATGGCAACTTCACCCTCTGCGCCAACATCGTCGATGTCGGGTCTGCCATCGGCTGGCAGCTTCAGTCCGCCGCGAAGCACCCTGCCCTTGCCAAATGCCTCACCGGGATTGCCTGCGCCAGCCAGCACATACGGTCAGTCGTTGCCCCCCGCGGTTCAACCCTCGCTGGGTTCAGCCCGACTGCCAAACTTGGCACCGGCAATTCCTCCCAATCTAGCCCCAGCCAACCCAGCTCCCGCCAGTCCAGTCGCATCCAACGGAACCGCATTGGAGGCCCCACCGACGAACCCTGCTCCAGCACGTGGTGGTTTCCTACCAGGTTCGGTCGGGAGCGGCCAACCCGGACCGACGGCCGCACCGACTTACCGACAAACTCAACATGGGGCCTACCCAGGACTACCCGCATGGCCCGGTTCGAACGGCGCGCCGCCATCAGCAGCGCCTGTTGCTCCCGCTGGTCTCAATCAATCGCTGCCGTCGGCCCCGACAACCTCGCACAATAGCACGTCGCTCCATCCAACTTCGATGCAAAATATTAACCAACGGCCGACCAGTGGCAGCTCGGCGTTGCCGTCGTTTCCTGTTTCCGGGCCAGCTCCGGGCCAAGTCGTTTGCGACGGCGAACAATGTGTCGTTCGTTAAGGAATTCCCCACTTAAGAAAAATACGAGAACCCGGAGCGGTATCGGTTTAGCAAGCGCTGGTGTACCGGCTTCAGCCGGCGGGTTGCTAAAAAGAGCGTTTTCACAGCTCCCCGCCGGCTGAAGCCGGTACACCAGCGCTTGCTAAATTGCCTTTGTACGGGCCGATCCGGGCGGGTTGCTAAAAAGAGCGTTTTCACAGCTCCCCGCCGGCTGAAGCCGGTACACCAGCGCTTGCTAAATTGCCTTTGGATGCGCCGATCTGGGTTGGCCGTTGCACTCGCTACAATCGGAATCTTCCGGCAAGTTTTCTTAACATTCTCATTCCGACCGCCAATCGCCGTTCGTTGAGCGGTCAAGTTTGACCCATCTTTGTATCATGGATAGCCGCAGACGGCCCTTCCACGAATGGAAAAATAGATGAGCCTGCAAGGTAACGACACCGTTGTATTCGAGCACCTGCATTTCTTGCTTGATGAGCAAGGACGGGCCGAGTCGTTTGAACGGCGCAGGTTGGAACGAAAAGCATTTCAGACCACTCAATTGGTGGCCGAATGTGGGGAAGATCCCAGTCGCCTCACTTCGAACGATTTCGAAAAACGCGAGTGCTTCGACATTAGTTCGAACGGGATCGCCTACTTTAGCCCTCACCAACCCGCGTGCTCCCACATCACCGTGGCCATTGGCACCGTACCTCTAAAATTTCTTTTGGCCACCGTGCGCCATTCCAAGCAAGTCGAAGATGGTCGCTGGTTGATCGGGTGCCAGTTCGTGCGAAAGTTGAATTAACTCTCATCGCTGACCATGTCTAGGCAGCACTCGAACGCGATCGAATCTTGATGGTCGTATCGGAATCAACTTCCCAACCCATGGTTTCGCGGACGGCGTAACTGGTTTGCGAAGCCGCGTGAAAGTACGTTCGCGTACCGACTTCGCCCAACAGCCCCAGGCTAAAGAACTGAACACTGGCGAGACCACTAATGGCGGACAGCATGAAGAGAGGGTTACCAGTGATATCGAATCCCCCCCACAGTTTCATGGCCACACAGGCGAAACAGGACAACAGGCTGGTCAGGAGCGTGACGATCCCAATCCCGCCGAAAAGTTTCATCGGCGACACCAAAAACCGTTGCATGTACCAAACGGTCAGCAAGTCCAATACAACGCGAAACGTGCGGTCCAATCCATACTTCGTTTTCCCGAAAATACGCGGCCGATGATGAGTGACGACTTCGCAGCAGCGGGCGCCACGTAAATGGGCCAAGATGGGGATGAAGCGATGCATTTCACCATAGAGATTCAGTTCGCTGGCAATTTCACGCCGAATCGCTTTGAGCGTGCACCCCAAGTCGTGGATCGGGAACTTGGTGGCGCGCGAGATGAGCCAATTCGCTATGCGAGAGGGCAAACGACGGCTGAGCAACCGATCTTGCCGTTGCTTTCTCCATCCGTGAACGAGGTCGTAGCCTTGATCGATGGTTTCCAGCATCATCGGAATGTCGGCGGGATCATTCTGCAGGTCTCCATCCAGGGTGACCAGAACTTGGCCCTGGGCGTGATCGATACCGGCTTGCATCGCGGCCGTTTGCCCAAAATTTCGCCGCAACACGACCGATTTGACGCGTGCATCCTTGGCGGCCAATTCCTTGATGACTTGGATGGAGCCATCGGTCGATCCATCATCAACCAAAATCAATTCAAAAGAAGACGCTCGACCCTCTAACGCCTGACAAACTTCGGCGTGAAGTTGCGGCAAGTTTTCGAACTCATTGTGGATCGGAACAACGATCGAAACGTCTGGCGTCCGTGTTTTCAAAGCGGCACATCCTTGTGAAGTCGCGGTGATGGCAAGAAACGGTGACAACACCGGTCCATGTGCCGTCTTCGTGGAAACAGGACTCGCCATCCTGTTGCGTGCCAGGATTATATGGGCCTCGTCGGATGCGTCCACGTCAATTTCTCTCTTGCGATATTGAAGCTGGCTTGCTACGGTTCCTCGGACGGGAATCCAGGATCCACTTGGGCAAAAAGGTCGATCGTTCATGAAAACGAATTTGGTGTGGTTGGCTGTCGTTTGCCACATGATCACGGTCAGTCTTTCCGCGACCGTTCAGGCTCGAACCGAGACCATCTTTCCCGCCATTCCGCTGGTGAGCGAATTGTACGAAAGCGAAGTGGAAATGTGGTCCAGCCCCTGGAACTCGGGCTGGGGTGCTAGCTACGAATTGGGACTCAACGGAGCCAGTGGTAATGCGACGAACTTCAACATGTCGACCGCGCTCAAAATGACACGGACCTTGAACAGTCGCATCACGAACCTGGATTTGAACTATGCTCAAGCGTCCAACGACAGCGTCGTGATTCGCGACTTTGCGTTATTTCGCCTTCGCAACGAGTATTTGCTCGGTGATTCTCGCTGGTCGATTTTCACCGAAGGCACGCTGGAATACGACCGGTTTCAAGCATTCGATTTTCGCTTGACCACAGCCTCCGGTCTTGGATATCGCTTTATCGACAATGAAACCACCACGTTGAAAACCCGAACCGGTTTGGGCACCTCGCGCGAGTTTGGTGGGCCTAGCGACGAATGGAAACCTGAATTGGCATTGGGCCTCGATTTCAAACACAAACTGACGAACCACCAAGGCTTGTACGTCACCAACGATCTGTATCCCAATTGGACCGACTTTAGCGACTTCCGCATGATCACCGACGCTGGTTGGCAACTACTGATTGACGAAGCGACGCGAACCAGTCTGAAAGTCGGCGTGATCAATCGTCACGACAGCACGCCCCAAGGACAAAAAGCAAACGACTTGAACTATTCCGTGCTGTTGATGTGGAACACGAAATAAGATGCCTCGCGCCACATTTCCCGACGATGCTTCCGCCGCCCAACGGCCGTTGCGCGTCCGTGTGCGGCGAGATCTGATCTGCGCGCGGCATCGCTACCAGGGTGGCGACTATTGGCTGGTCAAAGATCCGCTGACGCTCCAGTACTTTCGGTTTCAAGAAGAAGAGTACTGGCTCCTGCAGTCTTTAACCGGCGAGGCCACGATTGAAGGACTCCAGCAAGAGTTCCAGCGTCGCTTTGCCCCTCAGAAGATTTTGTCTGGCGAACTACAGCAATTCTTGGGCCTGCTGTTTCGCAGTGGGTTGGTCATTGCGGATAGTCCCGAGCAAGGTCGCCAGCTTTGGCAGCGGCGACAGAAACAGGAACAGCAGGAGCGTTGGGGGCAACTGGTCAATCTGTTGTCCTATCGTTTCCCCGGCTTTGATCCGGGACGAATCTTGAGTCGCTTGGCTCCGTGGACGGATTGGTTCTTCTCGCCCACCGCGATGTTCGCGGTGTTGTTGTTGAGTTGTGTTGCGGCGATCATCGGGCTGGTTCAGTTCGAGCACCTGCAACAGCGACTCCCGAGTTTTGAGCAGTTCTTTGCGGTTCAGAATTGGGTTCCATTGGCGGTGACTCTCGCGATCACCAAAGTGCTTCACGAGTTGGGACATGGCTTGGCCTGTCGCCGGTTTGGTGGCCAATGTCACGAGATGGGCGTGATGCTCTTGGTGCTCTCACCGTGTTTGTATTGCAACGTCTCGGATGCGTGGATGATTCCATCCAAATGGAAGCGGATCTTCATTTCCGCAGCCGGAATGTACGTCGAATTGGCTCTGGCGGCCGTTGCGATGCTGGTGTGGAGTTCTTCACAGCCCGGCTTTATCAACTCGATGGCTTTAAATCTAATCTTTGTTTGCGGCGTTAGCACGCTGCTGTTCAATCTCAATCCGTTGCTCCGCTTTGATGGCTACTACATCTTGGCCGATTGGTTGGAAATCCCCAACCTGCGTCAAAAGTCTAGCAAACTACTGCAAGTGGTCGTCAACAAATGGTGTCTTGGACTTCCTGTGCCACGCGACCCGTTCTTGCCACAGCGTCATGTCGCTTGGTTTGTCTTGTACAGTGTGGCGGCGGGAGTTTACCGTTGGGTGTTGACGTTCACTGTGTTCTGGTTCTTGTACAACCTGTTGGAACCATATGGTTTAAAAATCCTGAGCCAATTGTTGGCGGCGTTTTCGTTGGTAGGATTGGTGGTATTCCCAGCAATCCAGATGATGCGTTTCTTTAAGACTCCCGGAAAGGTCGAGACCGTGAAACCTTGGCGCGTGACGATGACTTTGGGCGGATTGATGACTGGGCTCGTTGGAGTGATGCTGATTCCAATTCCGCATTACGTGGACATGCCGCTGTTCGTTCAGCCGGCCAACATGGTCAACATCTATGTGGAAACCCCCGGACAACTGCAGGAGGTGGCGGTCCAAAAGTATCAACTTGTCCAAGCCGGTGATCCGATCGTGCGGTTGACAAACATCGATTTGGAGCGACAACGTTTGATTGCCGCCAACGAATTGACGCGAAGCGTACACCGCGAACAAGAGCTTCGGCAGCGTGAAGTTACCGGCGATCCACTCGCCAGCCTGGCGCGTGAGAGTTCGGAAGTTCAGCGGCAAAACAACCAACAACAACTGGCCGACTACAATCGGCGAATTGAATCGCTCGAAGTGAAGGCTCCCGTTGCGGGTTGGCTCATCCCAGCAGCTCGCATCGAACCTCCTGCTCCGGGCGCGGAACGATTGCCCATGCTTGTGGGCGATCCACTGGACCCAGGTAACGGACAGGCCGTCTTGGCCGAGCAAACGTTGGTGGCTCACGTCGCTCCCGATCGACAAAAATGGCAGGCGATGATTTTGGTCGACCAGGAAGAAGTCGAGTTCACTCGGGTGGGACAAGGCGTCAAAGTATGGCTAGCCCAATTTCCCAATCAAGTGTTTCGAACGAAAATCGACGAAGTGTCGGTCGATCCGCTGCGAGTGATTCCAGCGCAATTGGCCTCGTTGAAGGGCGGTCCGATCGAAACGACCGCGACTGAAGGCGGTCGGTTCAAAGCGGCTTCCGCCCAATACCTCGTCGTGGCTCCCTTGGAAAATCCGGACAATCTGATGGCCAAGGATTTGACTGGAATCGCCCGAATTCACGTAGGCTATCGAACGGTGGGAAATCGCTTGATTCGTTATTTGGCTCACACATTCAATTTCAAGCTTTAAACCCTGGCGAGCGTAGCGACGTTCGGCAGAACGCGGACGCGCACCGACACAAACCACGCTTTTGGCGCGAGGGGACCCCGTATGTACGAGTCTGCTCCCTAGCGATATTTTGTTGTGGTCGAAAGTTCCCTAAGGCGCACAGGTTCCAGAGGACACTCCATGAAGGCTTTTGAGGCGGTCGAGAAGTATTTCAACAAAGCAGCGGATCACTTGGAACTGGCCGACTCCATGCGCCGGTTGCTCGTCACCTGCAAACGCGAAGTGCAAGTTGAAGTCCCCGTGGAAATGGACGATGGCCGATTGGAGACGCTGATTGGGTTTCGGGTCCAGCACAATAATGCTCGAGGGCCCATGAAGGGCGGTTTGCGGTATCACTGGGAAGTGGATCTGGACGAAGTCCGGGCTCTGGCTTCGTTGATGACTTGGAAGACGGCGGTCGTCAACCTTCCGTACGGCGGCGCGAAGGGTGGCATTTGTGTTGATCCTCGCAAGCTTAGCATCAAAGAGCTGGAACGAATCACTCGCAAGTTCATCGATCAGATTCACGAGATCATCGGCCCCGACGTGGATATTCCGGCTCCTGACATGGGCACCAATTCAACCGTGATGTCCTGGATTCGCAATCAGTGGGAAAAGTACCACGGCTTCAATCCGGCAGTGATTACAGGCAAACCGGTCGAACACTATGGTTCGAAAGGTCGTGAAGAAGCGACCGGACGCGGCTTGGGAATTTTGGCATTTAAGGTTTTACAACGACTGGGTCGCTTTCCCAAAGAAACTCGGGTGGCGATTCAAGGGTTCGGGAACGTGGGGACACATGCCGCGAAGTTGCTGCACGAGTCCGATTTTAATGTCGTGGCCATCAGCGACTTGTCCGGCGCCTACTACAACCCCAACGGGCTCGATATTCCGGCGGCCTTGAAACATGTCCTGCAGCATCACACGCTCAAGGGCTTTGGCAATGCCGAGATCATTTCGAACGAAGAATTATTGGCGTTGGACGTCGAGATGTTGGTCCCGGCGGCGTTGGGGAATGTGATCAATGCCTCAAACGTCCACACGATCAAGGCCCAAATCATTGTCGAGGGTGCCAACGGACCGGTGGCTCCCGAAGCGGACGACATCTTCGAGGCCAACAGGGTCTTGGTTTTGCCCGATATTTTGGCCAACGCCGGCGGTGTCACCGTCAGCTATTTCGAATGGGTCCAGAACCGCCAGTACTACGTTTGGGACCTCAATCGAGTTCGCCAAAACTTGGACAATGTGCTGTCGTCGGCGTTTGAAGACGTGTGGCAAATGAGTACCGAGCACAAGGTCTCGCTGCGGACGGCCGCCTTCATGATCGGGATCGACCGGGTCCGCCGAGCAACCGAACTATCCGGCTATTAGCGTCGGCCTCGTTGGGGTATAAACTCTGAGCAAACGGCGAATGGTGCTAGGAATCAGTCGGAGCGGAGCGGTTCTCCTCGGGCGGCCTGCGATCGCCGAAGGATGACGACCTTGGTTCCTGATCCCGTTGCTTTTTATCAAGAACAAGTTTCTCGCCACCAAACCGAATTGGCGAGCCTGAACCAACGTTGTGGTTGGAGCGGGTTGGCTCGTGGGCTGACCTTTTTAGCCGCGGCGTTTTGTTTTTTTGCCGCGTTCTTCCAGTACCGCGATACGCCCCAGATGTGGTGGAGTTCGTTTGCGGTGGTCGCGACCGTATTTCTGTTCTTTGTGATCTATCACGGCATTTTCGACAATCGACGCTTGCAAGTCGCTTTGCAATTGGCTTTCTTTCGCCAGGGTCTGGCCCGAATCAAGCGAGATTGGCCCAATATCTCGAATCCATTGACCTGGGCTGATGACGCGCTCAAAGTCCCTGGGCTTTCGAAACGCGCCGAAGAAGCTGGCCATCCGAAATTGGACCGAGTCACCATCACCGACCTGGACTTGGAGGGTGAAAAGTCGCTGTGGCGGTTGCTGAATTTGGCTCGGACGCCGTCGGGGCAAGCGATGCTGCACCAATGGATGCTACAAGCGACCTCATTGGAGGAAACTCGAAAACGACAGGAAAGCGTCAAGGCCTTGGCCGATGCCGACCAATGGCGGCACGAGTTTTTGCTGAGCTGTTGGGGCAGTGTCAGTCCTGTCTCTAGCCCCGCGACGATCATGGCCTGGGCCGCCGGTCCTCCGTTGTCGCCGTGGCTAGGAACGATGATCACCGTGGCTCGCGTGTCGGCCGTGTTGTTGGTCCTGATTTTGACCGCTGGAGCTTTTGGATGGATCTCGGCGTCGTGGTTCGGGACGAGTCTGTTCGGGTTGGTGCTGGTCAATTTCTTGCTTAGTGTTGTGACGGCGGCACCGATCCACGAGATTTTTCGGCAGGTCTCCTCCCGTGCGGAAGACGTCCGGCAATACCAGCAATTGCTGGAGATGATTGCGTCGATTCCGATTCGCACCGACATGATCGATGACTTGCAACGCCGCGTGACCGCTCAAGCCAACCCCTCCAACGGCACGTCTGCTCATCGAGCCGCGATGAAGCAATTGTTGCTGTGCAGCATGTTGGGGAATCTTCGCAGCGGCGTCACGTTTATTTTTTATGTCGTGGTCCAATTTGCGTTCTTGTGGGACCTGCATGTTTTGGCAGCGCTCGAAAAGTGGCGACTGCGTTGGGGGCAACAGCTCTTTGGCTGGTTCGATTCGTTGGGCGAATTGGAAGCGCTGGCCGTGCTAGCCCAGTGTCGCTTCGATCATCCGACTTGGGTATTCCCCGAGCTGGTTCCAGCGAGTGAAGGACAACCGGCAGTCATGGGCCAACGGGTTGGCCACCCATTATTGGGTCCAGGAGCGGTGGCCAATCCCGTGTCTTTGGGACCGTGGAGCAAGTCATTGGTCGTGACCGGCTCGAACATGTCCGGCAAGAGCACCTACTTACGCGCGATCGGCGCGAACCTGATCTTGGGACGAATGGGTGGGCCGGTCGACGCCGCAGCGTTTCGGATGCCGGCCGTCGAAATTGGCACCAGCATGCGCGTGGCCGATTCGTTGGCCGATGGCGTGAGCTTCTTCATGTCGGAACTGCGGCGACTGAAACAGATCGTGGATCGCTCCCGAGATTTTTCCACCGGAGTTGGTATCCAATATGTGTACCTGTTGGACGAAATCCTCCAGGGCACCAATTCGCAAGAGCGACAAATTGCAGTCACGCGAGTGATCCAACAGCTGCTGGCGAGAAAAGCGATTGGAGCCATCTCGACGCACGACTTGCAGTTGCCCGACGTGACAGAGTTGGCTGGAAATCTGGACGTCGTACACTTCAAAGAGTCGTTCGTCGAGATCGATGGCAAGCAGACGATGACCTTTGATTATCTGCTGCGGCCCGGCATTACCCCGACCACCAACGCCCTGAAGTTGTTGGCGTTGGTGGGACTGGACTGGATGCGACCGAATAAGATAACTTGAGGAACCCCATTCATGTTGACAACGACCACCCCGACGATTGAAGGTCACCCGATCAAACAGTATTTGGGAATCGTGACGGGCGAAGCGATCATGGGCGCGAATCTGTTCCGCGACTTTTTTGCCGGCATTCGGGATATCGTCGGTGGCCGCACGGCCAGTTACGAAAAGGTTTTGAACGATGCCCGGATGGCCGCGATCTCTGAAATGGAGCAGCGGGCCGCCGAACGCGGTGCGAATGCGGTGGTTGGCGTCGACATTGACTATGAAGTCTTGGGCCAAGCCAATGGCATGATGATGGTCGCCGTCTCCGGCACCGCCGTGATCGTTTAGCCGCCTATCCCCTCGAGCAACCCTGTACCGCTCCATTTAACCGTCGTGCCCATCGGGCCGCGCGAGCACCGGGGACAGACTCCACATCAGCCCCCGAGCCAGACGCAGGCGTTAACCGCCGTCCCCATCGCGCCGCGTGAGCAGCGGGGACTGACTTGGCCTCCGGGGGATCGCGGGGACTGACGCCGCGTCAGTATCCGTATCCGAGCCAAGCTCCTCTGCCCTTCAACACCGTGCCCGACGGACCGCGCGACCAGCGGGGACAGACCCTGCCTCGTTATCGCGGACTTCTCGTCCCAATTCGAACGGCTGTTGGAGTGGCGAAGTCATTGACGATTTTGCTGCGCATTGCTACATTTCGGGGCTGGGCAAGATTTCCTTCCCCAGCAATTCTCACTCTTTTGAGGTTATCGACGAATGGCAAAAGCGGCGGCCAAACCAGGCAAAATGGTCTACTACTTCGGAGCCACCAAGACGGAAGGCAGGGGTTTGACCAAAGCCTTGCTGGGTGGTAAGGGCGTCAACTTGGCCGAAATGACCGCAATTGGTCTGCCGGTTCCTCCCGGTTTCACGATCACAACCGAATGCTGCGACTCGTACGTCAAAGCCAAACACAAGCTGCCTGAAGGCTTGATGGACGAAGTCGGCAAACACATCAAGGCACTGGAAAAAGAGCTGGGCAAGAAGTTCGGCGACAATAATGACCCTCTGTTGGTGTCGGTCCGTTCGGGTGCTGCCGTCAGCATGCCGGGCATGATGAATACGATTCTGAACCTGGGTTTGACCGACCTATCGGTTCAAGGCTTGACGAAGGCGACCGGAAACGCTCGGTTTGCTTACGACGCGTATCGCCGGGTAATCAACATGTTCGGTGACGTGGTGATGGGCGTCGACCACGAGCACTTCGAACACGCTTTTGACCAGGTCAAGAAGAAGTACAAGGTCAGCCAAGACACGGATGTGCCGGCCGAGGGTCTCCAAGAATTGGTCCAAGCCTATAAAGACGTGTACAAGAAGCACACCGGCAAGGCGTTCCCGCAAGATCCAACCGTGCAATTGGAACTAGCAATCGAAGCCGTGTTCAAGAGCTGGGATTCGGACAAAGCCGTCAAGTATCGCGAGATCGAAAACATTCGCGGCTTGTTGGGCACGGCGGTCAACGTCCAATCGATGGTCTATGGCAACATGGGATCCGATTCGGGCACAGGCGTGGCCTTCACTCGCAATCCATCGACCGGCGAGAACAAGTTCTACGGCGAGTTCTTGATCAATGCTCAGGGCGAAGACGTGGTGGCTGGTATTCGTACCCCACAACCAACCGCCGAAATGAAGAAGTGGAACAAAGATGTTTACGAAGAATTGATGAAGATCAAGGATATCTTGGAAGCCCACTACAAAGAAATGCAAGACATCGAGTTCACGATCGAACGTGGCAAGTTGTACATGCTGCAAACTCGAACGGGCAAGCGAACCGGTGCCGCTGCGGTGCGGATCGCCTGCGAAATGGTCACCGAGAAGCTGATCGACGAAAAGAAGGCCGTACTTCGCGTCCCAGCCAACGACTTGAACCAGTTGTTGTTGCCCAGCTTTAATCCTGCCGCCCGCAAGTCCGCAACCGTCTTGACGAAGGGTTTGCCGGCATCGCCGGGTGCTGCTGTGGGCGCCTTGGCGTTCACTGCCGAAGAAGCCGTGCGCCGCGCTGAAGCTGGCGAAAAGGTCTTATTGGTTCGCAAAGAAACCAGCCCCGAAGACGTGGACGGCATGCACAAGGCCGCTGGGATTTTGACCAGCACCGGTGGCATGACTAGCCACGCGGCGGTGGTCGCTCGCGGTTGGGGTCGTTGCTGCGTCGTCGGAGCCGGCGAAATCCAAATCAATGAAAAGGCCGGCAAGATCACGGTCAATGGCAAGACCTTTGGCCAAAAGGACATCTTGAGCATCGACGGCACCACCGGCGAAGTCATGGTCGGTTCGGTGGAAACCCAAACGCCAACGCTGTCGGGCAATTTTTCCACGCTGATGGAATGGGCCGACAAGTATCGCCGCTTGGGCGTCCGCACGAACGCTGATTCACCGAACGACGCCAAGAAGGCTCGATCGTTCGGTGCGCAAGGGATCGGTTTGTGCCGAACCGAGCACATGTTCTTTGAGGAAGATCGCATTGCCGCCATGCGGGAAATGATCTTGGCGGACAAAGAAGAAGATCGCCGCATTGCGTTGGCAAAGCTATTGCCATATCAACGCAAAGACTTCGAGGGCATCTTCAAAGCGATGGACGGGCTGCCAGTCACCGTCCGCTTGTTGGATCCACCTCTCCACGAATTCTTGCCGAACGAACCAAAGGCCCAAAAAGAAATGGCCGACATGTTGGGCGTCAAGCCAGCGGACGTCAAGGCTCGCGTGGATCAATTGCACGAAATGAACCCGATGTTGGGTCATCGCGGTTGCCGCTTGTGCGTGACCTACCCCGAAATTCTGGAGATGCAAGTGACCGCCATTGTCGAAGCGGCGATCAACTGCCAGAAGAAGCGCATCGTGGCCAAGCCTGAGATCATGATCCCATTGGTGGGCATGGTGGAAGAGCTACGGATGCTCCGGGCCAAGGTTGTTGAAACGATCGAAGCCGTGAAAGCCGCCAAGAAGTTCACCGACAAGTTGGCCATCATGATCGGGACGATGATCGAAATTCCTCGGGCCGCTCTAACCGCCGATCTGATTGCCGCCGAGGCCGAATTCTTCAGCTTCGGAACGAACGACCTGACGCAAATGACTTTCGGATTTAGCCGCGACGATATCGGGACGTTCTTGCCCGAATACTTGTCGAAGGAGCTGATGCCGATCGATCCGTTTGTGTCGTTGGACCAAACGGGTGTCGGTCAATTGGTGCAGATGGCCGTGACCAAAGGCCGCGCTGCTCGGAAGGACATCAAGCTCGGGATTTGTGGTGAACACGGTGGCGATCCGGAATCGGTGGACTTCTGTCACCGGGCCGGTTTGGACTACGTCAGCTGCTCGCCATTCCGCGTGCCCATCGCTCGCCTGGCCGCCGCCCAAGCCGCAATCCGCCACGGCTAAGCTTGCGTTTCCGCCGCACAAACCAACTCCGAATCCCTGCCCTCGTCCAAAACGAAGGCAGGTTTTTTTTGCGCCTCTAGCAACAGAGCGAAACTCGCCAAGAGTTTCGTCAGCCAAACATTCAATTTTCCCACGGCGCCAACTCGGGCAACAGCCGAAATTCTTGGCGAGATTCGCGACGGGCCCCTCCGATGAGAACCAGGCCGTCTGAACATTGAAATCTGCACTTTGAAATCTGCGCTTTGAAATCTCAAATCTGAACTCTACGATCTGAAATCCGGCTTCCGCCCCCCCAATCCGTGCCAATCCGTGTTCAGCCGTGGCTCGATTTTCCCGTTTCCCGACCCCAAAAATATTTTCGGAAATGCTGTGAAAATATTCGCCCACCGTTTTTGACACGGGCCTTCTCTTCCCCCCAAATGATTCCATCGCAGGGATCTGGACAGGTCCTAGCTCGGGCTTCTACTCATCTTTGGTCGCTTGTTTAGTTCGGTGGCTGGCAAGCCGACGGTGATCGACGACACTCGCAGTCGAAAACGAGGCCAGCGTTACAACATCCCTGCCAAGACTCGCCAGCTATTATCCAGCTGACAAATACCAAATCGACCAAATCGAACCGTCATAGAATCGCAACTTCAACCACGCTCGGCATCACATTGCCACTGCTCAGCAACCTCGCCGCCAACTACCCGGCCCACTTATTTTTTCACCCCTCTCTCTCGCCCCTCTCTCTTGCCACTATCACGCGCCTCTCACGCCCCGTCCCAAAGATCTTGGACGATCGGCTCAGTCATCGCATCGAAACCTGCTTCAAGTTTCGGTAAACACGAAGCCGAATTCTCCCGTCCCAACGATCTTGGACGATTGGCTCAGCCATCACATCGAAACTTGCTTAAATTTTCGGCAAGCACGAAGCCGAATTCTGTAACTGAGCCGCCCATCATCGCCCACCCAGCGGCACACAAAACTATGGGTGTCCCCA
>JAUXWY010000488.1 GCA_030681235.1 Pirellulaceae bacterium | reverse complement strand
TGTTGCTGCAAGCGATTTCGGTGGGCATTGCGAAGCGCCGGGTCGAGGACGAGCACGAAGAAGCGACAGAAGCTTGGCCTGAATTCGCGTTGGCCTAAAACGGTTCCTAATTCTTCACTGACACATTTTACACCGACACTGACACACGAACAAATTTGACCTACAATCTATCAGCGGGAATACGATCATGAACTCAACAAACGATCTGCTAAAACGAATCGCCTTGGGGCTATTTGGTCTGAGCCTAATGGCCTATGGACTTTGGCCGCGAAATGAAGAATCGACGGCGGCGACCGGGACTCGGACCAGGAACGCGGCCAGCGTTGGTTCAGGGGCTAAAGCAACCACACATCCTTTGGTCAAGGTTCCCATCAAAGACATGCGAGTGGGCACTCGGGTGCCGGCGTTTAATCCGGAGGTTTCGGCGACGGAGCGAGCTGGGTTTCGCGAGCCGAACTGGCATCAGTGGATGAAGTTGCGGCTGGAGATGCCCAAGCCCGACGGCACGCTGCTGGAAATCGAAATGCTGCGCTCGGAAGAGTGGCTGGTCCAGCAAATGGCCGTGGTCGTCCAACCCGAATCGATTATGCTGCCCTCGTACTCGGAAGCCGAACTGAATGCTGCCGAGGCCTCCGTAGTTTCCGAACCAAGTTCGCTCGGCTCACCTGCGATTGCAACAGCAAACGATACAACCGCTACCAAAACACAAACTACCGAAACGACTTTTACGGAAGCACGGTCATCCGAATATTCGGGCATTCCATTGCGTCCAATCTATTTTCACTTGGCGGAACTGCTGAGTGAAGCCGCAGCAGATGGTAACGAGGTCTTGGGTTTAGTCGTTCAATTGGACTTGCCCGAGTTAGGACTCTCTGGCCCAGCGTGGATCGTTGACCTAGAATCGGCCCCGATCATTCCGCCAGGTCCCGGCCAAGTCGTCACCGCCACCTTCAAGCACGCCAGCGCCAACGTCCTGGACCTAATCTTAACCTCCACCCCACCCACAACGTCGACAACCCCGCCCACATCCCTTTCGACCCGACCCACTTCACTCTCCGCGATAATCCCTTCTGCTTCGCCCCCCATCGCTTCGTCCACCACACTTAGCTCCCCGCCCATCGACACTATCGGCGTAACCGCCAACCACCCCTTCTGGTCAGTCGACCGCGCCGAATTCGTCCAAGCCGGCGAGCTAACGATCGGCGAACGCCTTCAAACCCTCGCCGGCGACACAGTGTGGGTCAAACAAAAACTCCCCCGCCCGGGCCCCGAGCCAGTTTACAACCTGGAAGTACACGCTGAACATGTGTACTACGTCGGAAATGGTGGCGTGTTGGCGCATAATAGTCAAAGCTACACACGGCGGCCCGGAGGCTATCGCGTTGGAGATACGGATGCGCATGGTTTGATGTCGCCAGGGGCAAATCGTGCTTCAGGCTACGCAAATACGGCCCTGGATGGTCGAGTGCAATCTCATCATGGAATTCAACGTGCATGGGCCAAACGAAACATCGCGCTATATGACGAAGATGCCGCACCGGGACTTCTAATGAAGTCGAGTTCCGGTGAAGTACACGCAAAACTGTCAGCTGCGCAAAGGGCACGGCGACGGCAACCGGGTGGATGGGATACTGACATTCGAAGTGAGTTCAATATTAGCTACCGTGAGCTGGTAAACGCCGGACTCTCGATTAAAGAAGCCCAACGAGTGATAAAGCAAAACTATAAGTACTTCCATTCGCTTGGAGCCTTCAATTGATGAAAATTCCTGCAAGTCTGACTCGATATGTTAAGGACGGTTTGGCACAAGATGTTATTGCTCAGCTTGAACAGGCACTTGGCTTCGAGTTGCCGAGCGACTTTCGATCGTTTCTTTTGGTTTCGGATGGCATGAGTATCGGTGGGGGTACTTTGGTGTACGGATCGAATGACCTAGTTGAACGAAACGAGACTTTGGAAGTCGGTGATTATACTCCGGGGTATGTTGCGATTGGCGATAGCGGAGAGGGATCTGTTTTTTTAATGAAGCTAGAATCGACAGACCCGGCAGTATACGCCGTCGACACAGGGGTGATGGACGTAAATTTCATGATTCCAGTTGGATGTTCTATTGAGGATTGGATGAGGCATGGCTGTCCTATCAGGCAAACAAATTGAACTGAAGGGTGCTGGGTTCGTAGGAATTGACATTCGAGGCAAGACACCACAGACGGAGAAGAAAAGGGGACGGGGGTGGGACGGGGGTCGTTTTCGTGTGGGGCTATAGTTTTGGAGGACGGCCAATGGGGCGCAGGGTATAGTCAAGTCCGGAGCGTTGGGCGACTTTCTGGACCCAAGCGTCACGTCCAAACGGACGCCCTCGCGCGACGCATGTCCGCACTGCGGCCAGTTCCTTTTCTGTCAGCGCCTGATTGACTCGTTTGATCCAGTTCGTCGTTCGGGAGTTAGGCTCAAGGTGCCACCCAACTATTTACTGTATAAATCAGTATTCGGGCCGGTGAGTAATTGCAGCAATGTAAGCGTCCACCAGCGGCATTAGGAATCAAGGCGCCACCCAGCTATTGACTTGCTCAACCAAGTCTAGATCAGGCTCGTCTAGTTCCGGTAGTTCCAGTCCGTCGAACCAAGGCCCGAATGGTCCCAACTTGGGCGAGATGTACGGGAACATGCGTTATGGAATCTCGCAGT
>JAUXWY010000484.1 GCA_030681235.1 Pirellulaceae bacterium | reverse complement strand
GAATGGACATGAGCCTTTTAAAATACAGACCATCTCGACGGTTTGTTTACCTTTAGGCAAGAGCAGCACTTGAGGGATGCCATTTGGCCAGATGATACGGGCCAACGTGGCCTGTTCTGTTTTGCCAAGACCGATGTGGACCGACGGACGTGTCACGGTTTCGGCAAAGTACTGGTGCCCAATCCGAACTTCAAACAGTCCGCCGATACCGAGATGATTCGTGCGGGAAGCATTGTCACCTCGGCCCAACGGCACCACCGTCAACCAATTGTTTTGGTTTCCGCCTTGATTGCTGAAAAATCGTATTTGGCCGTCGACCAACAAGACCAAATCCAGATCTCCGTCAGCATCGAAGTCGCCTTGTTCGCCCCGCGTGGGCTTGTTGGGCAACGCGATCGCGCAGACAGTCGGATCAACCCCAATTCGTTCGGCACCTTGCACCAAGGGCGAGGCCTGCCAGCGAGTTGGACAAAATCTTAATTCGTGATCGGCCCACAACAAGAAATCCAGCGACCCACTGTTATCGAAGTCGCCGACTTGCCACGCACCAAAAACTTCGCCCGACAGTTCCAAAGGTACTCGGTTGAAACTATCCTCGCCATCGCTACAATTCACTTTCCCCCACGCTTTGGTCTCGGTGAATTGAACAGTCGTCTTTCCGTCCTTTTGACTGATCAAGTCCCAACTTGCATTGCCGTCAATTTCAGCAACTGCAAACCCCGTGTGATTCGCTGTTAACGGAAAGGGTAACGAGCGATAAACAAAGACTCCATGCCGTTGATTATCAAGTAGCCCAATTTGTCCGTCGGACGATTGAACCAACAGATCAATATAAACATCACGATTCCAATCAACGATCTGGGCATCGACTATGGGAGCGACATTGGCCGGCAACTCGATCCATTGACTAGCATCGATAAACGTATTGTTAGAACGATTCATTAACAAACGAATTCCTTGCGATGTCAGCGCGACCAAATCCAAATCTGCATCGTGGTCGTAGTCCACTAAAATACATCTTTGGATGTTCAGTAATTGCGTCGACGGATGTTGTTCGATGGGTTTAGCAGACAACCCAGCATCGAGACTCCATTCCAGTTCCCAGACCGCGAGACCCGTCTCGCCCCAAAGCAAGATTTTCGGTAGCTCGACTTGGGTGATACTTGGCTCGCGCCCTGCCGATTCACTAATTCGTCGAGCGATGCCCGTACCTCCAGGATCCGCGACGGTTCCGAGGTATGCGGTCGCGATTCCGCAGGGTTTAGAGTCCAATTGAATCTTCAGGCAAGGATCCGAAGACAGACGATGCATCGGCCCTAAAAAAACCTGCACTTCCGATTCCCTCAACAGGAACAAATCCAAGTTTCCATCGAAATCAACATCCGCCAAAGAAAAATCGACCGCCATTGTTTCATGAATACTGGCCGCCAATTCGACCGACTCAAAGCTGATTTTCAACAGAGAGTTTTCGACCGTTTCTGCCAGCGCTGCGCGTTGCATCACACCATCCGAGAATCGCTCCACAAGATAGTCCAACAGATTGGGCTGTAACTGGACGAAGTCGGTAACAAATGGCGACTTGCCATTGACGGTCCGGGTATAGTCCGTCACTTGATTCACGATCTGACCCCAATCTTTCGCAAGAATGACTTGGTCGATTTCGGTCAAGTAGCGGCTATAATCTCCAAACGTGCCATGAACTTCCTGCGTGCCTAAAAAGTTTTGAGTACTGTAGTTGGCGCGCTCCAAAATGGGACGAACAGAATTCCAATAGTCGAAAATCCTGCCATCCTTGTGGATCGCCATTTGATCCAAAGAGTGACGAATGACCCACAAGTTGGAGGGTTGCAGGCGACGCAGTTCGGATAATGACTCGGATATGATCGGCTGGAGAATTGCCGCGTCGGGAAGATTTCGATCGAAATAGACCAAGGCAGTATCGGCAGCCGTGAACCAAAAGGGGGCATGGTCAGCAGCTGCTTTCGCGGCTGCATGGTATTTCTTGATGCTTTCAACTTGTTGCGTTCGGCCCTGCTCGAAGGCCATTAATGTGTAGCCGTGCAAATACAAACCGATCGGTGAATCGAATCTCGCCAAGTACGCGTCCAGCGTCGACAAGGCTTTTTGTTCCGCAACCGCGTGTGAAGCCACGTCCAAAAATCGAGAGCCAGCGTTCCAAAATAAAAACAACGGCTGTGTGACCAATTTCGATAGATCCGATTTTGACTCGAGTGTGCTGCCGTTGGCCACCACCAAATCTTCCCGACCGTCCAGGTCCAAGTCAACGAAGGCGCTGCCCCATCCCACCGATTGCAACGAAACTTCCCCTAAGCCAAACTGCCGAGTCTTGTCCTGAAACTGGGTCCGTTCCGAATTTTGACTCTGGTACAACGCGTTTTCTTGTGCGACCCAATGTGTGATGAATAGGTCCGGCAAACCATCCCAGTTGTTGTTCATGGCTCCGGTTTCACCCACCGAAAGCCCCATCGAACCCCGAGGGTCTGCGGTCCCAGAAATTGTCGAAAAGTCGGCGAATGGCAACAACGTCCCACGCTTGTCTTCCGGACGCAACTCATGGCCACGATTGAGCCAACACCGATTCGTGGAGACATCATTGTTGACGTACAGGTCCAACCAGCCGTCACCATTGAGGTCGCAAAACGTCGCTCCCAAACTTCGACCCTGCGTATCATCAACGCCCATTTCCGGGGCAATGTCAACGAACCGGCCGTCTCCCAAGTTGTGATACAAACGATTCGGTACAGCATCAAAGGAGTTTGGATTGAGCGCATAAGGAACCGCAACGCCGCTTGATTCGCGCATCAGTTGGTTGTTGCGTAACTCGGCTGTGTCACCGTACTGCAAATAGTTGCACACGTACAAATCGAGGTGACCATCGCGGTCGAAATCGCCCCAGGCGACGCCGGTCGACCAAGCAGGATCATCAATGCCGCGCGCTGCGGCGTTTTCGATAAACGTGCCATCCCCTTGGTTCTCGAAAAAGCGATTCGGTCCCACGTTGGTGACATACAGGTCCAAATCTCCATCATTATCCAAGTCGACAAACCAAGCCCCCATTCCAAAACCGTCCACGTCGGCGACACCTGCCGTCTCGGTCATTCCCATCAACAGATAGCCCACGACCATGACCACCGACGACTTCTGTTTTCTCCACACCAAGAAATGGCGAACCTGATAGACAACGTAGGGAATCAATACCAACAATCCCGCTGCCACATGGACCAATACTTGAACTTGGGCAAATCGAGAAAACGGCGCCACGTATATCCAGAGACCGGTACACCCCAGTATCAGCATCAACGCCGTAACCAACGTGGCCAACGCGGACCGCCACCCGTTGGCCGACAGTTCGTGAGCCGCCGTTTTTTTGCCGCTCGAATCGGCTGCTCTTTCGTCGGCGACTTCGCGAAAACCATGAGTATCGTTCGAACTATTCATAGTGAACTCCAATTACCGAACGTCCGCAAATCGGAACCGCTAGACCCTGAATACTATCCCTTAAGGTGAAGTATTATGGCAAGTGCAACGGTGGCGCAACGAGGAATTCTGTCTCGCCGTTTGCTGGATGAGGCGGCCATCCTGGCTTGTTCCGCCGATGTGGATTTGAATCCCATTCGAGGACTCCCCTAGTTCTTTGGCCGAGTTTCGGTAGATTTTGCGGGACCGTTCAAGAACGGAGTCGGTTAACGGCACGGCCGCCAGAGGAATTTGGCGAATTCCAATCTGGAAAAATGAGCTGTTCCGACCGCCAAATTTGCAACGGCCCGCGTTTTTCCTGTGAGCGGTGACGATTTTATAGCCGTTTGATAATGACACGTCTCGGGTGCACGAACCGTGGTTCGGAGAACTGAGCGACCTGCCCGAACTCCCGCCTGCCAGTTCCTCGTGACGCCTACCTTATGAATAACCTGCCCTTATGAATAACCTGCAACTGACGATTCACTTCTTCTTGCAGATTGCGTTGATCCTGGGTGCCTGCCGAATCGTGGGCGTGATTGCGGCCCGTTTTGGCCAACCACAAGTGGTGGCCGAAATGATTGCGGGAGTGGTTTTGGGCCCGTCGGTGTTCGGGCTGTTCCTCCCCGAATGGCAAGAGTTTCTGTTTCCTTGGGACACCACCCAGACGACGCGTGACACGCAAAGTTATTTGTTCCCGGCCGCCCAGTTGGGCTTGGCGCTTTACATGTTTATCGTGGGCATGGAATTCCGTGTCGATATCATTCGCGAACATTTGAAGAGTTCCGTCGCCGTGTCATTGGCGGGAATGTTGGCTCCTTTCTTGTTGGGCATCGTATTGGCGGCCGGCTTATTCTCGCAAACAAAGTTGTTTCCTGAGAAGACAAGTTTCTTGGAAGCATCGCTATTCATGGGAGCCTCGCTGTGCATCACCGCGTTCCCCATGTTGGCGCGCATCATCCACTTCAAAGGTTTGACGGGAACGCGAATGGGAACGGTGGCCTTGGGAGCGGGTGCCATTGACGATGCGGCCGCTTGGTGTTTGCTGGCGATGGTCTTGGCCAGTTTCACCGGCAATTTTCAAGGGGCAGTGGTAAGTATCGCGGGTGGGTTTCTTTTCGTGGCAGTTGCCATGGGCGTCGTCAAACCACTACTACGTCGCTGGCAGGGAATCTTCTTGGACAAGAATCAACAAGTCACCGAAACCGGGTTGGTGATCGCGATTATTGTGATGGCCATCGGCGCCATGACGACGGATTGGCTGCATTTGCATGCCGTCTTCGGCGCATTTATTGCCGGGGCAACAATCCCTCGCCCGGTCGTGTACCGACAGGTGATTGATCGAATTCAACCGTTGACGGTGGCGTTGCTCCTGCCGTTGTTCTTTACTTATTCGGGACTGAATACTCGATTGACTTTGTTGAACACGCCGACACTGTGGCTGATCGCTTTGATCGTCTTGGCGATTGCAGTCATCGGAAAAGGCGCGGCTTGTTGGGCCGCCGCGCGAGCAACTGGAATTCCTCAGCGGGAAGCCTTGGGGATTGGCACACTGATGAACGCCCGCGGCCTGATGGAGTTGATCATCATCAACATTGGTCTGGAGCACGGGATTATTTCCGGCGAGTTATTTGCGATCCTGGTCATCATGGCCATTGTCACGACCTTGATGGCGTCGCCCATCTTTGAATGGTTGAATCGGGACAAACGTGCCAGCGATCTGAACCCCGCGGGCATTCCCTAACGGGCTCTCATCTCTTCGCGGTCCAAAAGCGACCCACCAACGGCCACGATGGCCGTCATCTTATTGCTTGACTGCCAGGCGAAATCGTTCGCTCAGTTCTTGAATCTGCGCGACGGAAAGTTCCTCCGCCCGAGAGTTCGAATGGTAGAACGGAAGCTCGGCCAATACGGCGTCGACCTGCGGTTTGTTCAACTTCTCTTTGAACGCGCTAATGATCACCGAGCGTAAGAATTTACGGCGATGAAAAAACAAGGAGCGCGTGAACGTATGGAAAAAAGCCAGATTTGCAATGGCAGCTCGTTTCTCGGGAATCGGTTGAATTCGCATGATCGCCGAATCGACTTTGGGAGCCGGCCAAAATACGGTCGGCGGCAACACTCGAACAATCGAAACATCGCACAGAGCTTGAACCCACACGGAAAGTGCGCTGTAGTCCTTCGTGGACGGGACTGCCATCATCCGTTCGCCCAACTCCTTTTGAATCGTGACCGAGATCAACGTTGGCGGATCTTCCAACATGAGCAAATTCGAGATGATTGGAGTAGCGACGTTGTACGGCAAGTTGGCGACCAACTTGAAGCCGCGACCCGGAGCGCCTTGAACCCACTCTCGGATCGGAGCGAGAACCGTGGGACTCAAGTTGTTTTTGTTTTTCAAAGCGTCCTGACGCAGCATCCATACGTTGCGGAACGGCTCCAGTTCCTCTTTGGCCAATTGATGCAAGTGCTCGTCAATTTCAACCGTCACAATGAAGCCGGCTTTCTCGGCCATCATCGCCGTCAACGAACCGGTCCCAGTTCCGATTTCTAGGATCGCGTCACACGGTTGAATGTCGCCGGTGTCAGCGATCATGCGAACCAGATTGAGGTCGATCAAAAAATTCTGACCATGTCGCTTGTTCGGTTCCAGGCCGACTTGGCGGAAACGTCGATTGAGGTAGGAAATCGTTTGTCGGTTACTGGTGGACATGCAATTCTCAAACGCAAGGAATATTTTGAAGTGGCGAACGGATCGGTCGCGACCAAGGAAGCTGACGATTTAGCCGCCCTGAGGTACAAAGCCTAGTTGGCGTTCGACGTATTTGGCTAGGACGTCCGTTTCCAGATTGACCGAATCTCCCATACGGCGATCCCCCAAAGTCGTGACTTGCAAGGTATGGGGGATCAGGGCGACCGTGAATTGTGACGCGGTGACTTCCACCAAGGTCAAACTGATGCCATCCACCGCGATACTGCCTTTGCTGGCCATTTGGCGAGCCAATGCGGTGGGGACGTCGAACCGAAAAGTGCTCCACTTTCCATCGTCCGCGCGGTCAACCAATGTCCCCAAGCCGTCGATATGCCCCGTGACCAAGTGTCCGCCCAACGGATCGCCCACGCGGAGACTGGTCTCGATATTGACCGCATCCCCTGATTGCAGCCGACCCAAATTGGTCCGAGCCAATGTTTCCGCACCCGCTTCAAATTCCCAAGCCGAATCGTCGAAGCGGACAACCGTCAAGCAGCAACCATTGATCGCGATACTGGCACCCAAGGAGCCTCGATCACCAAATGAGCATTCCGGCGTATCGGCAGGGCACTGTAGCACCAAACGGCAACCACTGCCTTCAGGCACCATTCGTTGGACCTGCGTTTTCGCTTGAACCAATCCCGTAAACAATGACGCGATGCCTTCGAGTAGTTTGGATGCTGGGACGCGAAATTCCCGAGACGGAATTCCCGAAGCGGAATTCGGCGCGGGAGTCTCGTTGATCGCAAG
>JAUXWY010000470.1 GCA_030681235.1 Pirellulaceae bacterium | reverse complement strand
ACCGGCTTCAGCCGGCGGGTGCAGTGGAAACGCTTTTTTCAGCCACTCGCCGGCTGAAGCCGGTACACCAGCGCTCGCTAAACCGATACCGCCATGGGGTATCGGATTTTCGAATTCGGACGTTCCCCCAAGTCGGGAATTTAATTCAGGACAAATCCTAAGCAGCTATATTGTCTTTGACCCAATCTAAGTCGGGTCGGTCGTTCAAACCTGTCTCTATCGTTGTTGATTTGTGAAACCAATCGATCGCGACTCTAGAAACGCCAAATTATTGGCGGAGCACAACGACTTTGGTTCCGGCAATCTCGTCATGCAGGCATTTGCGATTCGCGCGAAAAATCACGAGGGCATTGACCAGAGAAACAATACCACCAACCCATGGTATATGTGAGACCACCCATAGAGGCACGTAGCGCTTTAAAATCAGGGAGCCAAACGGCATCAATTGACCATCATCGGATTGAATCTGAGTGCCCAAGACGTACTTGCCAATCGTCTGGCCTCGAGACGCCAGCAGGTAGCCGTTAAGAGCCAAAAATACTCCAATTCCGATTGCCGCACCCACAACGGTGGTCAGAACGGAGAACTGAACGCCTTCGGGATCCATTCCGCTAAGGACCAAGGCGAATCCCAAGCCAAAACCAAGGGGGAAAACGATCGCCAACATGATGAGGCCATCTAAGAAAGCACCGGCAAATCGCTGTCCTAGCGAAGCCAGTTCCAATTCTCCGTTGGCAGTATGTGAAAAAGTAGGCGGCACGTATTTTGGCGGAGCATAAGGATTCTGCGACATTTTATTCCCTCGTTTTAAGAAATTTCCGGAGCCGTTCACAGCGAGTTATAAAGCCAGTTCAACAACCAATCAAGATGGAATACGTTGCCGTCGGTGCAATTCACTTTACACAGGCAACCATCGCCGCGACAAGATTTCTGTGGCAAATGCCTGCCAACCGTTGTGACACACCAATGGTTCGGAACAGGGAAAACGGTTGTTTAGTTCCCGAGCGCGTCGGCGATGGTGTCGAAGTTGTGGAGCATCATTCCGTGGTAGGTACTGGCGGACGAATCGACCGGACCCAGCGAGTCGGCGTGAAGCTCGCCGCCCAACGAGATCTGATGGCCTCTGGCGCGAACGCCCTCCATCAACGCGCGCATGTTTTTCGCGGAAATGCTCGACTCAACAAACACGGCTGGAACGCGCTGCTCGACCAATTGTTGCACTAGTCCGTTGAGCCGTTGCAACCCAGCTTCGGACTCGGTCGAAAGACCTTGGACCCCTTCGACTCGAATGTTGTAGGCTCGGCCAAAATAACGAAAGGCATCGTGCGAAGTCACTAGGATTCGTTGGGCGGGAGGTATTTCCGACAAGCGTCGTTTTCCGTATTCGTGCAATTCTTGCAACTGACTTTGGTATTGGCGTAAATTGGTTTGATAATCGGCAGCGTGTGGAGGATCGAACTTGCTTAGACAATCGGCGACGCCCTGAGCTGCGTCGGACCACAATGCGACATCCATCCAGGCGTGTGGATCCGCAGTTTCGTAGATTTCTAGTGTTGTTTCTGTGCTGAGAGTCGCCGAGTGTTCCACCGATTCGTCGGCTGTCAACAACCGCGACGCTGGAATGCCTTGAGCCACGGCGTAGATCGGATGTTGGTGCGAGAGTCGCAACAACAGATCGTTGAGCTTGCCTTCCAGATGCAGGCCCGCGTAAACGATCAAGTCGCTCGCCACTAACTTGGCCACATGATCGCGCGTTGGCTTGAACAAATGCGGGTCCACACCGGGGCCACAAAGTACCGTCACTTGAATGTGTTGTCCGCCAATCGCACGGACCATGTCTCCGACCATGCCGACGGTCGCTACAACTCGGATGGGAGCTGCTCCCTGGTGGGTGGTCGAAATCGGGGCTGGCAAAGGGCCCGGTGGGAGCGGTGTGGCGTCGCGACACCCTGCACTTGTTCCCAACAAGAGAGCTGTGTAGACCGCAACGGCGAGATTCGTGTGCCAACGGTCGAGCCCAAACCAATTCACGACGTGAAGCCCCGGCAGCTTTCGCTTCATCATCGCACTGTCGCCACTACGGCTTGATAGAGCTCCGGATGGCGGTCCGCAATGCGGTTGATTTCGTACACGCCAGGTTCGATGACCAGATGCTTCTGCCGAGCTAATGCGGTTTCCACGCGAGCAATCAACAGACCTTCGGCATCCGGTGCAAGCCGACCCATCTCGGCGCCGCTGGGCTGACACCAAGAGCTATTGCCGATGAACGTGAACTTACCTTCCGTCCCCACTCGGTTGACGGCCATGAAGTAGACCCGGTTTTCCAATGCTCGGCAGGATGGAATCACGCGGCAGGAGACACCGGACCCAGGCGGCCAATTCGTCGGGAGAACAATCAGGTCGGCTCCGGCCAAAGTCAAACATCGCGAGACTTCGGGAAATCCACCTTCGTAACAGATGTGAATGCCCACGCGAGTGCCGTCGATTTCAATCGGCTGGTGAACCACGTTGCCAGGAAGAACAAAACGATCCAAACCCATGAACGGGAGATGGACTTTGAAATAAGTGTCGATCCAAAGTCCGCGGTCGAATGTCAGTACGGCGTTGCGTAGCGTGCCGTCGGATTCGGCAAACGCGGTGCCCACCATCAGCGCAACTCCCAGATCGCGACTTATTTGAATCAGGGAGATGATCTCCGGAGATTCGGCCGTTAGAGAACCTGCCCGAGCGTCGGACAACGTCTCGAAGCAGTAGCCGGTCAGCGCACATTCGGGAAAGACGACCAAACGAGCCCCTTGCCCTACAGCAGCGGCGGCCTGTTCACGAACTCGAACAAGGTTGACGTCCGGTTGGCGGAACGCGACATCCATTTGAACGCCACAAACCGTGAGAATTGGAGAGGAATGGCCGGTCGCCGTTGGAACGGAATCGGACGAAGAATTAGACATGGGGAGTTCCTAAGGCGGCGAGTTTGGCCCGAAATTCCTGCAATTCGGCTTCCACTTGTTCGTCGATCGAGGCCAATGGCTTGCCGAACCCTGGGAGGTCCAAGAACTGTCCCTCTTCGGTGGCGGCTTGGATTTTGCACTCGGTTAAAATTTGCCACGCCTTTTCAGAGATCTCGGGACCATCGACGTCGGGCATAAGAATTTTCCATCATGCTTGTTGATATTGGGCCTCAGCCCCCGTACGCTATTGGAGACAAGGATGTCACTATCGACAGACACCGCCAAGATTCTCTGTCGATCGATAAGTTCCGTAGCATGATCATAGCGTAATTTTTGGCGGTCGGGAGTGTGAGATGTTGGTACTAAGTCGAAAGCCTGGCGAACGGATCTTGATCGGCAACGACATCGTTGTCACGGTGGTGCGATTTCAAGGTGGCACGGTGCGATTAGGGATCGAAGCACCGCGTGATTTCGCTGTCATCCGCGAAGAGCTGGCGACAAGCGAAGCGCCGTCCGAACAGCGCTCCGTCACTGACAGCGGAACGACCTAGAGTTTGGGATCGGTCGGATCAGTCGGATCGGTCGGATCAGTCGGATCGGTCGGATCGGTCGGATCGGTCGGATCGGTCGGATCGGTTGGACCCTTGTCAGCGGGTTTCGACAGCAGTTCCTGCAGGCGATTTAGCGGTTCTGTGTATAGATCATCGTGGGTCAACTTTCCGCCCAAATGCCCAACAAAGCCGACTAAACCTGCGACCAAGACCACGCCTAGCTTCCACCACAATTGGCTGCGGTCCGCGCTCATCCGGGTAAAAAAGGCCAAGGCAAAAACGATGACGCTCATGGCCGCGACGGAGATCCCGCCCCATCGATGCATGTACTTGAGATCGCCAAACTTTTCGCTGGTCCAAGCACCCCATTCCTCGTGCTCGGCGAAACCCCAGCCCGATACGGCGGCCACGCAGGCCCCAAGCATTCCCAAGAACAAACAGTACATCGCGGCTTTGTCCATGTGTGGGTTCCCGAACGCGAACACTGCGAATAGTGCAGCGACACTTAACAAAGCAACAGGAAAGTGCAGCACAGCGGGATGCATCCGACCGAGGATAATCCACAACAGGCTACCCACGTCGTTGATTTCCTGAAGTTTGCTTTCGCTGGCCTTGGCTTTCCTCCAATTGACTTGGTCGGAGATCGCGGCACCGCCTTCGATCCAAGCTTTGATCGTGGCGAGTTCCGATTCACTCAGTGCTTCGTTTTCATCTTCGGGCGGCATGGGATTCGATGCGTCTTGGGCCAAGTGTTCCGTCCAAAGTTGACTTTCATCCAGTTTCCCACCGATTACATACCCTGCCAGAGTCGTGGCATCATCGACGCGAAAGTCCCCTTCGGCTCGATCGGCTTGGTGGCAGCGCAGGCATTTCTCCGCCAAGATTGGGACCACGTCTTTCACAAAATCGGCTCCCGTTTCATCCGAGGGAGTCGACGCATTCGCCGATTCATTCGCCGAGGCGATCGACAGATTACCGAGAAACATGAAACAAGCAGCGAGTATAACAATCACGGATCGATATTTGGGGTGACTGGTCATGGGTAACGACTTTCAGGAAGGATGGCGGGTGAGAGGAAGGGAAGGGTGACGTGGGGGACGCGCCGGACCGGGCCGACTCCGCCCGTTAGTCTGATCTACAGAAACCCGGAATTGAAGCCAACGGACCGCGACGGTGACAGGATTGCTCGGCTTTCGGAGCGATATTTGTTGAATTCATCGCCCAATTTGCCTATTCTGCCATTGGATGTTTCTATTGTCCAGGTTATTCTTTTCGCCTTGAGCGGCCCATTCCCATTATTTTTACAAACCAGGCATTTCGGTAAATGAGTTCCGTGCTCTATTTTGACGACTTGAGCGTTGGCCAAAAATGGACATCCTCCCGGCGGACCGTCACCGAATCAGATGTCATCATTTTTGCCGGGATGACGGGAGACTTTGACCGCGCGCACGTCGATCACGATTACGCGTCAAAGAGCCGATTCAAGCAGCCACTGATGCATGGTTTGATGGGATTGGCTTGGGCGGCCGGACTATCAACAACGGCGCCTGCGGTGCGAACGCTGGCGCTGGTCTCGGTCGATCAATGGAAATTTCTGCATCCGGTCCATATTGGGGATACTGTCTACGCCGTGACCGAAGTGATTGAGTTGGCCAGCGGCGGTCGATCGGCTGGTAAGGTGACTTGGAAAAAGTCCTTATTCAACATGCAGGGCGAAGAAGTTCAAAGCGGATTGTTTGTTTCGTATGTGGAGTTGGCTCCGCGAGCGGCAAGAACCAAGGTCGCGGCCCCACATGTTTCGCTCGCGCCGCAGGGTGAACCTGCAGTTGCCAATAGCCGGGCTCCCAAATTGTTGGCCGATGAATCTTCCGTATTGGGCCAAGCTTCGGTAACGATCGTGCAAGCGACTTTCAGAGCGTCGCCACCGGGTTTGGTCGAGCCTCCACAGTTTATGGACTTTTCCGGTCCCGTGGAGGCTAAGCCGGCTCCTGGACTTGAGACCGAGAGTTGGACGATCAGGTCCGAAGACTGAACCAGTTTGTTGGGGAAGAAAAATTGTAGCCGCTCACGAATAGAGTTTCGCTACGATACAGCCTGCACCTGAGAACGGTTACTAAGAAACAGGCCCAAAGATAAGCGGGTGATGGGATTCGAACCCACGACATTCACGTTGGCAACGTGACGCTCTAGCCACTGAGCTACACCCGCACTGAATCGCGATTAAACCGGTCGGATAGTATAGAGTCCATTTCGGGAATGGCAAGCCCTCCACTTGAGGACAAATTTGCGGGAGAATTGATCGGCGGACGCGTCTCCCTACTGGTGAGGCGGTTGGTTTTTCTCTACTCTTAAAAAGTGTTTTTGTGACGGCGAACGACGCCGGAACGGCCATGGTGACCACAGACTCGGAGCGGTGAGGCGGTGATGGAAGACGATTCCCTACAAAAGCGTGGCAATGCGTTAGAAGCTCAGTTCTTTAACGAAGTCGACCGAAAGTTGATTGAGAAGCTTCGAGCCGACATGGCCCACAAATCGGCCAGCGACCGCCTAAAGGCGTCGACCGGGTTGGCGGACGAAGCGGTCATTGACGAGTTGTTGGCGTTGGGAATCAACGACGAATCGGTATCGGCGTTGTCCCTGTTTCCGCTCGTTTGGGTCGCCTGGGCGGATGGTTCCGTTGAACCAGCCGAAAAGGCCGCCATATTAAAAGCTGCGACCGACACGGGTGTTGACTCGGATTCTGTGGCGGGTCACTTGTTGAACGAATGGCTTCGCCGGGCGCCCGAAGAGGAGGTGATTCGGGCGTGGGTGGACTACATCGGTGCCTTGAAGGCTGCGGCCGGTGAGGCCACTTTCCAACGCGTCAAACAGAGCGTCTTGCAACGCGCGTACGACGTCGCCGATGCGGCCGGCGGAATATTGGGATTGGGAAGGGTTTCGGCCAAAGAACGCGGCGTGTTGCGGCGGCTCGAGCAGGCTTTCGAATAAATGCTCAAGTCCTTCCAAAACCAACGAGCTCTGATCACTGGGGGAGCCGGCTTCATAGGCTCCCACTTGGCGGAGTATCTGCTGGATCGAGGGGCTCACGTTACGTTGGTTGACGACTTGTCGACGGGTTCCATGGACAACATCACGCCCTTGTTGTCGCGACCTGGAGTTCGTTGGGTTCCGGGCAGCGTGTCTGATCGGCAGTTGGTAGCGGAACTCGTTTCCCAAACGGATTTGGTATTCCACTTGGCGGCGGCCGTTGGCGTGGCATTGATCGCCAAACAACCGATTCAGACCATCGAACGCAACATCGAACCAACCCAGTTTTTGTTGTCGGAGTTGGCTCGGCACCATCAACAGGGGCGGACGATCCCGGTGTTCATCGCCAGCACGAGTGAAGTGTACGGCAAGAACCCCAAACCGTTCTGGTGCGAGGAAGACGATCTTGTCTACGGCAGCACCAGCAAAGCGCGTTGGTCTTACGGAGTTTCCAAAGCGATTGACGAGTTCTTGGCCTTGGGGCACTTTCGAGCGTCGCGGCTGCCAGCGGTGGTCGGGCGATTTTTTAACGTGGTCGGCCCACGTCAAACCGGTGCCTACGGCATGGTCTTGCCGCGATTTGTCCAGGCCGCGGTCCGCGGCGAGCCGCTGTTGGTGCATGACGACGGGAAACAGATTCGCTGTTTTTCACATGTCGCGGATGTCGTCGACGCGATCTGCCAATTGATGGTGACCGAATCGGCGGCAGGCCGGGTCTTCAACGTCGGAGCAGACCGGCCGGTGTCGATTCTCGAGTTGGCGCAAATGGTCATTGACCGGACCGGGAACAAGTCTTCGATTCAATTTCAGAGTTATCAAGCCGCTTATGATGACGATTTTGAGGACATTCGGCGGCGAGTGCCCGACCTTTCTCGCTTGAAATCGGTGATTCCCTATGCGCCGAAGTTCGACCTGGAAGATATCATAGACGATGTCGTTCGTTGGTCGCAGTCCGTATCATTTTGAGATCGAGTACCCCTAATTTAGGGGGTTTACATTTCGGCCCAGTCAGTGAAGATAGGGAAGCGGGATTGTAGACACAGTGATTGTGTAAGCGAGATTTAGTGAGCTTCGCTATGAAGATTCGTTTTGGCATGACGTTGGTCGAGGTGTTGATTGCATTGGCGATCACCCTCGTGATTTTGCTCAGCATGACGCAAGCCTTCACGGTGGCCAGTCGCGAGATTGGGATCGGTCGGAACCGATTGTTGGTATCCGAACGGATTCGAGATGCGGCGGACTTGTTGCGCGATGACTTGGAGCGATTGTCACTGCGCGTTCGTCCGCAGATGTCGAGTGCCGAGGGTGCGGGCTACTTGGAGATTGTGGATCGCGGATATCGCGACATGACGTTTCTGAACACGCCCAGCAACTTGATGGGCGACATCGACGACATCATTGCGTTTACGGCAATCAGTCCGGGGCGACCGTTTAAAGGACGTTTTGACGGGCGACTGATCGAATCGAACGAGGCGGAAATCATTTATTTCACGCGGCATCAAGACAGCAACAACAACGGTGTGGTGGACTACGGCGATCAGATTCGTTTGTATCGTCGGGTGTTGTTGGTTCGACCTGATTTGACCGATCAAATCGCGGCTGTAATGCTGCGAAGTCGAGATGCGTACAATTCTTTTGTCAACGATCCACTTAACGGCTTTACGCCAGCTCAGATTAATGAGTTTGTAAACAATCGAACATTGTATGCGAAGTTCTTACAATTTAATGATATCTCACTGAGCCGCAACTTTGACAATCCGAACGTGACCTTGAGTCCTGGGATTTCACTAAGTCGTTACAAGTGCAATTCACTTGGCACGCTGAATCATCCGAAAAACCGCACAGCTCATTGGGGGACTGATCGACTCGGTACGATTATGGGTAATGGTCAACTGCAAGTGGCCGGATTTCCGCACCCATTGCTTGTTCAGGGTTTTGCTCCGGATAATTTGCGCGCGGAGAATTTGTTTTTGGAAGACTTGATTCTCTTCGGCGTGAATACAGGCAGTGACGTGGTGATGGAGAATGTCGTGGGGTTTGATGTCAAGGTTTTTGATCCGACGGTGCCGGTGTATGAATATTCGGGGATGCCGCTGTTGCCGCATGATCCCGGTTATCGGCACGCGTATGGTAATCCTGACTTCGCGGGCTACGGTGGCTACGTTGATTTGGGAGCGTTTGAATTTCGTTCGATGGATGGTGTTCCGGGACCCGGAATTATTTTTCCGCCCGCGTTACGACCGCACCATTTCGCTAACTGGCAACGCCGTAGATCAGATCCACAGTACGACTTGAATTTCATGGCCGAAGAACCTGCCGCGAATTATTGGGCCAGCATCATGACCATGTACGAGAACGTTGCGGGTGGTCCCACCTACACCACTTGGACCCGCGATTTTGAACGCGACGGGTTGGACAACTATGTCGATGGCTTGATGATCGGCGATGACTTGATCGACGAGGGCGCCGACGGCGTGCCGATCGACGGGAATGCCGTCCCTGCCGTTCGCAACGATCGCGATTCAGCTCCGCCTTACGGACATCCGCTGACGTCGATACAGGTCACATTGCGTTCGGCGAGTTTCGACGCGGATCGTCAACAGGTTCGGGGTTCGGACCAAGTCATGCAAGCCGAAGTTGTTGTGTCGACCGTCAACCAATAAGTGCGCACCGAGTCAAGTCTGTGGAATTCCATCGCATTCGGTTACACGGACCTTGGCAGATGAGTTTGCTCGAGGGTGATGCTTCAGAGGGGCTGGGCGATCCAGCCATCGCTTCGGGAGTAGCGGTCGTGAGACGCGCTCCGTTTCGTTTGCCGGGCGAGATTTGTTGGGCCGACTATGTGAACGCGACTGAGCAGGTCGGAATCTCTTCATCGGCCAACGAAGTTAAATTGGAGCGTCACTTCAATCGCCCAACCGGATTGGTTCCAGACCAGATGATGGTCCTCGGTTGTTGGTCCAATCATGCCGTCGTTTCGGCATGGCTGAACGATCAGATCCTACTGCCGACCCATATCAACTTTGCGGCACCGGCTTCGAGTTGCTTTTCACTTTCTATTGCTTCTTTCAAGGCCTATAATTCGGTGGGTCTCGTCTTTCGCAGCGCCAATTTGGAACGTTTGCGGATCGACCAAGTAGCGTTGGGTTTGTCCGACCTGCGTGGCGACACAACCTAGAGTGGTGGAAACTTGTCTATGCTGGATGTTTCATCGACAACGCTGTGGCTCATGCCGACCGACTTCGAGCGGCAACGGTTTTTATCGCGTTGGCGAAGGTACTTTCCCGAGCGATCACTACCGTCCATCAAGTTGTGTGGATTTGGGCCCATTGCGGCCGGTGTGGTGACGGCTCAATGGTTGGCTCACGAGCGACCGAGCGAGGTTGTTTTGCTGGGAATTGGAGGCACGTTTGATCCGATCGTGGCACCCGTGGGAACGGCGGTGGAGATTGGACAAATTACAACCGATACGGTAGGAGCCCAGCGGCGTGGCCAAGCGACGTTGGCAGCCGGAGCGTGGGAATTGCCGGGCGAGTTGGGGTTTCCGCAAGTTCCCATGGGGCTGGAGTTGCCGGAAGGGTCGCTTAGTGCGGCAGTGAGCCAAGATTTGGATTTGGGCGTTGCGGCGGGAGTTCGCCTGTTAACTGTCGGAGTTGCCAGTGGATCGCGAGCGACAGCCCTGGCGCGGCGCGAACGATTTCCGGGGGTATTGGTCGAAGACATGGAGGGGTTTGCTGTCGCCTTGGCTTGTCGATTGGTTGGGGTTCGTTGTTTGATATTCCGTGGTTTGACGAATGAAGTCGGCGACCGAGAATTCGCGAACTGGCGGATCGACGAAGCTTTGGACAGCTTGGCGCAGCTCGTGGTTAGGAAGTGAGCATGAAAATTCGGATTGGCATTTCGACTTGTCCGAATGACACCTTTTCGTTTTTTCCGTTGTTGGAGCATCGCTTGAGCACGGAGGGGATCGAGTTCGACTTTTGTTTGTCGGACGTGCAAGAGTTGAACGAACGCTTGCAGGCGGGCGACTTGGATGTTGGCAAAGCCAGCTTCCATGCGGCGCTGAAATTGTCCGACCGTTATGGTGTGTTTGCCGCCGGGGCTGCACTGGGGTTCGGCAATGGTCCGCTGCTATTGGCTCGACCGGGGCTAGTTCGTTCGGGAGTGGGCGACGACGGTCGATTCAAGGGATTGAGCGGGCCAAGTGTCCCGGGAACCACCGCAGCCATGCGCGTGTTGTGTCCTGGTCCTGATACAACGGCCTACTTGTTGTATCGATTGTTCTATCCAGATGGGGCGCCAGCACAGCACGTTGTATTCTCGGAGATTGCTCCGGCATTGCTGGCGGGGGAAGCCGATTATGGCGTCTGCATTCACGAGGGGCGTTTCACGTACCGGCAACAGGGCCTGGGATTGGTCGAAGATCTGGGCCAACGTTGGGAGCAAGAAACAAGATCACCGTTGCCGTTGGGCGGGATTTTGGGACGGTTGGATTTGGGCTCGGAAGTTTTGGGAAAGATCAGTTGTTTGATTCAAGGGTCCGTTCGCGAGGCCATGGCCCATCGCGAACTGGCATTGCCGACCATGCGGCGTCACGCACAGGAGTTCGATGACCAAGTCTTGTGGTCGCATGTCGATCTGTATGTGAATCGTTGGACGGAGGACTTGGGCGACGTGGGTTTGGCGGCATTGAACGAATTGGGGCGGCGAGCGGCGGCCGTGGGGCTGGTGTCGGAAGATCGACCGTGGACGATTATTCCCGCGCAATCGGTACAATCGCGCGGGAAGATCGGGTAGAATGTCCAACTCGCGGGGTGCGGAACTTGAAGTTGGGGCGTTTGGGGCCGAGGCGGCTGAAATTCATTGACAAAACGAGTCGGTCGTCCATGATAAGAGTTGCGGTCGCCGACTTGTCAAACAGTAGTTTTGCCTGAGGTCGAGTGGTCCGAAGCGGACTTGGAGTAAGTAACAACAATGGCGTACGGTTCTGACAATAACTTTCGCGCGGCTTTGGTGAAGACAAAAACCTTGACCAAAGACCAATTGGCCGAGGCCGAACAGTTGTCTCGCGAGTCCAAGTTGGCACTGACCGAATCGGTCATCAAATTGGGATACGCTTCCGAAGACGAGCTAATCAAGTGTCTAGCGGCGGTTCATCGGGTCGAGTCGGTTGATTTGGACGAAGTGGATATTCCGGAGAATGTAATCGAATTGATGCCGGAAACGGTTGCCCGCGAAAACGCGGTTGTCCCAATCGCGGAAGTCGACGGTCGCTTGCGAATTGCGATCAGCAATCCCAACGACATGGACACTTTGGAAAAGTTACGATTCATTTTGAATCGTGACGTGGTGATTTCTTTGGCGAGTCGTTCGTCGATCTTCGCGACGATCAACCGAGTGTATGGGCAGATCGACGGTCAATCTGCGGACTCGATCCTGCAAGAGTTCACCGACACGGCGATCGACTTTACAGAAACGGTCGACGATTCCAAGACGACAACTCGTGAGGATGGCAGCGACGAGAACACGGCTCCGATTGTTCGCTTGGTGCAAATGATGATCACCGAAGCGGTCCAGTTGCGGGCGTCAGATATTCATATCGAACCGTTCGAACGCCGCGTCCGGATTCGTTATCGTATTGACGGGATGTTGCACGAGCGTGATTCGTTGCCCAGACGTCAGTTGGGAGCGATTGTCTCGCGCGTGAAAGTTTTGGCCTCGATTGACATAGCCGAACGACGTCGTCCGCAGGACGGTCGTATCAAGGTGACGGTCGGCGAAAAAGAGTTGGACTTGCGGGTCAGCATCATTCCGACGAATCACGGTCAATCGGTCGTGATGCGGTTGTTGGATAAAGACAATATCAAGATTGGGATCCGGCAACTGGGTTTGATGGATGACGTGTTTGTCAAATTCCAGCAGTTGCTCAAGCGTCCCAACGGCATTGTCTTGGTGACGGGGCCGACGGGTTCGGGCAAAACAACCACGCTGTATTCCGCGTTGAATTCGATCAATCGGCCCGACAAGAAGATCATTACTGCTGAAGATCCGGTGGAATATTATTTGCCGGGCATCAATCAGGTGGAGGTCAAGCACTCGATTGGTTTGGACTTTGCGCGGATCATTCGCTCGATGTTGCGGCAAGCGCCCAACGTGATCTTGGTGGGCGAGATGCGCGATGCGGAAACCGCGTCGATGGGGATTCAGGCTTCGTTGACGGGTCACTTGGTGTTTAGCACCTTGCACACGAACGACGCCCCCAGTGCGATCTCGCGCATGGTCGACATGGGCGTACCCGGTTATTTGGTGGCCAGTTCGGTTGTTGCGATTTTGGCTCAGCGGTTGATTCGCACGGTTTGTCCGAAGTGCAAGGTTCGGTACATGCCGCAAGACTATCAATTGCAAGAAGCGGGCATTACGCCGGCGATGAAAGAAACCGCGACCTTCATGAAAGGCAAAGGATGCAACACTTGCCAGAAGACCGGCTTCAAAGGCCGCATTGGAATTCATGAGATTTTGATGATTGACTCGAAGGTGCGCGAATTGATCTTTGCGAATGCTTCGACCACGGAGATTCGCCGCTACGCGATTACGGCGGGCATGGACACGTTGTACACGGACGGCATCAGGAAGGTCATGCGCGGCATCACGACGATTGAGGAAGTTTATCGAGTCGCCAAGCGCACGGAGCAAGACGCGGTGCCGACTTCGGCGCCAGCTTCGGCGCCAACCTAGGCGACGGCGAGATCGATTGAGGGGTTGTTTCAAAGCATGCAAAGTTAAATGAAGAACGGGAACCGCGGGACATGGCAGTTTTAATTGACAAGTTGTTGGAAGCGTGTGTCAAACAAGGTGCGAGCGATATTCACATCACGGTCGGGCAACCGCCGGTGTTTCGTTTGCACGGGCGATTGCGGAGGTTGGAGACCAAGGTCTTAGAAGCCGAAGACACGGTCGCCCTGATGAAGAGTATTTCGCCGGATCGTTGTCAACGTGAGTTGCAGGAGGCGGGCGGTTCGGACTTTGGCTTCGCGTTTGGTGATAAGGCTCGGTTCCGAGTTTCAATTTTCAAACAACGCGGCAATATCTCGATGGTGTTGCGGCAGATTCCGACGACCATGCTTACTCCGGAGCAGTTGGGTTTGCCGGACACGTTGAAGAAATTGGTCATGCGTCCGCGCGGGTTGTTCCTGGTGACGGGTCCGACGGGTTCGGGGAAGAGTACGACGCTGGCCAGTCTGGTCAACTTCCTCAATGAGACCGTGGATCATCACATCATCACGATCGAAGACCCGATCGAATTCTTTCATTACCACAAGAAGTCCACGGTCAATCAACGTGAAGTGGGTGTGGACGTGCCGAGTTTTTCGGAGGCGATACGTCGGGCGTTGCGTCAGGACCCGGACGTGATTCTGGTCGGCGAAATGCGCGACTTGGAAACGATTGAAGCCGCCATTACAGCGGCTGAAACCGGCCACGTGGTGTTTGGGACGTTGCACACCAACAGCGCGCAGGGCACGGTCAACCGGATCATCGATGCGTTTCCTGGGAATTTGCAAGACCAAATTCGGACGCAGTTATCGACCGCGCTCTTGGGTGTGTTGGCTCAGACCTTGTTGCCCAAGATCGGCGGTGGTCGCGTCGCCGCGTACGAGACTTTGATCGTAACCCCAGCCGTGGCCAACTTGATTCGGGAAAACAAGACCTTCCGGATCAACTCGGCGATTCAAACGGGTTCGAAGTTTGGGATGCAATTGATGGACGATTCGTTGTTCAATCATTGGATCGAACGGACCGTCACGATGGAAGATTGTTTGGGCAAGGCTCAAGATCCGGATTCGTTAGCGCGTCGAATTGCCAACGCTCGGCGAATGATGGATGAAGGTCAGGTTCCGCAATAAGCGGCAGGGGTTCGAGTCGGTTGGGCAGCAAGTTTGGCCGCGGTGGAAAGGGACGTCCTCTTTTCCGATAGGCTCAAAGTCACAGAGGTTGAAACCAGATGGCAATTCGACGTATCGGGCAAATTTTTGTCGACATGGGATACATTTCCGACGAGCAGTTGGACATGTTGGTGGAAGAGCAAGCCCAGCATCCTGGTCAATTGCTCGGCAAGATCGCTCTGGACATGGGCCTGCTCGAAGAGGATCACTTGGTCAGTGCTTTGGCCGAGCAGTTCCGGTTAAAGACATTCGACTTGGAGGGATTGGTGCTGAAGCCGGAGGTCAAGAACTTGGTGACCGACTCCATGGCGCAAATGTACCGCGTGATTCCCTTGCAATTGGAAGGTGGCACATTGGTCTTGGCGACCTGCGATCCACAGAACTTGAGTATTCGCGATGAATTGCGGCGATTTCTCGGGTATGAGATCCGTTTGGTGGTAAGCCCGGAAGCCCAGATCAAAAAAACACTCGACAAGTTTTTCAACGATGATATCGAAAGCATGGACAAGATCATTGCCGAATTGAATTCGGACAATGACTTGAAGAAGGCGGTCGAGGAACTGTCGTCAGGCGGCCCGATCAACCTGACAGACGTCAACGAGTTGGTGGAGAGTGCTCCGGTTCGCAAACTCTTGAACATGGTGTTGTTGTTGGCGATCAAGGACCATGCCAGCGACATTCACTTGGAACCGTTTGAAGATGAGTTCCGTATTCGCATCAAGGCGGACGGGGTGCTTTACGAAATGGTGCCACCGCCCAGGCATTTAGCGTTTGCGATCACTACGCGGGTCAAAGTCATGGCCAACTTGGACATTGCCGAACGGCGGATGCCGCAAGACGGTCGTATCGAGTTGACGGTTGGCGGTCACCCCGTGGACTTGCGAGTCAGCGTGTTGCCGACATTGTTCGGTGAAAGCGTTGTCTTGCGAGTGTTGGATCGTTCGGTGGTTTCGTTGGACCTTACCAAAGTGGGGATGAACGAGCAAACATTGGGCGAGTTCCGGAAGGTCATGGGCAAACCGAACGGGATCATTTTGGTGACCGGACCGACTGGGTCGGGAAAGACCACCACGCTGTATTCGGCCCTTAGTGAACTGAACGCAATTGAAGACAAGTTGATTACGACGGAAGACCCCGTCGAATACGACATTGAGGGGATTATCCAAATTCCGATCGACCACGACATCGGCGTGACGTTTGCTTCATGTTTGCGAGCGATTTTGCGTCAGGACCCCGACAAGATCCTCGTCGGCGAGATTCGTGACTTGGAAACGGCGGAGATTGCCATTCAGGCGTCGTTGACCGGACATACGGTTTTTAGCACTTTGCACACAAACGACGCGCCGTCGACCATCACTCGATTGAAAGATATGGGGGTGCCGCCTTTCATGATCACGGCGACGGTCGAGGCGATTTTGGCTCAACGGTTGGTCCGCCGGATTTGCACGGAATGTCGAGAGCAGACCGACTTTACGGAACTTCAGTTGTGGGAGTTGGAACTCAAGAAAGAAGACCTGAAGGGTCAAAAGACCTACCGGGGCGCCGGCTGCAATGCCTGCAATGGCACGGGTTTCAAGGGCCGAATCGGGTTGTTCGAACTGATGATCATGAACGATGAATTGCGTGAAATGATCATGCAGGGGGTCTCGGCCGACAAGCTGCGCAAAGTGGCCAAAAAGCACGGAATGCGCCCACTGCGCGACATTGGGATGGACTTTTTGACTCAAGGATTGACGACCGCAGACGAGGTTATCCGGGAGACGATCATGGATGCCTAGAAAAAAATGAAGATTAGCCGTGCAAAAAACGGGCGAAGGCGTTAGAATTTAGGGCGACGACGGTGGACTGTCTCTTTTCAATGGAACGGTGCGATGCCTACTTTTCAATTTGAAGCTTACGATGCACTTGGTCAACCGATCCGTGACGTGATTGACGCCACCAATCAGGATGAGGCCCAAGCGACGATTCGTTCGATGGGCTATTACGTCACCAAGATCAGTGTTCAGAAAGCGAAAGCGGCGGCCAAGCGTGGTCGCGGTCGCAAGACATTTGCCTTGGGCGGAGCTGGTGGCAAGAAGATCGTCACATTCACGCGGCAGTTGTCGATTTTGCAGGACGCTGGTTTGCCGATCTTGCGCAGCTTGAAGATTTTGGAAGCCCAGTCGAAGCCGGGCACGCTGAAAAATGCGTTGATTGACGTTTGCGAAGAAATTGAAGGCGGTTCGACGCTTTCGGAAGCCATGGGCAAGTCACCCAAGGTCTTTGATCGGTTGTACGTCAACATGATCAAAGCCGGTGAGGCGGGTGGTGCGTTGGAAGCGATTCTCCAGCGATTGGCCGAGTTTAAAGAGCGATCTCAGCGACTCAAAAACAAAGTCATCGGCGCTATGATCTATCCGGCGATGGTGATCTTGGTGACCTTCGGTATTTTGGCGGCGATTATTCTGTACATCGTGCCGCAGTTCTTGAAGATGTTTGAAGAGTTCGGCATGAAAGACTTGCCGTTTGTGACGACGTTGTTGGTGGATGTGACCAATACGTGCACGCGGTTGTGGTTCATGTTCCCGTTGATTCCGTTCACGGTGATCATGTTCATTGCCTTGGTCTGCCGCTTCAAGGCGGGTCGCATGGGTTGGCACTTGTATATTCTGAAGTTGCCCGTATTCGGCAAGTTGGCAGAAAAGGCGAATCTGGCTCGTACGACGCGAACTTTGGGAACGTTGGTCGCTTCCGGAGTTCCCATCTTGGAAAGTCTGACGATCACCCGCGAGACCTCGGGCAATGCAATGTTCGAAAAGGTGTTTCACCGCGTCAGCGATGCGATTCGCGAAGGTGAAAGCATTGCGAGGCCGTTGAAGCGAAATGCCGTGCCGGGTTTTCATCCGGTGGCTTGCTTCTTCTGGATGGCCATGTGCTCGACGCCGCCGCTGGCTGTTCTGTTCTTCAATCAACAATTCAAAAACGAGTTGCTGATGGCTGCGGGAGGTTTGGCGGTTTTGGGCGCGGCGATTTACTACATGTTCCATAAGAAGTCCGTGGTCGAAGACATGGTCGTCAACATGGTTGATGTGGGCGAAGAAACGGGCGAATTGGATCGCATGATGTACAAAGTCGCCGACTACTACGATGAAGAAGTGACGACCTTGACCGATGGGATGATGAAGTTGATCGAACCGGCGCTGATCGTGTTCTTGGGTTTGGTCGTGCTTTTTATCGTCTTGGCGCTCTTCATGCCGTTGATCCAGATGATCACGGAATTGTCGACCAAGACCGGTGGCTAACCCGTCGATCGTGGTTGCGATATGTTTTTTGCGACATCGATCGCTTGCCAGTCAAGCGGTCGGTGTTTTGATCAGTCACCTACGGAATGAGCATGGTACCGTCGAAACTGGGTCCTTACTTATTGGAAGAGGTGCTGGGACGTGGTGGAATGGGGACGGTTTACCGCGGAGTGGACCCCGAGACCGGTGAGCGAGTTGCGGTCAAGATCTTGGCGCCGGACTTGGCCAGTGACTTGCAGTTTCTGGAACGATTTCAGGAAGAGGTCGAGACGCTCATAGAATTGAAGCATCCAAACATTGTTCAGCTGCTGAGTTTCGGCAAGCAGGATGAAGTTTTTTACTTCGCGATGGAATTGGTCGAAGGAAAAAGTCTGTATGCGATGCAAAAGGCTGGTTATCATTTCACCTACATTGAGACGGTGGAGATAGGCCTCAAAGTCTGTGAGGCTCTGCATTATTCACATACCGTCGGTGTGATTCACCGAGACCTCAAACCGGGCAACATCATTCGGGCCGACGACGGCCAAATCAAGTTGGCCGATTATGGGATTGCCAAACGGTTCGGCACCCATCAGATGACCATGTCCGGTATTTTGGGGACGGCTGAGTTCATGTCGCCGGAGCAGGCGATCGGCAAGCCCGCCACGATTCAGAGCGATCTTTATAGTTTGGGTGGGGTGTTGTTCGCCTTAGCGACGGGGAAGCCACCGATTGTCGGCGCTTCTCCGCAAAAGACCTTGGAAAAAGTGGTGACGACCAAGCCGCCGTTTCTGACAAGCGTCGCGAAAGACGCACCTGAAGAATTGGGATTGCTGATTCAGAAGTTGCTAAAGAAGCAACCGGAGAATCGTTTGAAATCAGCCCGCAGTGTGGCAACTCGGCTCGGGGAGATCTTGGAGATCTTGCGCGAACGAGCCGAAATGGAGACCAACTTGGTCTTGGCCGATGAGGTAGATATCGCTGTGCCTCCGATCGACGGCTCGAATCAAACGATGTTGGATGCACGCGCGGCCGATGGAGGGCGCGGTTCCGCGACTCGGCCACAAACCGGGCGGCAGCCGGGTTCCGGTCAACGTCCGAGTGGTGGTTCGGGCGAAACGCTGCGCGAAGAGAATTCGCGGCCGTCGTTGACGACTCCCAATCGCGTCATTCGTCAGCAGGATTACTTCGAGCGGGCGGTGCGAACGACGAACCGGGAAGCGAACGAGCAGCCATCGATTTGGGGTACCGCTCTCTTGGCGATTGGCGTATTGGTTTTATTGTCGGTCAGTAGCTACTTGGTCTACGATCGAGTTCTGCGGCCGCGAACAGCCGACGAGTTGTGGGTGATGATCGAACCAGTTCAGGAGCGGCCGATGGGCGTCATGCGGCAGATCGAGACGTTTCTGGAGCAGTACCCCGATGACCCGCGCGCCGCGGACGTCAAGGACCTCAAAGCCAAAGCCGAAGCCTTTCAGTTTCGCAATGGATTGTCGTTGAAGTCGTCCATCAACAAGCGTGAAATGACCGAGCTAGAAAAACAGTTCTTGAAGTGGACGGCTGACGATCACGAGACCAAATGGGACAAGCAGGCCGAGTTGAATACGCTGATCACGTTTCACCGCGCGGGAAACGAACCGCTGTCGGAACGGGAGGAAGCCTGTTTGGCCGCTGCGGAAGTCTATCGCCAGATGTATCGGAAGCAGGCCGTTCCGGAGATCGACAAGAAGGCGAAGGAAATCAACGAGCGAATTATACATGCGGATCGATTGCAGGAAACGAATCCGGTGCAAGCCGATGAGATTCGCCAATCGCTGATTGACCTGTTTGGCGATAAGGATTGGGCCAAGCCACTAATCGAACCGTTGCGGCAGCGGCAAGCCGCCGAAAAAGGAGGGCAGTAGACTAGTGGCCAGGTTGTTATTGATGCGACACGCCAAGTCGGATTGGGATCATCCGGGATTGGCCGATCAGGATCGGCCGTTGAACCATCGCGGCGTTAGAAATGCGGCGCAGATGGGCGTTTGGTTGCGGGAACAGAAAGTCGAGCCTCAATTGATCTTGGTTTCGCCGGCTTGTCGGGCTCGGGAAACGGTGGAACGCTGGTTGACCGGGTTTGGCGTTCCGCTTCCATCCGTTCGAACCGTCGAAGTGTTGTATCCCGGGAGTCCTTCGAGCGTATTGCAGGCTTTGGGCTCGGTTCCGGAAGCGATTGAAACTCTACTATTAGTGGCGCATAACCCTACTTTGGAAATTGTGGTCGACATGATCGGTGGCAAGGCCGAGCATTTTCCGACTGGTGCAGTGGCCGATATTGACGTTCCTGAACGGCCCTGGTCGGCGGCTTTGACCGACTCTTTGCGATTCTTCGAACATTGTCATTTGCGACAAATCTGGCGTCCGCGTGCGTTGTTTGAAGACAATGGCGGCAAAAATCGTTAGGCTTTAAATCCGAACCGGGCGGCTGATACTTCGACGGCAGTCCCCTGATATCAGGGCGAAGACACCTTGGGGGACCGGGTCGGACGGCCTAGACTATTTCAAGGCGGCGGAATGCCATTTCTTGTTGGAGATTTTCATGAAGTTTGGGATGAACCTGTTGTTGTGGACCGGTGAATTGAACGACGACCTATTGCCTACTTTGGAGATGCTCAAGAAGTTGGGCTATGATGGCGTTGAAGTGCCGTTGTTCAACTACGATCTGGATTACGCACGTTGGGGTCGAAAGTTGGATGATTTGGGTTTGGCTCGGACAGCGGTAACGATTCGCAACGTGGCCGACAATCCAATCAGTGACGATGCGGCGGTGCGGGCGGCGGGCGTCGCAGGAAACAAGCGAGCGGTGGACTGTTGTGCAGCGATGGGAGCCACGCATTTGATCGGTCCGTACCATTCGGCGATTGGACACTTCAGTGGGAGTGGACCGACGGCCAGTGAATGGGCATGGGGTGTCGAATCGATGCGCCAAGTCGCCGATCATGCTCGGGCAAGTGATGTGATGTTGGGTGTGGAGCCGTTGAATCGTTTCGAATGTTACTTCCTCAACTGCCATGCGGACGGTGCGAAGTTTGTGCGGGAAGTGAATCATCCCAACTGCCGCGTGATGTACGATACGTTTCATTCGAATATTGAAGAGAAGTCACCGGCCCAGGCCATACGAGATTGTGCGGACGTGTTGTGTCATGTGCATATCTCGGAGAACGACCGCAGCACGCCCGGTGAAGGCGATATTCGTTGGGACATGACGTTTGACACGCTGCGCGAGATCGGCTACGACGGTTGGCTGATGATTGAAGCCTTTGGTTTGGCTCTGCCGGAGATTTCGGCGGCCACCAAAATTTGGCGCCGGATGTATCCGAACGAAGAATATTTGGCGACTCAGGGTTTGCAGTTCATGCGGCGAGAATACGCGAAGCGATGGAGTTAGGACTTGGTTGATGTTCTGGCCGATATCGTGGCGACCAAGCGGGTCGAAGTAGCGCAAGCCCAACAGCAGGTACCGTTGGCGGTGTTGCGCGCGAACGTGAAGGATTTGCCCGCGCCGCGCGATTTTTTGGGTTGCCTGCGTGGTGCCCCACCGCTCCGATTGATTGCGGAAGTGAAAAAGGCCAGTCCCTCGGCGGGATTGATCCGGCCGAATTTTGATCCCGTGCAAATTGCTCGGGCTTATGCAGCGGGCGGTGCCTCGTGCCTCAGCGTGCTGACGGACGCTCGGTATTTTCAGGGGGACTTGGCCTATCTGCAGTTGATCCGCGAACAGGTCGCGCTGCCGCTGCTGCGGAAAGACTTTATCATTGATCCGTATCAGATCTACGAAGCCCGAGTGGCGGGCGCCGATGCAATCCTCTTGATTGCCGAATGTCTGAGTGCCACTCAGTTGCGCGACTATTATCAGTTGGCTCGTAGCTTGGACATGGCGGTATTGAGCGAATTGCATGATCCGGCGAATTTGGACGCGGTATTGGATAGTGGAACGGAGCTGGTTGGTGTGAACAATCGTGATCTGCGGACTTTCCACGTCGACACCCAGCAAACGATCCGAATCCGAGCGCAAGTTCCCCAAGATCGCCTGTTGGTCGGCGAAAGTGGCGTGAAGGATCGTGAGTTGGTATTGGCGTGGCAGGCAGCCGGGGTCGATGCGATGCTCGTGGGAGAAACGTTGATGCGGCAAGCCGATCTGACGGCGGCGGTCCGCGAGCTACTTGGGGCAAATGAAGTGATAGGGCACCCTTAGTCTTAACTCGAGGATTGAACCGATGGCCGTGGAAGGTCCTTTAGATTTTATTCAGCGACTGTCCGTACTCAATCAGGCCGTGCGAACCATGATGTTGTTGGCCGTGACCGGATTGGTGGGATACGGTGGCTATTATGGCTATCATCGTTACGTGGTACCGGCTCTGGAATTGGAGTCGGTGCGAGCGGACTTTGTCCGAATTCAAGGAGAATTGACCGAGTCGCGAAAACAAATCGAGCAACAGTCGCAGGAAATCAAAAAGCTCGCGGAGGAAAACGACCGGCTGACCACTTCGTTGCGTCTAATCAAAGTGGATCGACGGTTAGCGTATTTGACAGTGACGGACATGGGGCCGGATCCCGAGACAGGCGTGGCTGTGATGAAAGTTCTATTTACCGAGGTGGATTTGGATGGACGTCAAGTCGGTACGCGACGAGTCTTTACGTTGCGAGGGTCTTTGTTGAACGTGGATTGTTGGTTGGCGAAATTCGAAGACAAATACATCGAGCAGGCCGATTTGGTCCGCGGGACATCGTTGTGTATTATCCGAGGAATTCGGGGCGATAAGGATACGGAATTGCAAGCGATCGATGCAGGCGCGGCGTATTTGGACGCGGCCCCAGGGCAGGGCGATCCTCGGCCTCTGGCTTATCAAACCATGGGCCAAATTTCCGACTTGGAGCAGAAGATCTGGTCGGATTTCTGGCGGGTCGCCAACGACAACAAAATGCAGCAGGAGCTTGGTCTGCGAGCGGTTCATGGGCAGGTGAACTATATCCAAGTCGAAGCTGGGGGCACCTACCAATTGGACTTGCGAGCCAGTGACGGTGGGTCCATTCGCCGGGTGGAGCAACCGCCGGCTGTCGCGTTGCCTCGCCCGGACGACACTTGATTCTCACGCCGATTGGCACTGCACCGCTATTTTGGTAGACTCGGGACCTATGCGAAGAGGTATTGCGGTCTCTCCTGGAATTGCGGTTGGAACGGCTTACGTCATCACGGAAATATACGTGGGCGGGAAGTCGGCCAAGATTACCAGCGGTGAGGTTAAATCAGAACTGGATCGCTTTGAAGCAGCTCGTCACCGAACTGCCATGGACTTGCAGCATCTTGAACGGAAGGTGGCAACCCAAGTTGGGCCCGAGGAGGCCGCGATTTTTGCGGTCCATCGTTCGATTCTTCGCGATCCGGGTTTCAGCAATCACATCTGCAAATTGATTTCTGACGAGCAGATTACTGCCCAAGCAGCGTTGCGGGACACGGTTTCTTATTACGAGACATTGTTCGCCAAGTCACGCGACGAGTACCTGCAGGAGCGAGTCAACGATATTCGCGACATCGCTGTGCGGCTTAGCGCGTATTTGTCGAATGCCTCCCAGGAGATCAAGAAGGATCTTCGCAATGGAAAGTTGATCGTCTTTGCCGACGAGTTGTTGCCCTCGCAGGTGGTGGCTCTGGGAGATATCGACGTCGCCGGGATTGTGACTCAAAAGGGTAGCCAGACCAGCCATGCGGCGATCATTGCCCGCAGTCGCGGCATTCCGGCGGTGAGTGGCATCAGCGGAATTCTGCGACAAGTGACGACGGGCGACGAAGTCGTCGTGGATGGCCGTGACGGCAGCGTGATCATCAATCCCAATGAGGAAACGCTACGGGCTTTTCGCAAAGTGGAGCGTGAGTTCGTCGATCTCAAGGACCAGTTGGCGGAAAATCGCGACCTGCCCGCCAAAACACTGGATGGCGTGATGCTACATTTGCAGGGCAACGTCAACAACGTCGCGGACGCGCGCGCGGCCGAGGCGATGGGCGCCACAGGCGTCGGGCTCTATCGGACCGAATATTTGTATTTGACACATCCGGATGTGCCGGACGAGCAAGAACAGTTTGAAAACTACCGGCAAGTCATCGCCGCAACTCCTGGGCAAAACATTACGATTCGTACGTTGGACATTGGTGGTGACAAGACGGTCGCGTATTTGGGGCACAACCATCAAGAGGCCAACCCGTTCATGGGTTGGCGGAGCATTCGGCTGAGCTTCGAGCATCGCGACTTCTTCATGATTCAGATCCGAGCGATCCTCCGCGCGGCCGCTGAATTTCCGGATGGTCAGGTGCGGATGTTGTTTCCAATGGTTACGGTGTTGGAAGAAATGCGTCGGCTGCGGAAAATGGTTGGGTTGGCGTCCAAACAATTGCAGCAGGCGGGGGTGGCGACCAAACGGGTACCGGTGGGCATGATGGTCGAGGTTCCGGCCGCCGCGATTTGTATCGACATGTTATTGGAGGCTGTTGATTTCGTCTCGATTGGTTCGAACGATTTGGTGCAGTACTTGATGGCGGCCGACCGCGACAACCCGAAAGTCAGCCATCTGTGTCAGCCGTTAGCTCCTGCGGTGCTTCGGGTCCTAAAGTCAGTGATTCAATCCTGCAACCGGGTTGGCAAGCCGGTGACGTTGTGCGGGGAAATGGCTGGGCAACATCGGGCCTTCATCTTGTTGTTAGGGATGGGGCTGACTCGGTTTAGCATGTCGCCCGCCTTTTTGCCGTCGATCAAGCAATTGGCAGCTCAGGTAAGCGTCGTGCAGGCCAAACAGGTCTTGGCCGAAGCCTTGGAGCAGAAGACGACGAATCAAGTTCGGCAGCTTTTGACGAACCTATTGGAAACGATTGCGCCGAATTTGAGGCTTATGGAGTCGGATTAAACCGCGTTGCGTTTCCGCATTGTGACTTCGGAAATCATTGGGCAACGGCTAGACTAGACTTTGTTTGAAAAGGGGCAGGTCGTTGGCCGCCGTTTGCTCGAATGTTGATTGGCCGACACGATGTTTCAATGGGTGCCCGAGAAATGTTAAAACGAAAAAAAACTGGGACAAGTACACCAGCGTCCCAACAGGTCGTGCCATTGACGAGTTATCCGGGGCGCCTCGTGGTCCTGGTGATGTTAGTGATCGCGCCGTGGATGATAGGTTCGTTGGCAGGTTGGGCCCAGTTCGGTTTATCCATCGGAGCCGTCGTGGCGCTGGGGCTTTGGTTTCTCGAGATAGCCATCAATCGACCCAAGTCCCTGATTTTGCCCTTGTCCGTGCTGCCCCTGCTATTGGCAGTTGGCCTCGGCATGTTGCAGATATGGCCGCTTTCGACCGAGTTGAGAGAACGTTTGGCCGCGACTCATTCATCGCAACAATGGGAGCAATTGGCGACGCCCACCGAGATGGACCGCGAGGTTTTGACCCAATTGGAACTCCACTTGGGGCAAGCGACGGCTTCAAACCAAGGGCCGGATCGCTGGCCGATTTCGATTGATCCGCAGTCGACTCGGCTTATGACGACGCAGCTGTTGTTTGCCGGAATTGCTTACGTGTTGGGGGCCTACTATTTTCATCAGTCGAGAAGTCTGTTTTGGCTTTGCTTGGTGATGACAGTTAACGGTGTTGTGTTGGCCGCGTTTGGTATCGTTCAAAAATTGACGGGGGAGGACAATTCGTTGTTCATGGGCGCCATGCAAGTGGACGGCACGGTTTTTGGGCCGTACGTCAACCGCAACAACGCGGCGGGTTGGTTGGTCATGTCGATGGCGGCGGCGGTCATGTTGGTCATGACGGCATTTCTTGGGAACAGTGAATTTGAAGAGGAAAATGATGATTGGATGCTGCACGAGCAACGGCGCCAATCCGATTGGTGGCATAGTTTGCTCCGGATGGTCCATGAACTCAATGCTCGAAAACTAGCTGCGGTTTTTGCTCTGGTATTTATTGTCGGCGGAGTGGTGACCACTTTATCTCGCGGCGGCACGCTAGGCATGATCTTGGGGTCGGTGATCGGATTCGTGGTTATTGGAGTCAGCAGTTCGAATCGCGGTCGCCAGGGGATTCAATACTTGGCAGTGGCGATCGTGTTGGGCTTGTTGTTGGTGGGTTGGTTAGGTTTCGGGCAAAAGTTGATGGATCGATTCGAACAGGCGGACAATACTAGTATATTGGAGGATGCTCGGGTACAAAATTGGACGGACACTTGGCCTTTGTTTTCCGAGCAATGGCTGGTGGGGAGCGGTTTAAATACTTATCAACACGTCCATCGCCCATTGCGTTCCACCGTGGAACAGAGGGTATATGCCTTTGCAGAGAACCAGTATTTCCAGACCTTGATCGACACGGGTCTGGTGGGCGGGCTGTTGTTGGTGGTGATGTTGGGATGGTCGGTGTACCACGTATCGTTTCTGGTCCGGCGGGCTCGGCATCCAGCGATGTTGACGGTGGGAGTGTTGGGAAGCGTCGCCCTTGGTTCGCAGGCCGTTGTGGCGTTTTTCGATTTTGGCTTGTACTTGCCAGCCAATACCCTGACCTTGGCGGTTTTGTTAGGAGCGGTTGCCGGTCAAGCTCAACATTACGCTCGCCGTGACCCCGATTCGATGGCGGTAGCGGCGTGGGGTTGGGGTCGCTTGGCTCCGTTGGTGGTGCTCGTTTTGCTCGGGGCCGGTATCGTTGGGGCGTTGCAGCATTATCGCTTGGGCCAAACGGAGGATGCGCTGTTATTGGCCAAAGCCGTGCGTGAAAAAGAGCAGGCCGCGTCGATGGAAGAAGTGGAGCAGACGCTACAGAAACTCTCCGTTTTGGCTCGATTGGGTTTGGAGGCCAACCTTCATGATGCGTTGGGACAAATGTGGCTCCAAAAGTATCGCCGGAGCGAATTTGACCGTTTGCGGGCACAGATCTCCGCCGAGCTCGAGGAAACTCAACTACAAGAGGTGTGGGCTTCGACCAGTCCGGCGTGGCGAGCTGCGATGATTCGGCAAATGCGGGCCGTCAATCCGACGGCCGTCGCGGCGCTCCAAACAGAGTTCTTTGGCGGCACGAGTCAGCGAGCCGCCTTGTTGGCCGCTTACGGCGAGTACCTGTCGTCGCGCCAGTCCAATCCATTCCGGCCGGAATTGCATCTCCGTCTCGCGGATTTGGGTCGATTCTTAACATCGGCGACGTCCATTCCCCATTTGGAGCGAGCCGTTGCGATTGCACCGCGCAATCCGCAATACCGGTGGATCGCCGGGCTCCAGACTTTGGAAGCGTGCCAGTTCGACGAAAAATCAGATTATTTTGAACCCGGATTGGAACATCTGCGTACAGCGATTGAATTGGATCCAAATAGTACGCGGTCCATGGAGCCGATGGTTCTTAAGAAGATGGTCCTGGGAGTTCCGACAGACGGGCTGTCCGCTGAAGCCTACGCCAATCGCCTCTTGGTTGGGTATCCTCACCTGCTCTTGGACTTCGTCGATCGCAATCAGGAAGTCCGGAACCAACCCGAGCTTCGTCGGCGGCTTTTGTTGGCAACCAAGGCCCAATTGGATGCCCGCCGTTTGGGGTTCAACTACAACGTTTCTGAAACGTGGTCGATGGGAAGAATTGAAATGGAATTGGGGAACTGGCAGGCGGCCAGGGACCAGTTCGATATGTTGTTGCAGTTGAATTATGGTCACACTGCCGGCCGTTACCAAAGGGTCTTGGCTCGGATCGAGTTAGGAGAATTGGACACGGCGGAGGAGGAAATACGAGGGTTGTTGGAATCGAGTCCGGACAATTCGACGTACAGGCAGACCTTGAAACGAGTGCAGACGGCACGGCAGCAAGAGCCTTAAGCGAGCGAAGATGTTGATTTTCTCAAACGTGTGACGAACTTTTTCGCTGGTAGGTATAATGGAACGGACGGGCCGCGTCCTTTGTTTACGCAAAGCAACATGTTAGACATTTTCCAATGGAAGCTGATCAGTTTGTTGGGTGTGGTAGCCGTCGCGGGGCTCTGCGTTGCGGTCATGATCCCCTTGTTGGCTCGGGTGGCGATCATCCTAGGTTGCGTGGACAAGCCGGATGCAAGACGCAAATTGCACGAGCGACCGATTCCGTTGGTGGGTGGAATCGCTATTTTCTTTGCGACCGTTTTGGTTGTAACGATTGGAGTCGGCAGGTTTGGGCATTGGCTGGGCCCGGACGCTTCGGACGGTTTGACCTTTAATTTAAAGCATTACGGCTTGTTAGCGGCTGGGTCGCTGATCTTGGTCTTGGGAATGTTGGACGACCGGTTCAAGATTCGTGGCCGAATCAAATTGATCGGGCAGCTTGGCGTGGCCACGATCTTGATTGCGACGGGTTATTTTTTCGAGCAAGTCCATGTCGGTGCCCAATCGATTCACTTTGGCGTCTTCGCATTGTTGGTGGTTTACTTCTGGATATTGGGCACGATCAACTCGGTGAATCTGCTTGATGGTGCCGATGGGTTTGCTGGGACGTTGGGATTTGTGGTTAGTCTGTCGATCGCCGCAATGGCCTTCCTGGGCAAGGAGACGGCGGTTGAAGCGGTGATCGCTGCGGCGCTTGCCGGTTCAATCGGCGGATTTCTCTGGTTCAACCTGCCACCGGCGCGAATCTTTTTGGGGGACGGTGGCAGCATGTTGATTGGTATGGCCTTGGGTGCTCTGGCCATCTCAACGGCCTTGAAGGAAGAAACCTTGTACGCGTTTATTGCTCCAATCGCGATGCTGGCGATTCCGATTCTCGATTCCGGGGTCGCGGTCTTGCGACGTCAGTTGACGGGACGTGGGATCTATGCGGTGGACCGCGGGCATTTGCACCATCGGCTTTTGGGGCAGGGGCTCAGTCCAAAGATGGCCGTTTTATGGATGTTAGTTTTGTGTGGAACGACGGCCCTTGGTGGGGTGCTGAGCTTTGCCACGCGCGAAAGTGAATATGCGATCGTGGCAGTGCTGTTGGTCGTCGGTTTTTTGCTGGCCGGCAAGGTATTTGGGTTTGCCGAGTTCTCCATGGCTGGTCGACGAGTGAGACAGTTGACGATTGGAGCCATGGGGGGGCGTGGCCATGAGAGTTTAGGTGCAAAAGACGAGTTTCAGTTGCAGGGCACCAGGGATTGGGGGCAGTTGTTTCAAGTGGCTCAGGATTTTGCCGAAGCTCATGGCCTCGACAGGCTAAAGATCGATATCAATGCTCCGTGGCTGCACGAAAGTTACCATGCGGTTTGGAAATCGCCATCGGCCAAGTTGACCGAGGCTCAGGACGAGTGGGGTGCCCAATTCCCGTTAATCATTCAGGGACGCGTGTTTGGCCGAGTCGAAGTGTTTTCCCCGGCTCGGGCTGCCGACGCCTATCGCTGCTTGCCTAAATTGATGGATCTGCTAGAAAATGCGGGGCCAGTGGTCGTCGTCGGCCAATCGCCAATGACTTCCATGGCTGCGGAAGTTCCCGGTTTCGAGGGCTCAGGCTCGACGCCAGTCGGTCATGCCGCCAGCCCCGAGCCCCGAGCCCCGAGCCGCACCCCGCCCCGTTGATCCATGTTGTGTCGGTTTCCGACAATCGGTCGAGGCGAGTTCTCCTCGTTGAAGTAGTAGAGAATCATGCTGCAGAAGCTCCATCGATCGCAGTTGCCGCCCGGCGAATGTTTGTGCGATTATTGCACGGCCAAGTGTTGTCGTTATTTTGCCTTGCCCATCGACACGCCGGTCACGGACCGCGACTTTGATTTTGCTCGTTGGTATTTGGTGCATGAATCGGCTTCGTTGTTTACCGAAGGCGAGACGTGGTATCTGCTGGTGCATACCAAGTGTAAACATTTGGGTTCGGACAATCGCTGTGGCATTTATGAGACTCGTCCCCAAATCTGTCGAGATTACCATACCGACGAATGCGAGTACGACGAAAGCTGGACTTACGAACGATACTTCGAAGTGGCGGACCAACTGCTGGAGTATCGTGAGGCGTTGGCGGGATTTAAATCGTCGACCCCGGTCCGCAAGGTCAAGCCTCAAGCTCTGTCCGTCATTGGTTAAGCGATTGAAAATCCAATATGATTGAACCTCGAATCCTCAGTGGCTTTCGCGATTTTTTGCCGCGCGAAATGATGCAGCGGCAAGCGTTGATGGACACCGCGCGACGCGTCTATCAATCGTTTGGTTTTGCTCCAATCGACACTCCAACCCTCGAATACCTCGAGATCCTCTCAGGCAAAGGCAGCGCGGAAACGGATCGGCAAATGTATCATTTTGTCGACAACGGTGGGCGTCCGGTTGGAATGCGTTTCGATTTGACGGTGCCTTTGGCCCGCTATGTGGCGCAGCACATCAACGAGATCGGGACTCCCTTCAAGCGTTATCACATTGCTCCGGTGTGGCGCGGGGAGCGGCAGCAACGGGGTCGTTATCGCGAGTTCGTGCAGTGCGACTTTGACACGATTGGAACGCGATCGTTGTTGGCAGACTTGGAAATGATCTTGGTGATCAACCAATTGATGATGGCCCTTGGGTTCCAACGATTCCAGATTCGCATCAATCATCGAAAATTGCTCAATGGTCTTTTGGCTCAGAAAGGACTGGAGCAACATTCCGTTGGAGTGTTGCGAGCGATTGATAAGTTGGGTAAGTCGGGCGCCGAGCTGGTCTTGGCCGAATTGATTCAGGTAGGTCTGCCGGAAGTCGTGGCCCAAGAGATTTTGCAGCTGGGGCTTTATCGGGGAGATTCGGACGGGGTCCTCGAACTGGCCGAACGCGCCGTTGGAGATCATCCGCTGGGCCGGGAGGGTGTGGCTGATTTGCGGGAATTGATCGGGTCGGCAAAGGCTGCCGGCGTACCCTCGGATCGCTTGGTGTTGGATATATCAATTGCCCGTGGGCTCGACTATTACACGGGCACCATTGTCGAGACCCAATTGCTGGATCTGCCCTCGATCGGCAGTGTTTGTTCGGGTGGTCGATACGACAATCTTGCCAGACTGTATACGAAACAGGACTTGCCTGGGGTGGGGGCCTCGCTGGGCTTGGATCGGTTGTTGGCGGCGATGGAAGACTTGGGCATGGTGGCCGATCGGTCCTCGCCGACTCAAATTCTGTTGGCGTTCTTTGAGCCGCAACTACAATGGGATTATCTGCGATTGGCTTCGCAGCTGCGGGCGATTGGACTCAACGTCGAGTTCTACCCCGAACCGGCGAAGCTCAAGAAGCAACTCAAGTACGCGGACCAACGCAAAATTCCGGCAGTGGTGCTCATCGGCAGCCAGGAATGGGAACAGAAGCAGGCGGCGGTCAAGTGGTTGGATCGCGAGGTGCAAACGACGGTGCCGTTGTCGGCAGACGGTTCGGAATTGCGCGAGTACTTTCGTCGAGAATTTTTTGCTGAGTCAGTCCCCCTGAACTTGACGAACGTTTAGGGCCCATGCCTAGGAGTCGATATGTTTGCCTTTTTGCTGGCCCAGTCTACCGAGCAATCAGAATACGGTCAGATGTGGGGCTTGGTGTTGCTGATGGTGCTTTTGGGTGCCTTGGCAGTGGCCATTCCACGTTTTCGCCGCATCGATTTGTTGACGGACGCTGAGAAGAAGAAGATCGCAGCCCAATCCAACCGAACCAAAGGCTCTGGCCATAAGTGAGTTCTGATCCTGAAGCAGCCGATTGGACTTTGCCCACCGAGTTTCTCGAACGATTGGCTAGGATTCTGGGCGATGTAAGGTCGGACGTCATCGAACAGAGCTTCTTCGAGCCCAAAGCTGCGGCGTTTCGAGTGAACCGGCTGCTGGCAGCTCCCGACGAAACTTGCCGCGAGCTGCTCGGCGACGGGTTGTCTTTGGAGCCACTTGGGTGGTTGCCCGACGGATTTTTTGTTCCGGCCGATCAACGCTCCATGCTGACCCGACATCGATTGGTGGACCTTGGCCACATCTATATCCACAATCCGAGCAGTATGTTGGCAGCCTTGGTTTTGGCGCCACAGCCTGGCGAAACCGTCATGGACTTGGCGGCGGCTCCTGGCGGCAAGACTTTGCATTTGGCGGCCCTGATGGGCGAAGTTGGGTTTTTGAGTGCCGTCGAGCCCATTCTGGCTCGCTTTTACAAGCTCAAGGAAAACTTGCGGCGGGGTGGGGCGGCGTTTGTGCGAACTTACCAACTGGATGGTCGCCGAGTGCCTGCCAAGACTGGGCCACGTTTCGATCGAGTCCTTTTGGACGCGCCGTGCAGCGGCGAAGCGAGGTTCCACGTTTCCGACCCGGATTCGTTTCGTAATTGGAGTTTACGCAAGATCCGCCAGTGCCGCAGCAAGCAATCGGGGCTGATCCAAGCCGGTTTTGCGTCCCTGAAACCTGGCGGGCGAATGTTGTACTGCACGTGCAGCTTTGCGCCGGAAGAGAATGAGGCGGTGGTTGCTAGCTTGGTCCAAGAGCAGAGGTCCTGTCACCTTTTGGAAATCGAGCTCCCGATCGAGAACTGGCAGGCCGGACTTACCGCGTGGGAGGGCCTGACTTTCCCGGAATCCGTCCGTTTGTGTCGCCGGGTTTTACCCAATGACCTGCACGATGCCCTGTTTCTGGCGTTGATTGAAAAGAGTCCCGAATGACCGTTTCGGGCGCGTGCACTATGGATTCTTTCTGTGGCCATTGCCACCTTGGTTGATTGGCAAAATTTCGATAGTCTTACCGCTCCCGGTGCCGGTTGGTGCCGTTCGGTAAGTCCTTTCCAATTAATTGGCAATTTCATGCGATTCAATCAGCTGGATCGGATTCTGGAACTGGTTCCAGGTCAGAGTTTGCGTGCCGTCAAATGCGTCACGCTCGCCGAGCAACACCTGCAAGACCACTTCCCGTTGTTTCCGGTGATGCCGGGCGTATTGATGTTGGAGGCGATGTCTCAGGCGGCCAGTTGGCTGATTCGGGCGACAGATGATTTTCAGTATTCGATGGTTGTGCTTCGTGAAGTCAGGAACATCAAGTTCCAGGATTTTGTTGCTCCAGGGGATCGGCTGGATGCCTCTGTGGAAATCATCAAGGTGGATGGAGCACTCGTCTACCTGAAGGCCACGGGCATGATTGGCGAACGGACTGCCGTAAACGGTCGTTTGGTCATGGAGAGATTCACCTTGGCCGAACGAAATGGTGAGGATGTCGCCGTCGATCGCAATATCAATTCGGGCCATCGCCATACTTTTCGGCGGTTGATGCAAGGATTGCCACTGGCTTCGTGAACACGTTCCCATAAATTCCCCTATCGAGTACAATCAGCCGCCGAACCCGATTTAATGCCTGGATCGGCCTGGAATTAGATTGTTCCCAGTTTTCCTTCGGAGAGAAGAACGCATGGCAAGCAATGATGAAGTCTTTGAAAAAGTCCGTGAAGCCCTGGTGGATGCCCTGGCGGTCGATGATTCGGACGTGGTCCCAGGAGCCACAATGGTTGGCGATTTGGGTGCTGAAAGCATCGACTTTTTGGATATCGTTTATCGATTGGAGAAGGCGTTCGGCATCTCGATTTCACGCGGTGAACTATTCCCAGACGACATTTTGACCAATGCCGAGTATGTCAGCGACGGCAAGGTCACTGCTTCGGGCTTGGCACAATTGAAGGCTCGTATGCCCTTCGCCGATTTGAGCAAATTCGAGCAGAACCCGTTGGTTCAGGACTTTGGCAATCTCTTGACCGTCAAAGACTTGTGCAATTACGTCCAAACCAAATTGGCGTAGTGTTCGGAAGTCCATTGGCGGTAGTTCACGAGTCAGTGGTGAGGAGTCGCGACAGCGATGCGATGGTTTTGGATAGATCGTTTTGAAGAGTTCGTGAGCGGTGAATCCGCGCGAACGGTCAAGAATGTAAGCCTAGCCGAAGAGCACCTGGACGATTACAACCAAACGTGGCCCTACATGCCGCCGCCGTTGATGATCGAAGGACTGGCTCAAACCGGTGGTTTGTTGTTGGGGCAGATAAGCGATTTCAGGGCTCGAGTCGTGTTGGCGAAAGTGGGCCGGGCTTCGTTCGAAAAGTTGGCTCGGCCTGGCGATCGGCTGACCTATGACATTCGGTTTTTGAGCCAACAGGTCGACGGGGCGATTGCCGAAGGAACGATCTTGCTCAACGACGAACCATTGGGGATGGTCGAATTGGTTTTCGCCACCCTTAGTGGCCCGGAATTTGAAAAAGTGGAGCTGTTCCAACCGCACGAGTTCTTGCGGATGTTGCGGAGCATGCGATTGTTCGACGTGGCTCGGTATTCAGACGGATCACCCGTGGCGATCCCCGAACACTTGTTGGCGGCGGAGCGAGCTTTTTTGAGTGTCAACTGTCCCTAGCGTTACGTTGAAAAGCCTGAAGGATCCTATGATTTCTCGAACCAAACGTCGCGTTGTGGTGACTGGCATGGGCGTGATCAATCCGCTGGGACACGACGTCGAAACGATGTGGAGCAAACTCAAGCAAGGCGGTAGCGGGGTCGGCGAAATCACGCTCTTTGATGCCACTCGTTTTCCCACCAAGATCGCGGCCGAAATTCGCAATTGGGACGTCACCAGCATCGGTGTCGATCCCGAAGTCTGGAAGTTTCGTGGTCGGCACACCAAGTTCGCGGCGGGTGCCGCCCATCAAGCGATCCACGATTCTGGTGTCTTGCCTTCGATTGCCGATCCCATGCGGTTTGGTGTGTACTTGGGAAGTGGGGAAGGGAATCAGGATTTTCAAACCTTCGCGACCATGATCGCGGCCAGTATCACGCCCGAGGGCACTTTGGACTTGTCACGGTATGTCGAGACAGGCGTCCGCGCTGTCAATCCGATTCAAGAACTGGAACAAGAGCCGAACATGCCGGTGGGGCACTTGGCTTCGATGTTCAACGCCCAAGGCCCCAACGTCAATTGTTTGACGGCCTGCGCCGCGAGCAGTCAGGCAATTGGCGAGGCGACAGAGATCATTCGTCGTGATCAGGCCGACGTGATGTTGGCCGGTGGTACGCACAGCATGATCCATCCGTTTGGCGTCACAGGATTTAATCTGTTGACCGCCCTATCGACCAACAACTCGGATCCTACCAAAGCCAGTCGCCCGTTTGATCGACTCCGCGATGGTTTTGTGATCGGTGAAGGCGCGGGCATGGTTGTTTTGGAAGAGTTGGAGCATGCTTTGGCTCGCGGCGCCACGATCTACGGCGAAATTGCCGGTTACGGTTCGACCGCGGATGCTTATCGAATCACGGATATCCACCCCGAGGGGCGGGGAGCGATTGCCTGCATGAACATGGCGATTGCCGATGCTGGCCTCCAACCCTGCGATATCGACTACGTCAACGCGCACGGTACCTCGACCACCGTCAATGATAAAGTGGAATCCAAGGCCTGTCGCGAAGTGTTTAGCAAATGTGCGGCACCTGCCCCGGTCAGCAGCACCAAGAGCATGATGGGCCATTTGATTGCCGCCGCTGGTGTGACCGAAACCATTGTCTGCTTGATGGCGATTCGCGACCAAATTTTGCCACCGACGATCAACTACGAAAATCCCGATCCGCTTTGTGATTTGGACTACATCCCAAACGTCGCTCGACCGGCAAAGTGTGATGTCGCCCTGAGCAACAGCTTTGGCTTCGGCGGGCAAAATATCTCGCTGGTCGTGAAACGTTGGAGCGTTTGATAGTCTTGTGCATCGGTCTAGCGGACGTATTCCCCGAACGTCGCGCGCAGAGCCTGCAAGCCGAGTTGGCCTTCGCTCCCATCGACGACGACATTAAAACGCATCTCGGATGTGTTCATCATGCGGATGTTGATCTTCGCTTCTGCCAAGGCTTCAAACAATAGCGACCCGACGCTGGTGTGCGATCGCAGCCCAATCCCCGAGACGCATAACTTCGCAATCATAGGGAACGACTGGACGTGAGATGCCAGATCCTCGGTGAGGAAACTCTCGGCTACTTTGGCGGCGGCGGCCAATTGTTCTCGTGGGACGGTGAAGGTCAAGTTGGCATTTTCGTCCGTAAAATAGCTCTGCACAATCATGTCGATAAACACCTGTGCATCTGCCAGTTTTTGGAAGATCGCGGCCGCAACACCGGACCGATTCGGAACGCCGCTGAGTGAGAGCGCCGCTTGCGTCTCATCCAGCGTCACTTCGTGGATCATCAAGTCTTCCATGCCGACACTTTGCAGGCGGGCCACCACGTCAACCGCATTGACGGGCTTTTGCCCAGTGGGAACTTGAGCTTCGGTCACCGCACCCGCAGGCAATTGCGCCAATTCAAAAGCTTGATGGACCGCGCGAACCGCCGTCAACGCTTGCTCGCGACTGACCAATACGCTGATTTTGATTTCTGATGTCGTGATCATCTGCAAGTTGATTTGCGCATCTGCCAAGGCTCGAAACATGCGGTTGGCCACGCCGACTTGGGTCGCCATCCCTAGACCCACTGCCGAGACCTTTGACACCTGATCATCGGAATGAACTTCAACCCGATTCGATTCGCTGTCCGTCATGCCCGCAATCGATTCATGCACGGACTTCAGCGCTGGCTTGAGCTCTTTGCGCGGCACGGTAAAGCTGACATTGGCTTTGCCGTCGATCCCGACGTTTTGCACGACCATGTCGATGGTGATTTTACGTTCGGCCAGTGGCTGAAAAAGCCGTCGACTCACGCCAGGGACATCAGGAACACCAATCACCGTGATGCGGGCTTCGTCTTTGGTCAACGCACAACCACTGACGGGCATGTTGGGAGCTTCCGACTCCGAGGCAATCAACGAGCCGGGATAGTCACTAAAACTGCTGCGGACGCGGATCGGCACGCGGAATTTTTTTCCGAATTCGATCGAGCGACTGTGCATCACTCCCGCGCCCAAGCTGGCCAGTTCCAACATCTCTTCGTAGCTGACTTGCGCACACAATCGAGCTTCCGGCAGCACACGTGGATCGGTGGTGTAAACTCCGTCGACGTCGGTGTAGATTTCGCATTGATCGGCTTGCAATACGGCTGCCAACGCTACGGCCGTCGTGTCACTGCCGCCGCGACCCAAGGTCGTGATATTGAACTGTTCGTCGATCCCTTGAAAACCGGCCGCAATCACAATGTAGCCTTGATCCAAGAGTTGCTTGACGCGTTCTGTCGAGATCGAACGAATCCGGGCTTTGGTATGAGAACTGTCCGTGCGAATCCCAATTTGTCCGCCCGTCAGACTGATCGCTTTGTAGCCCAGTGAATGAATCGCCATCGCCATCAGCGCGACGCTGACTTGTTCGCCTGTGGACAGCAACATGTCCATTTCGCGCGCCGGCGGGTTTTCGGTAATCTGTCCGGCGAGCTCCACCAACATGTCCGTGTTCTTGCCCATGGCACTGACCACCATCACGACTTGATGGCCTTCTTGTTGGGCGCGAATCGCTTTGCGAGCTGCCGCCAAAATCTTTTCACAGTCCGCGACACTGGTACCACCGAACTTCTGGACCACCAGACTCATACAACTTGACTTTCTATCTCAAACGAAACGAAGGAACCGCCTCCCAAGGATCAGACCTGTGTCAGGCCTTTTTTGGGATCGGCTCCAAATACCACGGCATCAGTTCCCATCCGTTGGGGAATTGTAATTTCGATTGACCGGCGACGACTTCATCGTAAGTTTGACTCCGATCGGGAGTTACGTTGGAGCCAGCCACCGCAAACGGGACAATCCCATGGCTATGGGTCTTCGTGCTGAGCAACGTCGGATGATCAGGCGTGACCATGATGCGCCACTCCGGTTCCTGCTGCAACCGCGACCATAGCGGTCCCACGATGTGTCGGTCAATCTCTTCGATCGCTTTGATCTTCTCGGCGGCCAGACCTTGATGCGAGGCTTCATCCGGAGCTTCGATATGCACCGTGACAAAGTCGTATTGATCCAAGGCGGCCACCGCCGCTCGACCTTTCGCCGCATAGTCGGTGTCGATATAGCCCGTCGCCGTGGGAACTTCGATCAAATCCCAGCCTACCAGCTTGGCTAAACCACGCAACAAATCCACGGCCGTAATCATGACACCACGAACACCGAATCGCGATTGAAAGCTGGGCAAGTTCGGTTGGTGCCCGAGACCCCACAGCCAGATATTTGTAGCGGGTCGTTTGCCTTCGGCCAAGCGTTGTTGATTGACGGGGTGACCACCGAACCATCGCAGGCTGTCGTTCATCAACTGACACAATAAGTCGCTACCCACGCCTTGAGGATACGCATCAACGACCGATTGATCCGTTAGATCGTGTGGCGGTGTGCTTGAGGTCTCCAAAGAAAATGGTGGTGGTTGTTGGTCCGAGCCACGAACGATCATCAAGTTTCGATAGCTGACCCCGGGCACAAACCTGATCCTTGGGTCAGTCAGCTGCCCGTTGGCGGTCTCCAGCAGTG
>JAUXWY010000463.1 GCA_030681235.1 Pirellulaceae bacterium | reverse complement strand
GCATGGGAACGATGAAAATCATGACTCCCATTCTTCCCACAAATCCTATCCCATCAAAAATGATGAGAAGCATGGGAACGATGAAAATCATGACTCCCATTCTTCTCATAAATCCCATCAACCCGGGTATAACCTTGGCTTTCCTTCGACAAATCTGAGCCCCAAACCACGAAAAACGGGGTTAGACCTTGAAATTTTATTCGCTCGGGCCGATAATCCCGCGTTCCGCAACCAGGGCTAGGTTGGGACGTTGCGTTGGCGAAGGAGAAATTTCGCTGGGCGAACGATGGAAGACCTCTTGTTCCTAATTTGGGAGTATTCGGTGTTTAAGAATTTGGTCGGCGAAGGTCTGGGAGTTTCCGGGCGACAAAATGAGATGATTGAATTGGCCCTGACCTTTGGGTACCGCGGGTTGGACATCGACATGAACGACATGGTCGGACGAGCTGTCGAAATCAGCCAACAGTTTGCTTGCCAGTACCTGTTGGCCGCCGAAAAATCGCTGCAAATCGGTTGCTTCGAATTGCCGATCGATTTCCGAGCCGACGATGAAAAGTTCAAGGCCAGTCTGCCGCGTTTGGATGTGATGATCCAGATCTGCACCCAATTGAATGCCACGCGAGCTTACATCAGTATTCCAGCGAGTAGCAGCGTGCCATTTCAAGAGAATTTCGAACGTTATCGTTTGCGGATTGGTCAGGTTGCCGATTTGGTGGCAGGCTGTGGTCTGCGGATTGGATTGGCGTTCAACGGCACGGCAGAAGCTGCAAAACGCTACGAAAACAAGTTCATCACTTCAGCGGACGAACTGTTGACGTTGATCAAAATGGTCGGCAAGTCAAATGTCGGCCTGATGCTGGACTCATGGCATTGGTATTTGGGTGGCGGAACGATTGAAGCGCTGGAACGCATGTCGGGCGATCAAATCGTCGCGGCGCGTTTTGCGGACTTCCCGAGCGATTTGACACCGGAGAACGCAAAATCGAAAAGCCGTCAACTTTTGAAGGTCGATGACAAATCCTTCACCGTCCAAGTCCTGCGCGTTTTGAACCAAATCAACTACGAAGGACCGTTGGCTGCTTGTCCAGGGTCGAGTCAATTCGGCGGGATGACCCGCGAACGAATCGTTCAGACTTTGAGTGAGAACCTGAACGATGTATTGCCGATCGCAGGGATTGCCAAGGCCGTGACTCGTCCGCCAGTGATCTCGTTGGACACGGAAGTTTTGGAAGCCGATTACGAAGGCTTTGAAGACGAACCGGAAAAAGATGTCAATCCAGTGAAGACTGGCGTTAGAAGCTAATTAGCCTGATTCACCTGCGTCATGCGAGTTGCCTTTGCTATCGATCGATACTGGCCGCTGATTTCAGCGGCCAGTCGTGTTTTGGATACGGTGGCCCGCTACCTTCGACATCAAGGGCACGAGGTGGTTGTGCTGACCGCGCAGGTGGATCATCTGTGGCCAGAAACCATCACGGTCCGGGACGTCCCCGTCCGGCGCTTTGGCTTGGATTCTTGGAGCTTGTTTGGACGCAAGTCACTTGGGCAGCGAGTGGCGCGATGGCTCGAGCGAAACCCCGAGTGTTGGGACGTTTTGGTCGTTTGTGAATTGCTCGACGGCGGTCACTACTTGTTCCAAGTTGCTGATCAATTAGGTCGGCCCAGCCTCTCGTCATTTTTTGAATCGGGTAACATCTCTCCGCTGGGGCAGTTGTTGGATGTTCACCCGACGAACTCGTGGGACGAAGGGTCCGCAACGGGCGGCAACGTTCGGCGAAAATCGCTGTGGTTGGCTCGAAAACATTGGACCGTTCCCGATGACGAAGCCGCCCAGGGTGTCTTGCAACGACACTCCCAAGCGCATGTCGTTCCCTGGGGCTTGGGGATTCCCGAGACGCCGTTGCTGACGGCAGGGGAACGCCGTCAACTTCGCGCGGCGATTTGCCAGTCTCGTGCGAGCTTTGAGCGTTATTGCGGGCAACCTTTGATTGTCTATCACGGGCATTGCGTACCCGGTCATGATTGCCAATGGCTGTGGCAAATGTTATCCGGTTTGTGCGAGCGCCGTCCGGGCGTTTGTGCCTGGGTAACGGGCGATGGCGCCGCGATTCATGGGCTCTGGCGACAAGCCAACGAGTCCGGATTGGAAGACAGGATTATTTTCCCAGGGATTTTCAACGACTTGAGCGATTTGTTTTCGGCCGCCGACTTGATCGTCCTGCCACAACTGGCGAGACGCCATGATTACGATTGGCTTACCGCAATTGCGGCCGGTACTCCTTGCTTGGTTGCGAAATCGCCTGGCACGGATCGCTGGCTTGGACTAATGAACCGTGGCCCTGAGGCTGGATCGTTGTGGGATCCGGTGTTGCCACGTGATTTGGAACTGTGGTGGGAGAAAGCGTTTCAGGTCCTGGATCATCCTCAGTCGTCTCGGTTGCAGGCGATGCAGCAACGCTCGGAATCGTTGCTTCATTACCACCAACGTGACACGCTGCAGCGGTACGAACAGATGCTCGTCCAGCTACAAGAGGAATCGTGATGGCCGCTAAAATCACTATGATCATCCCAACTTTGGTACAAGGTGGGGCTGAAAAGCAAATGAGCCTTTTGGCCGTCGGTTTGTCGAAGTCGGAATTTGAAGTGCGAGTCGTCGCGTTGACGGCCGGAGGGCCATGGCATGATTTCTTGAATGAGCACTCGATCCCAGTCACGATTATTGGCAAGCGATTCAAGTTTGACCCGTTCTCGTTTTGGTCGTTGCATCGCGAACTAAAACGTCACCGCGCTGACTTGGTTCACACCTGGATCTTCGCCGCCAACAGTTACGGGCGATTGGCCGCGAAGTTGGCCGGCGTCAAATTCCAAATCGCCGGCGAGCGATGTGTGGACAAGTGGAAGACCGAGTTTCATTTCATGGTGGATCGCTGGCTCGGTCGTTGGACAAACGCTTTTGCGACGAACAGCCAGGGCGTCGTCGACTTCTACCATCAACATCGGATTGGTTGTGATAAGTTTCATGTGATTCCCAACGGCAGCTTGCCACAAGGGTCAGTCGCCCCGGATTCACGGCAGCAGTGGCGACAGCGTCTCGGCCTGGGGCCCGACGCCGTGATTGCGACGTCCTTGGCTCGCTTGTGGCCGCAAAAACGCTTGAAAGACTTGGTCTGGGCCATCGACCTGCTCAACTGCAAATACGAACACGTTCATTTGGTGATCGCCGGCGACGGTCCGGAAAAACAACGACTCCAACAATTCGCATTGGAGGCCAAAGTCGAAAATCGAGTGCATTTTGTCGGCCACCTGTCTGAAACAGATTCGTTGCTGCAGGCCAGCGACTTGTTTTGTTTGGTCAGTGAATACGAAGGGCAATCCAATTCATTGATGGAAGCGATTTATTGGCAGATCCCGACGGTCGTTACGGACATTCCCGGCAATCGTGATCTGATACCCGACAGCGAGTACGGTTTTCTCTGCCCCGTTGGGGACCGGATCGCCATTGCCAAACAAATGGGGGCGGCACTCGACGATCCGATCGGGGCCAAAGCCCGAGCGGAACGAGCGGCCCAACGATTGCGGGTCGTTTTCGATCCGCAAGCCATGATCGACGGGTACGCTGGGTTGTACCGTTCGCTACTGTCGCAAGCAAACTGATTTCGAATGCGAGGTCGATCGCTGCGTGTGGCTCGCGGCCTCGCCGGTGGGGATTGGGAAAGGTGCCAAACCGGTGCATAATAGGGCAGCGAAAGGCTGGTTGGCTCGCAAATCAGGCTCGCTGGTTGTCCTCTTTGAAAGTGCTCAAAGTGTCTAGTCCAAGTCGCAGCGGCGCGTTTGCCGAACAAGTCGATCGCCGCCTCGAGAAGTTTTCCGAAAGCATCAGCTTTGATCATCGACTGGTGTTGCAAGACATCAATGGCTCGATTGCACACGCAAAAATGTTGGCCATTCAGGAAATCCTTTCTGAGGAGGAGTCTGCCGCGATTTGCCGCGAATTGGAAATCATTGGTGGACAGATTCAGAGCGGTGAGATTCCTTTGCGAGCCGAGCTAGAAGACATCCACATGCATGTCGAGCAAGCGTTGATCGATCGCTTGGGAGACGTGGGACGAAAGCTGCACACGGCCCGGAGTCGAAACGATCAAATATCGACGGACTTTCGGCTATGGATCCGTGACTCGATTGATCGTCTCGATCTGTTGTTGCTCGAGCTGCAGAAAGCATTCGTCCAGCGATGCTCGGAAGATCTGCATGTGATCATCCCTGCCTACACGCATACTCAGCGGGCCCAACCGGTATTGGCAGCCCACTATTGGTTAGCGTATTGCGAGAAGTTCGAACGTGATCGAGAACGTTTGCGTGATTGTCGTCATCGAGTCAATCGATCGCCACTTGGAGCAGCGGCCGTGGCCGGGACTTCATTGAATATCGATCGCCACGCGACGGCCCGGATGCTGGGATTCGAAGAAGTCATGGCCAATAGCTTGGACATATCGAGCGATCGTGACTTTGTTCTGGAGACCGCGTTCTGCCTGACCACCATCATGTTGCATTTGAGCACGTGGGCCGAAGAGTGGATTCTGTGGTCGACAACCGAGTTTGATTTTCTGGCGTTGCCACACGCTTTTTGTACCGGTTCGTCGATCATGCCGCAAAAAGTCAACCCGGACACCATCGAGCTGATTCGCGGAAAATCAGCCCGCGTGATCGGAAATTTGCAGCAAGCGATTGTTTTGTTGAAGGGCTTGCCGCTGGCCTACAATCGCGATTTGCAAGAAGACAAGCAGCCGTTGTTTGATTCGTTCGAAACAGTCGAGGCATGCTTGGAGTTGGCTATCCCTGTGATTGCGGAAAGCCAACTCAAGCTCGATTCCATCAGTGCTCGACTGGAAGATGGCTATTTGGATGCGACCACTTTGATGGAGTACTTGATCAAGCGAGGCTTGCCGCAGCGCCAAGCTCATCACACCGTAGGTAGCTTGGTCCGTTGGGCCATGAAGCAGAAACTTCAACTGCGACAATTGCCATTGTCCGCGTTTCAGGAACTGGACAGCACCATCGACGAAAGTGTTTACCAGGTATTGGGTACGGAAAATGCGATTCAAGCGTTTCAAAGTTACGGATCGACGGCTCCCCATCACGTCCAGCAACAAATCGACGAGTGGAAACGAAGCTTGGGCCTATCCGTATGATTTTGTTTCTGGGGTTGGTTGGCAATTGCAACATTTGATTTGGAGCTGAAGTGACGATCATTCTCGATGGCAAGAAAACGGCCGCTGAACTTCGAGCGCGACTTGCCCAGCAGGTCGCGGATTTTGAGGCTGCGCGGCGAATACGGCCGTGTTTGGCTGCCGTGCTGATTGGAGATGATCCGGCGAGCCATGTCTACGTCAAGAACAAGCAGACGGCATGTCAGTCGGCTGGCATTGCCAGTCGACTGGTGCGTCTGGCGGTCGATGTGACGCAAACAGAACTGATGCGTGAGATCGATAATCTGAACGCTGATCCGCTCGTGCATGGGATCCTCGTTCAATTGCCGTTGCCACGCCATTTGAATACCCAGGAGATTCTGGATGCCGTTGATCCGCATAAAGACGTCGACTGCTTTCACCCCGAAAACGTCGGTCGGTTGGTGCAGGAGCGTCCTCGTTTCCTTCCGTGTACGCCGCATGGTGTGCTGCAGATCTTGCGAGCGTATCAACTAAAGACCGCCGGAAAACACGTGGTTGTAGTCGGACGAAGCGAGATTGTCGGCAAGCCGATGGCCGCGTTGTTGGTTCAGAAACATGGTCCGCTTGGACCAGACTACTCGAACGCGACGGTCACCATCTGCCATTCTCGCAGCGCCGACCTGACTCAGGTCTTGCGGCAAGCGGACATGGTGATCGCGGCTGTGGGCCAGCCCCAGATGATTCGAGGCGAACAGCTCCGTCCGGGCGCGATCGTGATCGATGTGGGAATCAATCGGACCGACAACGGCTTGGTTGGCGACGTCGACTTTGCGTCGTGTCAGCAAATTGCCGCTGCCATCACGCCTGTCCCCGGTGGGATCGGCCCGTTGACCGTAGCCATGTTGTTGGAGAACACGCTCCGGGCAGCTCAGCTACAAACCGCCGATTACATGACCGAGAAGTAATTGCTGAGTGCCAACTCCAAACTGCGTTCGGTGATGGTTGGGCTCACACGATGATAGGTGGCATAGTTTTCGATCTGGGCAATCAAATCTCGCGGGTGGCACATGCGCATGGGACGTTTGGTGGTTTGATAAAACATCATCAATCGTTCAAACATCTCGGAGTTCTCGGGGATGTCTTTGCCTTTTAGGATCTTGTTCCAAATGGCTAGGTATTCTTCGCGCGTGGGGTCGCCGACTTCAATTTTGTACGGAATTCGGCGGAGAAACGCTTCATCCACCAAGTCCTTGGGTTCCAAGTTGGTCGAGAAGACAATCAATTGTTCGAAGGGGATGCAAAGTTTCTTGCCGGCAACGGTATTCAAGAAGTCGCAGCGTTTTTCCAGTG
>JAUXWY010000401.1 GCA_030681235.1 Pirellulaceae bacterium | reverse complement strand
TCGAAACCGCCTCGCCGATCTCAGCCTCGCCGATCTCAGCAAATCCGAATTCGGCCAGTCCCGCGATCTCACCGCCCCGACAACCGCCGCCCCGTCCCAACCAGCCCCGAACACCCACATGCCTGTGGTGGACGCTTACCGATCAGCGGAAACCAAAATCGATTCTTTGTACGCCGCTGAGAACTGCCTCCGCGTCGCTTTCGCGACCACCTCGGGCGATTTTTCCAGATTTTTTTCGGCTTTTTCCAACATCAACGCGCTCCCGGCCCTCTACACTAATTTCTACGTTAGTGTTGTCTCACTGTCATTGGCACAGAGGGGGGAATCCCAGTAAACGCTAATGATCGCTAGTCTCGACTAATCGACTCGACAGTCGGATTCCTAGCCGGGAACGGGCGTGTGGATTCGAAGGAAGCATTCTGTGAATTCAACATTGAGTTCACATTAGCGGGAATTAGTGTTCCCACCGCGTCTGTTGGACCGCGCATTCTTGGCGAATCTCATTGCAATAACTCGAGGCCAAATTGCAGCAAACTCTGGGCGGCTTCGTTCTGGCGACTGAGCCGATCTGCCGTTTGTAAACTAATTTCAAGACTGCCGCAGGGCTTGGGTTCCTCGTGAGCGCCGTGCCGCTGGGCCGCTGCCAGGAACACGCGGCCCTGTTTGTCGGGTGAGGCTGCCGGGCCCAAGTCGCCGGTGATGGCCAAGGAGAACTGGGCTTCCGGCGTGTGAACCAACGCGGCGTGGGCCAATGCTTGCGAACAGGCGAGGCTTTCTGTCGAGACTTGTGCCAGCCACGCCGGGTCCAATCCGAGCCACTGGGATTTGGATTCGAGACGATAGACCACCAACCCGCCGCAGAGAAACTGGCTCACGCCCGAAACCGTCCCCAGGGCCGCGACCGCTCGACCGCAGGTGCAACTTTCGGCCAACACCACCTTGATTTGATGGCGGCCCAGACACTCTACTAAACGCTGGGCGGTTCGGTTCAAACTGGATTCGCTCACCAGAACTTCATTTCTATTTCCAGACACTTGCTCGCGCCCATGCAAAAAGTTTTTATCGACAAGCCCTACTCGTACGTCCCGCCCATCCGTTCCGAATTCTTGGCCAAAAGCCTGCGTTGGTCCGGACTCTTTCGGCGACAGTTGGCCAAGCAGCACGGCGTGATTGATTGGGAATGTCGCAACTTGGAACACTTGCGTGAATCGCTACAAGCCGGACACGGGACGATGTTGACCCCCAATCATCCCCGCACGGCTGATCCGCTGGTGATGAGCTTTGTCGCGCAGGAGACTCCGTGTCTGTTCTATATTATGGCCAGTTGGCATTTGTTTCATCAGGGGACGCTGATGCGTTGGATTTTGCGAACGGCCGGCGCGTTTAGCGTCCATCGCGAAGGACTGGATCGGCAAGCCGTGGACGAGGCGGTCAATGCTCTGGTCGAAGCGAAACGGCCGCTGCTGATCTTTCCCGAAGGCACCACCAGTCGCACGAACGATCGCTTGATGGCCTTGATGGAAGGCCCAGCCTTTATCGCGAGGACGGCCGCCAAACGACGCCAGGAGCAAGGCAAGGTCGTCTTGCATCCTGTCGCCATTCGTTATCTGTATCAAGGAGACGTGGAGCGAGCCTGCCGCGAGGTACTGACGTCCATCGAACACAAACTCACTTGGCGACCCAATTCGGACGTGCCGTTGGTTCGCCGCATTGTCACGGTCGGCAATGCCCTGCTCACCTTGAAGGAGATGCAGTTTGGACTCAGCCATATGGAAGGCAAAACATTGCGGCAACGGCAGACCCAGTTGGTCAACCACTTGCTGCATCCTTTAGAAAACGAACTTCTGGGCGGTCCGAGAAATGATGGCATTGCCATTCGAATCAAAAACGTGCGAATGAAAATTTTCCCACAAATGATCCGGGAGCACTTGGGCAAGACGGAACGCGAGCGATTCTGGCAAATGATCGAAGACACGTATTTGGCTCAGCAAATCGACTGCTACCCCGAAAACTATTTGACCGAACATCCCTCGGTGGATCGGATTTTGGAAACCGTGGAAAAATTCGAGGAAGACCTGTCCGACAAGGCGCGCATTCATGGAAAGCTGCGAGTCATTATTGATATCGACCCGGCTATCGAAGTTTCGGCAAAACGCGAAAAATCCGCCGATGGCGATCCGTTGATTAACGCCATTCAACACCGATTGGACTCAAAACTAAAGGGTCTGCAAAGCGAATCAAAAATGTACGCCGGCAAATGAGCGGCCTGAATGATTGGCGCCATCCTTACAACCGCTACCTCTTTGCACATCTTGGTTGTTTTTATAGCGTGTGAATCTCGGATAACGTCGCTGGCGACGTAGCGTTGCGAGGCAGATCGTTTCTTTGACCGATCGCTCGACTCTCCGAATCGTGATGATCGACCCAGAGACTCGAGTGGCCCGCTATTTCATCGCGATCGAGCGACACATCATGAACCGCTACCTGAATTCTCATTTTTCCGCCAAATATATTCTGTTACGAATTGTCGCCGCCTCATGCATCGTTTGCATTGGCGTTGGCATGGTCTATTTGTTGCCGCCCTATTCAACGGGCTTTGTCAACGGTGGATCGATCGGTTTGATTTTGGGGTTCTTGGTTTCCGAAAAATGGCGCCGGGATGCCGAAACCGAAAAAACGAAACTGCTGGAAGTGGCCACCACGGATCCGTTGACTAGGTTAGGCAACCGTCGCTTGATGGAATCGGAGTTGTTCCGACGTTTGGCCATCCATCGTCGATACGGAACTCCGTTTTCCGTCCTATTGATCGACGTGGATCACTTCAAGTCGATCAACGACAACCATGGACACGACATTGGCGATCGAGTCTTGCAGGCCTTGGCCCGTACCATTCCGGCCACGCTGCGCGATGTGGACTTGTTGTTTCGCATGGGCGGCGAAGAGTTCTTGGCTGTTTTGCCGGACGCACCTCTCAACAACGCGGTCATCGCGGCAAATCGAATTCAAGAGTCCATCAATGGAATGGTCGTCGCCAGCAACGATCGCCTGCTCAGTATCACGGTGAGTCAAGGTTTGGCTGAAGTTCAATGCCATGAAGAAGTCGAGAGCCTATTGAAACGTGCCGATCAAGCGTTGTATGCTGCAAAACGGAACGGTCGCAACACGTTCTTTATGGACCTGGGACAACCGGATTTGGACCCAGTCCCCGGCAACATCGCTGCCTTAAACGACACAGAACATCGGCCCAGTAGAAACGACAGCAATGCAGCACAGACACTCGTGAGCAAGTAACTCGAATGCCTGTAACTAACTAGGGATTTGTCCCGAAATAAGTTCCGGATTTCGATGGCTCTACCAATACAAAGGTAGTTTAGCGAGCGCTGGTGTACCGGCTTCAGCCGGCGGGTGCAGTGAAAAGGCTTTCTTCAGCCAC
>JAUXWY010000384.1 GCA_030681235.1 Pirellulaceae bacterium | reverse complement strand
GTTGGAACAAACACAAAATGATCAACTACCAAACCCCAACCACCCCCCCAGCCCAACGATTGAAACAACAGTCCTAAACCTGAGCCCAAGATCACGACGATGAGGGGAGCCGGTACCAGAGATTTCTTCAAGGCTTTGATTTGATCCCAAACAATCAAGAAACCCAACGAGATCAGGCCAATCAACAAAGCCGACCATTGGATACCGTTTTCATATTGAAACGCAGCCTTCATGTCCCGAAGGAATTTGAAGATCTGTTGACCAATTTCATGACCATGCCCCGCCGAACCATGCCCCGCCGAACCATGCCCGTCGGGACCATGTCCGTCGGACGCCTGATTGGTTTCATCTTTTCCGGTCGGATCAACTTCGCTGGCAACCACGTTGGTCACATCCGACGCCGGCGCGACGACAGGCACTGGGGTTGCTTTGCCGCCCAGATCCTTTTGCAGGCCCAGCAGCAACGGCAATTGACCCAAGATCAAGATGACCCCAATGGCCGCCAACAGACCTTTGATCACACTGGAGGGGAAAAATGCCGAGAGCACGCCGGCTTTCATCACGCCCAGCCCGAGCTGGATGACGCCCGCGATAAAGACCGCCAACAGAAACGTTTCGAAGGAACCCAGTAAAGCAATCTGCCCCGCGACAATTGCGGTCAGCCCAGCCGCCGGACCGGAAACGCTGGTATGGGAGCCACTGATCACGCCCGTTACAACCGCGCCGATAACTCCGGCAATCAGGCCCGCCATAGGGTCGGCTCCCGAGCCAATCGCAATTCCCAAACACAACGGCAAGGCCACCAGAAATACAATCAAACCTGCCAAGAGGTCTCGGCCGAACTTACTTAACGAATAGGAGGAAGCATTGTTCATCGTTGTCTTTTTCAATGAATTGGGCGGGTGACGGCGACATGTGGCAATATTGGAATGAAAACCAAACTTTGGTTACATCCTTGCCGCAAAACGCTAATGCGTTCGGCATCGACTCAGCGCGAGTCGGCAGCAAAGAACTCGGCAAATCCAGTAGTCTCTAAATCAATAATGGAGCAAGAGAATTATCGGGCAAGCGATGGCCCACTAACTGACCAACATAACGAATCTCGCCACTCAAATAACGACAACAACATCGCACCACATTCGTGTTTCGTCCACGATGGCGGACGCACCTGCGCCGAGTGAATTCGCGATCACTAGCTGAAAATGTTTCCGCTTCCCGATGCCGACCATGGAATGAAACGACCACTTCGATCGTTTCAACAACCTCGCCGGTGACGAGTTCAGAAACGGAAGCACGAGATCCAAACATGCCGAAAAGAATGGCTGCGAGAGCAGCGATCCGAAAAAGCTTAACCGCCAGCCAATAAATCCGACCGCTACCTGCGGAAACAGACGACCCTGGCATCGATCCCGGTCGTTGGGATGAACCCGTCACACCAGGCGTTAAGGCCTGTTTGTCACGATCGATCGTTGGATTTTCACCGACCATCAGTCACCAATACGCCACATCCCACCAAGTTTTATCCACCGTTGCGGACCACCCAATCGAGCCCGCACGCTACAAATACCGGTCGGAGCATAGCAGAAACGTCACGTACTGGCAAGTCTGCTGGCAAGCTAACTTCTCCCGCCCAACTGAAGCCGGTTGGCCTCATACGCACTGCGACAAAATGCCTCCGTTTGGTGATTCCCACGGATGGCAAAGCCAACCGTCGGAAGTTTTGCGCCAATACCGCTGATAAGGGTTATGTGGATCTGGTTCAGGCTCGAATTTTCGGCTAATCTACACTCGATCTCAGACATGGACCGGCCCACGCCGGCACACCCCACGAAAAGACTGGAAATTGCCTCGCCTATACAGAGCCAATCCCTGAGGAATGAACGATGAGCAGCCACGACGAACGAATTGCCCAGATGATCTTTGGTTCGGTTTATCCCCACTACGTCGCGAAAGTGGAAAGGAAAGGTCGAACAGTCGCTGAACTGCACCAAGTGATCGAGTGGCTCACGGGATACAAAACGGCGGCTCTGGAAAAACTCATTCAGAAAAAAGTAACATTTGAAGAATTCTTCAAGAAAGCCAAGCTCAACCCGAACGCCCATTTGATTACCGGTGTGATTTGCGGCTACCGAGTCGAGGACATCGAAAACCCGCTTACCCAGAAAGCCCGGTACCTGGATAAGTTGGTCGACGAGTTGGCCAAAGGACGAAAGATGGAGAAAATCCTGCGCACGGACGGGTGAGGATAAGTCCGAGCTGCCGCAGTACCGGTGGAGTCACGATCTTGACGACTTGTTGGTCGTTGCGCTTGACTCAATCCAACATCCCCAGTTTCTTTGCGGGAACCAACGTGGTTGGAAGTCCAACGCCTTGCTCGGCCTCACGAGCCGATCGGCGAAATTCTTTCTCTTTCTTTAAGTCGGGATACTGTTCAATCAACTTCTTGAACAAGGTATAGGCTTCGTCATATTTTTGCTGTTGCGTAAGAAACTTAGCCGCCAAATGCAACACGGCCTGGTGTCCGCCATGACCGTCCTCCAGCAGCGCGTTCGCCAACGCTTGAACTTCGTTGATCCGTTTCGATTCCATGGCATCAAACAATCGGATTCGTTTCGAACTGATCCGGTCTGGGTCCAGTCTCACGGCCGCCTGAAAACAATCATTGGCTTCGGCTTCGTGCTGCCGCGACTCGAACCACGCCCCCAAAGACAGCATCGTGTCGTAATCGTTTTCATGCGAGGCGCGAATGGCAGTAGCCAAATCCCAAGCCTCCGAAAGTTGATTGAACATCGCATAAGTCCCCAACAACGACAGGGCAGCTTCCGCCGAATTCGGGGCTTGTCCCAAGCGATCCAGGCCGCTGGAGATGGCCTCTTCTCGCAACTGTTCCCATTGTTTGAGCGGCACCACCCGATGCATGTTGCAGGCATTGCATTCGCCAATAATCATCTGGCGTCCCAGGGGAATCACCGGGATGTAGAGCACGACAAAGAACAGCCCCACATCGTAGTCCGACAACGTCGCTTGTCGGTGGCAGTGTTCGCAAACGCCCGGATTCGCCACAAGATTCCGCTTGAAATAGTAATGGGTTCCGATGCCGTTGATCGTAATGGGCATTGCTAACTCGCCACTGCGCGTGAATTTTGGTACAAACCGAAGCAAGACGCCGCACTGGGCGACGTCCCGCAACTCTAATCTAGCACGGTGAAGAACTTGAGCAATAGATTCGCAGAAGTTATTTCGATCGGCGACGAATTGACCAGCGGGCAACGGCTCGATACGAACAGCCAATGGCTTAGCCTGCAATTGGGGGAACTGGGGATGACCGTCCTTGCCCATCAAACGATGGGCGATTATTTGGAGCCAATGAAGGCCGCGTTCCGGTTGGCCGCCCAGCGCTCTCAGGTCGTGTTGGTAACCGGAGGATTGGGCCCGACTCAAGACGATCTGACGCGTCAAGCTCTGGCCGAGGCGTTCGATGCGGGGCTTTATTTTCACGACCCGAGTTGGGATGACATCCGACGTCGTTTCATGACTCGCGGCATCGAGCCACCGGACAGCAACCGGCTCCAAGCAATGTTCCCCCTTGGCTCGCAACCCATTCCCAACGCGCATGGTACGGCTCCTGGAGTTCTTTGGCAGATCAAAGGTCCCGCGCATGAAACGACCTTCTTTTGCCTGCCCGGAGTGCCGGTTGAAATGCGTGAGATGTACTTGGCCAGCATTCGCCCGATACTCGAACAGCAGTTTGCTGATCAGCGTCTATTTATAGTGCAGCGGGTCATCAAGACATTTGGTGCGGGAGAGAGCCACGTCGAAAGTCTGCTGCCCGATCTGATCAGGCGCGGCAACGATCCCCAAGTTGGCATCACCGCCAGTCAAGCGACGATCAGCTTGCGATTGCTGACAACCGCCGCGACTCGGCAGTTGGCCGAAGAAAAGCTCCAGCCGGTCGTCGAAACCATCTACAACTGTTTGGGCACGTTGGTGTTTGCCGAAGGTGATGTCGAACTCGAAGATGTTGTCGTGTCGCAAATCGAGGAACGTCAACAACGGTTGGTCGTGGTCGAATGGGGCACGCGCGGTGGCGTGGCTCAACGATTGGATGAAGCCTACGCTCGACGCAAGGATGGAATAGCGAATGGGTCGATCATGTTTTCCGGGGCGGTCATTCTGACTCATTGGGACGCAGTGACTCGCTGGCTGGCTCCCGATGTGGTTTATTCCGAGGACGAACGTCCCGCCACTCCCCAGGTCTTGCGAGACTTGGCTCGAGTTGCTTCGGAACGATTTCAAGCCGACCTCGCAGTGGCCGGAGGCCCTTTGCCGGGGACAGACAGCGATCCGAGCACCGCGTTTGAGCTTGCCACGCTGCGGAAATCCGCGGCCGGCTCAATTGAAACTTCCGCCCGCTTTTCCGTCCTGGGTCATCCCAGCCTTTGGCGGCCCAGGGCGACCAAACAGACCCTGAACCACCTTCGCCTTCTGGACGAACCGGGAAGATAGTCCCCTGCCAAGTCGTCAGGCACGGTTTTTGCTAAACGTTTCAGAAGCTCCGATCGGACTGACCGAGGTTCGCTACGAGGGAGGTTTTCAACGTCGCGGTTTTGACTTGCCAAGGCGGACCGGTACGCTGATAATGCTGTTACAAAACTTTCCGCAAATTTGGGGCAAACTTGCGGAGTATAGGTTAAATCGAACGAGGGGCGTGGCACTGTTTTGATAAGGAATCTAAAAGATGCGATTGACAAAATGGGGGATGGGTCTGATGCGCCAGCGACGCGGATTGGCTCAATTAGGCATTGTCACTTGGCTGATGGGCGCGGCCGCGTTAGGTGGAATGACGGTGTTGACTTGGGTGCCAAATCAAGACCCGACCCAAGAGCAAGACGAGCCCCCGCCGCGTGGGGCCGTCCTGCGACAAGAGCAGAAAGTTGACGAAGAAGAAGCGGTTTTGCCTCGCGGATTGCGTGGGATTGGCCGCCTGCGGGGGCCCATCCAAATGCAGTTCAATCAACAATTTGGAGGCGGGACGAGCGGCGGCATTTCGTACTCGAGAAGTTCCAACAACGGCGTCACTACAACCGTCATGACCGAAGGTGATCAACAGCTCAAGATGGAAGAAACTTCCGACGGCATCTTTTTGGAGATCGGGAAGTCCTACACTCGCAAAGATGTCGAGCAATTGAAATCGACCCATCCGGAGTTAGCCAAAGCTCTGGAAGCGTTTCCCACCGTAGCCGATGGCAATGATGTGGAACTGTCGGTTCGGGCCGTCAAAAAATACGAAGCCGTCAACGAAGAAGATTTGAAGGAAGAGCACCCTGAAGCCTACGAGCAATATCTAAAACTCGTGGAAATTGGCAAAGGCGAGTTCCGGGGCGGCTTCCCAGGTGGCGAAGGTTTCGAGATGCCCGGCATCGGCGAGATCCGTGCGCAACACGAACGAATGCGGCAAGAAATGGAAAAGATGCTGGAACGCATTCGGTAGTCCCGCTTCAACCGAACGAGGCGAACGGGCGAATGCCAAAAAGTTGATTCGCCTTTTCCGAACCGGAATGAGCGTTCGACGAACAACTTCGTCGAACGCTCATCCTTTGCTAGTCCGGCTTGAATCGGCGCCGTTGATTTTGAGGCGGCACTGCAAACAAACCCTAGGCCAACGAACCCTAGGCCGAAGTCGGTTCCGTGTGAGCCACTTGAGCCAAATCGCGGCGTTTACTTTCTTCTTGCACGCGCTGCGGAACCAGGGTCGGTTTTACAACCCATTCCCGCAAGGCCAGCCAGCAGCAGCCCGAAGCGAGCATCAGGGCAAGGATCGATTGAATCATGACCGTGCCAACGAAGTCATCGCCATACCTGCCGATCCTCGTCAGGACATAGGGCCAATTCCAGAGTTGGGCGACGCCGTTCCATTCATACGAATAGCCTCGGTCCCAAAACATAAAGGCGTCAATCGTGGTGCACGCGATCGCCATGCAAGCGTAGGCGACAACCAACAGCAATACTCCCGCTAACACACGACCGTATTTGATCCACCGTCCAAAAACCAGCATGAACAAGTAGACAAACGACAAGTAAGCGGTCGCGAACACAACGTTGACAATCAATGGGAGGAATTCATAGTAGTCGGATATCAACGCGATGTTTGGAACACCTACCATGGAAATCCTACTTACCGAAATGTATCCCGAATTCAGCAACAAATAAATGCCCAGATTCCAACACCAAATGGCTGACAATGCGTACAAGTATCCACGACCAGGGCCTGGCACATACAAACCCCAAGCAAGTCGGCCCAGCAAGGTTTGAGGCAAGCCACGCCGTACTCGCTGGGAGAGACCTGGTTGCTCGCTAACCATCATGGCGCCCACCAAGCAATAGTAGTGGGCCAAACATGTTGGATACCCGTACAATAGGATCTCGTACATCGGTCCTTCCAGCCCAAAAATGAAACCGGTGAACGCCGCGACCACAAGAAACACTTGCAGCGAAATGGCAGCGCGAACTCGCGAGCTTCGGTCTTCGCTCGGAAAGGAAATCAGGCTGGTGGCACATTCAAACGCGACATAACCGGTTCCGCCGAAGATTGCCAAAAATACCGTCGAGCCAAAGAAAACGTCTCGCGAAGCTCCCATAAACTGGAAACTCGCATTGAATGAACACCAGCCAAAAAAAACGAACCCCAAAAGTGCCATCAGCCCCAAGTTCAACATGATCGCCAACCACTTCAGTCGCGAGAACCCTGCCAACATCAGGCCCAAACAACAGAGCGACATGCTGCCGACGGTCGCAAGCATCAATAACATGGCAATTTGAGTTAGATCGATCCCGCGTAAGAGATAGGAAAATGCGACACACGGCACTACAGCCGACAAATAAACGATCATCTGCAAAGCCGCACTACCCAGCTTCCCCAAAACGATCCGCCGAGCACTCAAGGTGGTGATCGACAGCAGTTGGATCGTCTCGTCGTCAAATTCGCGAGCCAGGGAACGAAACGAGGCCAATGGCAAAACGACACCAAGGGGAAAGCCCAAAATAAACATGTAACCCGCCATCAACATGCCGCCCGATTCTTCGCGGCTATCATACAGCGCGGTGCTGATCCCCAAAAAAGACCAGCCCACTACTGCCAGCAGCAGCAACAGGAAAGTCCACTGGAAGTGCCAGCTCTTCATGGCTTGACGAGCTTCTTTGACCAAGATCGGACTACACCGGTCCGCAAACCAAGTCGCCAGGCGGTCCACCCGGCTCTGGTCCGATTGCAACATGCGATGTGTCGCCCCACTCATTGGACGTTTCCTTTCGTCACGTTCATGAACACTTCTTCCAAGGATCGTCGTTTCACGCTAAAGCTGCATACGGGCAAGTTGGCTTCCACCATTCGACGAAGCAAGTCACAACGGGCCGCCGGTGCCTCGTCAAACAGGAACTCGATCACCCCATTCTTGCTTTGGAGCGCTTGGACTTCCGGTTGTTGCTCCAACCAGCTTGCGACCGACATCACTTGGTCCATCACCTCGACCGCCACGGAAACCAAATTGGCGTGATGATCTTCAATCAGCCCGGAGGACTTGCGGAGAATTTCATCGACTGTACCGGAAGCCAACAACTCACCGCGTTCAATGATCGCCACGCGATGGCACATTTCGGCAAGTTCGGACAGGATGTGGCTGCTAATCAGGAGTGATTTGCCCTGTTCTGCCAGCGACACGATCATTTCTTTGAGTTCGATCCGCGCCCGGGGATCCAAGCCCGCTGCGGGTTCATCCAGGATCAAGACAGTGGGTTCGTGAATCAGAGCCCGACCCAAACAAAGGCGTTGTTTCATGCCTTTGCTAAGTCCGTTCATCGGCTTGTCGGCCATGTGGTGCATGTGCGTGAATTCGAGCACTTTTTCGATCGCTTCGATCCTTCGTCGCCCTTTGATCCCATAAGACCGAGCAAAAAAATCCAAGTACTCGATGCAGCTCACGTTGGGATAAGCTCCGTAGGCGTCGGGTACAAAACCCAAACGAAATCGAACTTGATCCGGATCGTTGATCACCGAAAAACCATCGACATAGGCGTCACCTTCGTCGGGCTCGTCCAGGGTCGAGAGGATTCGCATGGTGGTGGTTTTACCCGCACCATTGGGGCCGATAAATCCGACAACCTCGCCCGGCATCACTGACAACGAAAGCTGGTTGACAGCTCGAGTTTCTCCGAAGTACCGCGTCAGCCGGTTGATCTGAATGGCCGGTTGTTTAAGAGTAGGAACGCTCGCTTGGCTCATGGCTGTTGCCCTCCATTACTTTGCTCCATATCGTTATCGATCTTATCGTTGGCTTCCGAATCGTCGTTCGCCTCGTTCGCCTCGTTCGACTTGGTTGTCGTCGGTGGAGGAATGTTCGGCAGCAGTGTCATGGCGCGGTATTGACCGCTGGTAAGATGCAATTCTTCATCTTGATAGGTTCGTTCGCGTAGATTTCGCGCCAGTGGCTGTTGATAAGAAACAGCCAGGAACGATCCAGACTGCATCTTTCCGGGATCGAAGAAAGTATTTATCGCGTTCGATATTCGATCTTCGTTTCCAAACCAACCACCCCGAATTAGTTCGGGGATCGCCGCTTGATTTTCGCGTCCTCGCCGATTGAACTCATTCAGCCATTTGGTCCTAAGTTGAGGGTCAGTGCCTAAAGTCGCGGTGGCGTCGACGGCAACGTTCTTGGCCAACATGAGCCCGACAGGCGTCTCAACCATGAGTACTTCCAGCGGGAACCCCAATTGATTGGTCACTTCCCACTTGGAGCCATCGGGGGATGCCGACAACAACAACTGGCCGGTCGATTGATTGACATCAAACGACGTGACTTGAATCTTGGTTCGCGCTTGAATTTTGGTTCCACTGATGGTCTGACGATCGGAAGTCGAGGACATTCGCAATTGGTTACGCGATTGTCGACCGTAGTTGCCCGAGTCTTTCCCCGAGTCATCGTAGTAGGCCGTCGAACGCGGGAGCTCGAAACTGCCAGGTGCAATCCCCGAGTAAACCATTTGAGTGGTTTGGGTCAACGCGGTCTGGTTTTGCGTGTCTAACCAAGTGACACTGAGTCTAGTCGTGCGAAATGAAAATCCATCTTGAATCATGGCATAACCCACTATTCCCGATGTGATGATCGAAGCAATCAAAGGCACGACACCGAGAAGTAAGTGTGTTCGCCCCATTCGCTTTAGGACAAAAAAGGCGATTGGCCCGACCGTTACGGCAAAGATGGTGATCATGACCAAAAACAGAATCCAAGGTGGCTTCCCAAGTCGCTTGTATTCAAAGTCGGAGTAACCCGTAAAGGCATGATTCCTGTCGCCGATGCCATCAAAACACGTCGGCTGTAGATTTCCAAACGCCGCTAACAGAATCTTGAACCAGTATTTGCGCGGCACTTGAGTCCCGTCTGTCGGTACGGCGATAATCTTCCCAGTACCAAAGTCAGTAAACAGGAACGGAGCGTTGGCCGCGACCGCGTCTTGCGAATTCTTGGCGGGCGTCCCTGAAAATGTCTGCGTCCGTTGAGTGAGGTCCTGAGAGCGAATCCAGTCACTGATCGGATTATCGTACGTCGTCCTCGACCACGATTGCTGCGCGTTGTTATTCGAGATTTCCGCTTTCCAGGGACTCATTTGCGACTGAAAAAGAGCGAACTGGCGATCCGCATGTTTTTCATCCAACATCGACCATGGCTGCGGTCCCGGTTCGAGAGTTGGTTTGACGGCCGAAGACAGGTTGGGGACGATCGAACCGAGGCCGGCAAAGTCCGCTTGGCAGTTCAGAATCACCAGACGACCGCCCGCGACCACCCATTGGCGAATGACTTCCAATTTTTCCGGCCGTTGGTTTGCCAAAATCCTCAAGTCCTCGACCGACAACAAGCACATGTCGACTCGACTTAGCCCCAACCACGTTGACGGGATCGCGGAAAAATCGCCACTGACGATGAAGCGATTGCCGATGGCGGCCGCCACCTGCGGGTCCGTTGACGTCGGCAAGGTCATATTGGAATGAACCAACCGGCTTGCATCGTTAGCAGTGACATCGATCAACTCCTTGAAGTTTGGTACGGGTGCCGTGAGGTTGGGAGTCACCGTCGGACCATTGAACATCTGTGGTCGATCTCGCCAGTCCGGGTGATAAAAGGAATCCACATGCAGACCGGTATCCAGCATCGCCGTCGAGGTAAAATGAGCGACGCTGAGGCTGTCAGTCGTCGCGGTCGATGTACGACTCCAACGACGATTGGACAGCCAATCGGCCAACGTCACCGAAGCGATCAAATCCCGTCTGGGGTTGGGAGACAATGAACCATCACGCGAGACAACCGCGCTGCGTACGAAGCCGTCTTGGAATGGGAAATTGATTTCGGTCGTCGCACTTATTTGCCCGGCCGTGAAATCTACTCGTGAGAGAACTTCGCGATTGTCACCGTAGCCAAATCCCGAAACCTGGAGACCGGCATACAACGTTTCCGGCCCGTTGACGGCCGTGCCGTACCGAGTGATCGTAAACCGAAGCGGTGTGTAGCCGGATTCTTTCAATTGTCCGTAGTAATCGCTGACGCGAACTTGGTAGCTGGCGCCTGGCACTGCTTGGGCCGAGACATTGGAAGGACCCGCAAAGATCGCATGGCACAACACGAGCCCGAGCCAAACCGGATGAGTCCATACGGGTACCACCAACCCACGTTGGCCCGCGTTCCAAGCGATTCCCATCAAAAACGAAAACACCATCTGCCACATCTTCCCACCTCCCAAGATCAACGACGATGAATCAAAAATGCCAGACGATCCAAAACCATTACAAATGCCAGGGTCAACAGAACCACTAATCCAAACAACGCCATGGCTATGGTGGCGCCAACGGCCCAACGATACTCCCAATACGCGCCCAGAAGAATCGTCCAAAAAATCGACCCTATCAGGGCCAACCCAAAAATTTGCTTCAGCGAAAATCTAAACTTCATCAGCGGTTCTCACCGGGGATTGAATTCGGGCAATTGAAACTCTTGGCGAGTTCCGCGACGGGACGATTCCAATACGGGTCAGTTCTGCTACGGGGGTTTCGATAGTTGACCGCAGCGGTTGTTCAGCCTACGAGATTGGCGCGTTTGTGTTCGATCAACGCTAACAAATCTTGGTGCGGCTGCGCGAATTTTGCCAGTCCTTCGTCCATCAGCGTCGCTTCCAAGTGAACGGGATCGACCCAACGATCGATTTCCGCCAGCACCTCAGCACCAGGCAGACGATCGACTTCCCGCGTAAAAGTCACACCGGAGTCGGCTGCCAACCGATTTGTGGCGGGCGGATTTGTTTGGATGTCGCTGCCGGCCAACGCCGCGACGTATTTCCAGGGAAGATCCGAAGCCTTTTTAGTTCCCGTACTGGCGAAGACAATTTCTTGAGCCAGGGGCAATTGCTTGTTTTTCCAAAACGCTTGATTAAACGCCCAGATTCGTTGACAATTCACGATCCCGACCAACCCTTGAGCCTGTCCGAGTTGCGGCACGTGCTTCTCGGTGTACACGTCGACTCTTGAGACAAAAATGCTGTAGACCGATTTGAATCGCGGGAAGGCTTGGGCCCGTTGAGCACCGCGCCACACCGCATCGCGGGCGGCTTCATATTGTCGCTGCGAAAAAATCAGCGTGACGTTCAGAGGGATGCCGGCTGCCGCCAACTCCTCGACACTGGCCAGTCCCCCCGCCGTGGCGGGAACTTTGATCATGCGGTTTTCATGACCCTCCGACCACTTTTTGCCCAAATCGATATACGCGGCAATCTGTTGTTCCAGAGACAGGCCTCGATGGGGGTCTTCGATCAAAGGGTCCAGTTCAAAACTGACGTACCCATCGTTTCCCTGCGAGCGGACCCAAACCTCGTAAAAAACTGCTTGAGCATCGCGGACCAACCGATCGGTCATCTCCCAAGCAATCGCTTCGTTGTCCCAGCCCCCTGAGATCAACTCGCCGATTTCTTCGTCGAATCGTCCTGACTTGAGCAGATCCGACACGATGATCGGGTTGGAAGTCGCCCCGGTCGCTCCGTCCGCCTTGGCCACGCCCACCAGTTTGGGATCAATGCTGTCCAGCCATAACTTGGTGCCCGATTGGATCAAAGAGGTCAACGAGTTGGACATGCGAGCCCTTTCGAAAAGACGACAAGAGATTTGCGATTCGAGGCCGAACCCAGCCTCTCCGTGCGGCGTCATTGTACGGTTCGTTGAAGGAAGGTTCCACCCTGCCAAATTTGCGGCGGCCCGCGTTTGGGCTGTGACCGATTAGCCCCAAAAATATGCTGTGACACGGCACTAGCCGCAATTTGAGATATTTGCCAGAATCGGGCCCATGCTGAAATACCAAGCGAGCGACTCGACTGGTTGGAGGCCGTCCGGTTGAACCGATCGTCAGCGCCGTAACCGAAACGTCTCGTCTGGATGGAGAATTCTGTGTCCGAAAATCACGCCCCGACCCTGTTGGCCGCCCAACGATTGGCTCTCGACCCTCGAATTGCTCAGGCCAAAGAACTCCTGACCCAAGCGGTCCGCGATCATCAGAAGGAGCTGAACCAGGTTCGTCCACCGCGCCCAGATTTGACGTCGGGCTACGCCGAAAAGGTCGCCAAGTTCGAGGGACTGCGGGGCGGCACTCTATATTTCCCGTACCTTTCCGCCGGTTTGGGGAACGGTCCCTACGTCGAGTTGGCCGATGGCAGCGTCAAATTGGACATGATCACGGGGATCGGCGTCCACGGCATGGGGCACTCCAATCCAGAAATGATCGGGGTTGGCATCGACGCAGTCCTTTGTGATACCGTCATGCAAGGCAACTTGCAACAAAACGAGCCCTCGGTCGAGTTGACGGAACTGTTGGTGAAGTTGGCGACCGAAACCGGCAGCGACTTGCAGCATTGTGTCATGACAACCAGCGGAGCGATGGCCAATGAAAACGCCCTCAAGATCGCCTATCAAAAGAACGCACCGGCGAACCGCGTCTTTGCCTTCGAAAATTGCTTCTGTGGACGAACGATCGCGTTGAGCAACATGACCGATCGACCGGGTTACCGCGTTGGCCTACCGGTAACCACCACCGTGGACTACTTACCGTTTTTTGATCACCGTGATCCCAGTGGTAGTCTGAAGCGGACGATGGACATCTTTGAGAGACAAGTTGCTCGGTATCCGAAACAACATGCCAACCTGTGGATGGAGTTGATCGCGGGGGAGGGCGGCTACTACGCCGGCTCGCGAGAGTTCTTCCAAACCCTCGCTCAACGAGCTCGCGAATTGGGCATTGCCGTGATTTGCGACGAAGTGCAAACGTTTTCTCGCACGAATCGACCGTTTGCTTTTCAATACTTCGAACTGGACTCGTTGGTCGACATAGTGACGATCGGCAAGATCACTCAAGTTTGCGCGACTCTGTTTACGTCCAACTACAAGCCGAAACCTGGTCTCGTGAGCCAGACCTTCACCGGCAACAGTGCCTCGATTATGGCTGGGCTGAAGATCGTCCGCGGCTTGGTGGAAGGCGGGCATTTTACACCTGCTCCCGAGTCCAGCAAAACGATGCGGTTGCACGATCTGTTTGTGAGCGGAATCAAAGCCATCGAGGCCAAGTATCCGGGCAGCTTGAACGGACCTTACGGCTTGGGCGGCATGGTCGGCTTGACGCCCTTTGACGGGTCGGCAGCCAGTGCGAAGGAGTTGACCATGAAGCTCTACGAAGCGGGCTTGATGGGGTTCATCGCCGGAGACGCTCCCTCGCGATTGCGTTTCTTGATGCCTCTGTTGGTGACAGAGCCGCAGCATATTCACGAGGCGTGCCGAATTCTGGAACTGGTTGTGGCCGCAATGGTCGCCAGTCGCCAAGGATAATCCGATGCTGCGCGTGCGACCTGCCGTGGACGCTGATCTGGATCCGCTCTATGAGTTGATCCTACGGTCGGATGATGGATTGACCTCGCTCAAGATCACTCGAGATCAGTTGCAGGACCGATTGGAGAACTCGACGTTTGCCTTTCGGCGGCTCTCGCAAAAAAGGGCCGGCCTGCCCTACGTTTTTGTCATGGAGGACTTGGAGTCTGGAAAGGTGGTTGGCACCAGTTCGATCTACTCGAAAGTCGGCGGCTACGAACCTTTCTACGCGTACAAAATTGAAAAGTCGATTCACGAATCTAAGGAACTGGGTGTGTACCGCGAAATCGATGTCTTGCACTTGAACAAGGAACACGACGGACCAACCGAAATCGGAAGCTTGTTCTTGTCGCCCGAGTATTGGGGCAAAGGGAACGGCAAGCTGTTGTCCTTGTCGCGTTTCTTGTACATGGCCGAGTTTCCGGATCGGTTTGATGCCATCACCATCGCCGAAATGCGCGGCGTTATCGATCGACAAGGTCGGTCGCCATTTTGGGATGCGTTGGGCCGTCATTTCTTTCAGATCGCGTTCCCTCGGGCAGTGATGCTGTTGACCGTGTCGAAAAACTTCGTCGCGGACCTCATGCCGACCCATCCGATTTATTTGCCGTTGCTGCCGCAAGACGCGCGCGAGGTCGTGGGCCAGGTCCATCAGGACACTCGGCCGGCATTGGCGATGTTGCAAAAGCAGGGTTTCACGTACCAGGGATTTGTCGACATCTTCGACGGCGGACCAGTGGTGCACGCGAAGACTGCCGAAATTGCTTCGATCGCGCAGAGCCGTCGCTATTCGCTCGTGCGGACTGCGGCCGTGGAATCGCAAACGCTGCACGTGGCCGCGCGACCGGGCAGTCAATATTTGGCCGTGATCGGTCGGGTCGAAATACATGGCGACGAAGTGACGCTTAGCCCGGAAATGGCCGACGCGTTGAATCTTCGCATCGGTGACCTTGTCCGGATCGCCCCAGTCTAACGAAGAGAATCTCAAATGAACGCCTGGGATCAGTTTTCTGTTTCGGCTCAGTCTGCTCGCTTGACCGTCACGGGAGCAAACTGGATCAACGGACAATGGCACGCCGGTGCTGGGATCGTCGCGTCGGAGTCATCGTCCGGGGGTCAGCATCCGTGGGAATCGACTTCACCTTGTCAGCGCCACGTGGTGTGGCGTGGAACCGCCGCGAGTGTCGAGCAGGTCGACGCTGCGGTCAGCGCGGCTCGCGCGGCATGGCCGGCTTGGCAACGTTCCACATTGGAACAACGGGTCGCTTGTGTCAAAGCCTATCAGGCCATCGTCCAACAACATTCGGCCGAGTTGGCTTTACTGATTGCGCGCGAGACCGGCAAAACGCTCTGGGAAGGGAAGTCCGAGGCGGCAACCGTCGCGGGCAAAGTGGATCTGTCGATCTCGGCTCTGCAAACTCGCCGCGATACCCAGGGCGAACTTACCGGTAGCGAACGAGTGATCACGCGGTTCAAGTCGCACGGGGTCCTGGCGGTATTGGGGCCCTTCAACTTTCCGGCTCATTTGCCCAACGGTCACATCGTACCAGCGATTTTGGCGGGCAATACCGTGGTGTTCAAACCCAGCGAATTAACTCCGGCCGTTGGCCAATGGATGGCGGCAGCTTGGGAAAAGGCGGGGTTGCCACCGGGCGTCATCAATCTAGTACAGGGCGGTCGCGAAACCGGTGCGGCGCTGATTCAACATCCGCAAATCGATGGGCTGTTGTTCACGGGCAGCAGCAGCGCCGGAAAATTCTTCCACCAACAATTTGCCGCCCAGCCACAAAAGATTTTGGCTCTGGAAATGGGCGGCAATAATCCGCTGGTGGTTTCAAAAGTTGCCGACCTGGATGCGACGGTTTATCAGATTCTTCTTTCAGCGTACATCACTTCGGGACAGCGATGTACCTGCGCGCGGCGTTTGATTCTGGTCGAAGATGAAAACACGTCCGACCTGTTGGAACGAGTGTCGCGGCGCGCCGCGACTCTGTCCGTTGGCTGGTTCGATCAACAACCCGAACCGTTCATGGGCAGTCTGATCTCGCCCCAGGCCGGGCGGCAAGTTTTCGAGTTTTGGCAACAATTACAGGCCGCAGGTGGAACGTCGCTGCTGACCCCACGCGCGGTGGACAACCAAACCGCTCTGGTAACGCCAGGCTTGATCGAGATGACTCACGCCCGTGATGTTCCTGACGAGGAATGTTTTGGTCCCGTTTTGCAAGTGTATCGAGTGGCGTCTTTGACCGACGCCATTGCTCTGGCCAATCGAACCAAGTATGGCTTGAGTGCAGGACTATTGACGCAACAATTGAGCGATTGGGACGAGTTCATCGCCACGATTCGGGCTGGCGTGGTCAACCTGAATCGGCAAACGACAGGGGCCAGCGGAAAGTTGGCGTTTGGCGGGTGTGGACTCAGTGGCAATCATCGCCCGAGCGGTTATTATGCGGCTGACTACTGTTCGTTCCCGGTCGCTTCGATGGAAAGCGACGTGTTAACCGTTCCCGAATCGAAAATGCCTGGAATGAATTGGGATTCCTAGACGCCCTCAACCCCTGTCGGAGAAACATCATGCAGAATCAATGGCGAAATAGTTATCGTTGGATCTTGGCCTTGATCGTGTTGAGCCAGTGGAATTTGGCGAGCGCTCAAGATTGGGCCAAAGAACGATTGGAAAAATCGCCTCGGCACGGCGAATGGGTCGTCCTGGAGCACGAAGGACGGAAAGTGGATGCCTTTGTGGTTTTCCCAGAAGTCGCCGAAAAAGCGACCGCGGTCGTCGTCATTCATGAGATCTTCGGCTTGACCGATTGGGTGCGTGGCGTGGCAGATCAATTGGCCGAGGCAGGTTACATCGCGATTGCTCCGGACTTGCTGTCAGGCGCTGGACCGGACGGCGGGAACACGTCCTCGTTTGACAGTGTTGATGCGGCTCGCAAAGCGATCGGCAGTTTGCCTCCCGATCAAATCACCAAAGACCTGAACGCGGCCGTGGCCCATGTGCGTGAGTTGCCGGCGTGCAATGGCAAGGTGGTCGTGACCGGGTTCTGCTGGGGAGGTAGCCAGACGTTTCGCTTCGCGACGAACAACGACTCGATCAAAGCGGCGTTGCCGTTTTATGGCTCGGGGCCAACGGCAGCCACGGACATCGCCAAGATCAAGTGCCCGGTCGTGGGCTTTTATGGCGGCAATGACGCGCGAGTCAATGCGACCATTCCCGAATCCGACCGACTGATGATTGAAGCCGACAAAAACTATGAAGCAGTGCTCTACGACGGTGCCGGGCATGGCTTCATGCGAGCCGGTGAGGCCCCCGATGCGAACGAAGCCAATCGCGTCGGTCGGGAAAAGGCTTGGGCGCGATTGAAAGAGATTTTGGAAAAGGTCAATCGTGACGGATAGTTCGAAAGACTTCAATTTGGAGCACAACTCGCGGTCGTTCCCAGCGGACACCGGCGGAACGGTCAGTCCAATCTGCGAACCGCGCGATCCCGAATTGGATCGCGCGGTCGTGCATTATTCTTCGGATACTGCGACGGCACCTTTTGAATTGCCGGCTCCGCCCACCGCACGACTGAGCGCGGCTTGGAAAGCCGAACTATGTTTGTGGTTCACGGCGCTTTCGTGGGGCGCGAATCTCCTGGTGGTTAAGTTGGCCTTGGGACACATCAATCCCTGGTTATTCAATGCGTCGCGTTTGACGTTGGCCACCATGGTCTTGGGCGGATTGGCCTGGATGGAGGCTCGCTACCGTCCAAAGACAACGGCGAAGTTCCCGTGGCGTTGGTTTTTTTTGTTCGCCTTCTTGAACGGATTCCTGTACCAAGTCTTGTTCTTCTTGGGGATCTCCCGAACGACTGCGGGCAACACCGCGCTGCTGCTTTCATCGATGCCGATGTGGACCGCCATGTTCTCGTTCTTGTTCATCTCCGAACGATTGCCGATCATGGCTTGGTTGGGGCTGGGTGTGACGTTTGTCGGCACACTGTTTGTGTTATTGCAGAATCCAACCATTGATTTTTCAGCTGGTTACTTGTTGGGTAACTTGTTTATCTTGTGCGGGGCCATGACTTGGGCGGGCGCCACAGTGGTTAGCCGTCCGTTGCTGCAAACAACCAGCCCGCTGCGTTTGGCGTTTCTCAGTAGCTTGATCACGATGCCGCTCCACTTTTTGGTCTGTGCCCCTTACGTGCAGGAAGAATGGCAACAGCTGTTGGTGCCCTCCATCGCGATCGCGATTTTATATTCGGGATTGATTTCGACCGGGATCGCCTATGCGACGTGGCATTATGGCGTCCGACACGTCGGCGGCTCACGAGCCGGGGTCTACCAGAACGTGGTGACCTTGGTGGCGGTGGTAGGCGGTTGGATTTTCTTGAGTGAACCAATGCTCGCCGCCCAATTTATCGGCGGACTAGCCATCATCGTCGGCGTGGTCCTGATGCGCATGAAACGGTGAGTAAAGACCTAGCGATTTAGGATTTGTCCTGAATTAAATTCCCGACTTGGGGGAGCGTCCGAATTCGAGAATCCGATACCCCATGGCGGTATCGGTTTAGCGAGCGCTGGTGTACCGGCTTCAGCCGGCGAGTGGCTGAAAAAAGCGT